>NZ_LNAM01000112.1 GCF_001461035.1 Acetivibrio ethanolgignens | reverse complement strand
ACTTCTATCTTAACACTAAAGTCATCACATTTTTTGTGGGTTAAAAGGACGCATGTCTCGACATGCACACTATTTCCAAACATATCGCACGGTCTCACCCGTTTCACCTCATACCCCTGCTCTGTCAGATACTTCAAGTCCCTAGCCAGGGTAGCTGGGTCGCAGCTGACATAGATCACTCGCTCCGGCTCCATCTGCACAATGGTTTCCAGGAGCTTTTCATCGCAGCCCTTCCGCGGTGGGTCAACGACAATGACCTGGGCACGCATAGCACCATTGCTTTGGGCGTATTTCTGAGGAAGTACCTCCTCAGCAGCCCCGACAAAGAATTCCACATTTTCAATGCTATTAATTTCAGCATTCTTTTTCGCATCCGCGATGGCCTGTGGGACGATTTCCACGCCGTAGACCTGCTTTGCCCGCTGGGCAAGGAAAAGAGAAATCGTTCCGATGCCGCAGTAGAGGTCCCAGACTACCTCGTTACCTGTCAGCCCGGCATATTCCAGAGCTGTTTCATAGAGATGGCGGGTCTGGACAGGATTTACTTGGTAGAAGGAAAGTGGGGAAATCTGGTATTTGATATCACCGATGTAATCAGTGATATAGCCCTGCCCCCAGAGCACCTTTACCTGATTGCCAAGAATTACGTTGGTTTTTTCTCTATTGATATTCAGACAGATGCTTGTCATGCCTTCTATTTTTTTCAGCCGCTCCACCAATTTTTCAGAGGCCGGCAGCTCTTCTCCATTTATAATCAGGCAAACCATGATTTCACCGGTAACAAAGCCTACCCGAGTCAGGATATGACGAACCAGCCCCTGATGTGTCTCTTCATTATAAGGCTCGATGTGCTCCTCCTCCAAAAAGGCCCATACCTCGTTTAAAAGCTGTTCGTTTGCCTTTGCCTGGATATAGCAGTGGGAGGTATCTATAATCGAATGAGTTCTGCTTGCATAAAAGCCCGTCACCAGATGTCCTTCCTTATTCCGTCCTACCGGAAACTGAGCCTTATTCCGATAATAAAAAGGCTCCTCCATACCAATAATCGGTTCAAAGACTGCCTCTGGCAGATGAATACCGCCGATTCGTTCAAGACAGCCTCGCACCTTGTTTTCTTTATATTTTAGCTGCTCCTCATACTTCATATGCTGCAGCTGGCAGCCGCCGCATTGACGGGCAACCGGGCACACTGGCTCTGCCCGGGCAGGAGATGGCTCCAGGATTTCTAAAAGTCTGGCATAGCCATAGCTTTTCTTCATCTTCATTACCTTGACCCGCACCCGGTCACCGGTAATCGCATCCTTTACAAAGAGAGCCAGGCCATCAGCACGTCCGACACCCTCACCCTCGGCAGTAATATCTTCAATGATTAGTTCCAGCTCATCATTCTTCTCAATTTTATGCATATTTTCTGATCCCTTTTCAAATACTTGTCCTTCTGATATTGGACTCAAACAGCCGGTTATAGCCCAGCCAGTCATTATTATTCTGATTTTCACCTGATTCAAATATCTCTAGCAGAGTCTGCATCTTGGCATCGGCACTATCAGCGAAATTAAGGGCCAGTGCCTCAGCAATTGCCGGTTTCTTTGGAGAACCGTACTCCAGCTCACCATGATGGGCTAAGATACAATGGCGAAGTTCTGAAGCCAGCTTTTTCGGAAAACCTGGTATCGCCCGGACTGCATTACCGATTAACTCCGCTCCCAGGAAAATATGTCCTAAAAGCTGCCCATCGTCGGTATAATCATTTTCTGGGAAATCTGAGATTTCCCAGACCTTTCCTATATCATGAAAGGCTGCAGCCGTCAAAAGTAAATCACGATTTAATATTGTGTAAGCTCCTGCCATATAGTTACAGAATCGCACAACACTCAAAGTATGCTCCAAAAGTCCGCCAATAAAACCGTGGTGTACACTTTTTGCTGCTGAGTGTTTCTTAAATACCCTGATAAATTCCTTGTTATCTACGAAATAGCCGTCAATCAACCGTTTTAAATGTGGCTCCTGCACTGTTGATAAATATCCCATAAGCTCCCGGTACATTTCCTCAATATCATACTTGGAGGTCGGCATATAATCTGCCGGGTCAAACTCTCCCTCCTGGGCCACCCGGATTCTGCGGATATTCATCTGCAATGCCCCCTGGAAGCTGGTCACCTGACCTTCCACATGAATATAATCCATCTGCTCAAAATGCTCGATTGCATTCGTAAGCTCCCACACCTTTGCATCCACAGTTCCACTTTTATCCTGTAAAAGAAGGGAATAATAGCTCTTTCCCATCTTGGTTTTCTGCACATTTTTTGTCTTGCACAGATAGGTTTCCGAAACCATATCTCCCTCTCTCAAATCACTTAAAAATCGCATTACTTTTCCTCCTAAGCTTCCTCCGGCTCTACTCTTGGAAGAGAAAAGATAAATTCACTTCCAATGCCCTCGGTACTGATTAAATTAATATTTTCATTATGGACACTGATAATTTCCCGGGTAATCGAAAGTCCCAGTCCAGTTCCCTTTTTATCCTTTCCTCTGGAAGCATCGGTCTTATAAAACCGCTCCCATACCTTCTTCTGGCTCTCCTTTGGAATACCAATACCATAATCCTTTACGGAAACCAGCACCTTTTCTCCCTTCTCCTCTGTCCGTACACAGATTTCAGAATCATGGTGGCTGAATTTAATGGCATTATCTAAAAGATTGTAAAGCACCTGCTGGATTTTCCCCATATCCGCCGATACGTAGGTTTCTCTTTCTAAAAATACCAGCTCTATGCTTATATTTTTCTTAAGACAGCTACCTTCAAAGCTTTCAGCCGTCTTTTTTATTACCTGATTAATATCAAAGGTTGTTATATCTAAAAGCACTCCTTTATTTTCAAAACGGTTCAGTTCCAAAAGATTCGTTGTAAGCTTCGTCAGACGCTCTGTTTCAAACAATATGATTTCCAGGTATTTTCCCTGCATTTCCACAGGTATGGTACCATCTAAAATAGCCTCAGCATAACCCTTGATAGAGGTCAATGGTGAACGGAAATCATGGGAAATATTTGCTACAAATTTCTTCTGGTAATCGTCTAGGCTCTTGATTTCGCCAGCCATATAGGAAACAGAGCCAGCCAGAGTTCTATACTCATCATGGGAACCGATTTCCAGTGGATAATCAAAGTTCCCATCGCTGTACTCCTTCGCTGCCTTAGCAATGCTATGAAGGGGTACTACGGTAACATAGAAAAGATATGCCATCACAAAAAGCATCAGCACCATAAAAATAAGAAAACAGATATTAATAATATCCGTATAGTAAATACTCTCACTTGCAATCGCTGCGAGTGGTGTATGCAGTACAATGAAGCCCTTAATCTGATAATTCGTCGTAACCGGGTATACCACACTCAACATCTTTTCGCTGAATATCTTTGGAAAACTATTGTCTTCAGAAAAAGTATTCTCAAGAAAATCTGGATTTAATTCGTTGATATTTACCTGATTTCGCACGATAGACGAATCTCGGGTGTCCAAAATCACTGTACCATCTGTCTGGACAATCCAGATTCGGGCATTTAAAAAAGTGTCTATCGTACCAAGCTGTATCCTTAAGCTTCCTAAAGACAGCTGGTCCATATAATAGTTATTCATATATTCTGAAGAAATAATTCCCGCCTCTTCATAGATCACATCCTTTTTATTTTCCACCAGGCTATGCTGAATTCGGTTGATTCCAAAGGTATTCAGTATTGTAAATATGGATATGCCCATGAAAAGATAGCATACCACAAACTTGACCAGAAGGCTTCGTTTCATGCTCTACCTCATTTCTTTACTTCGAATTTGTAGCCAATTCCCCATACCGTAGCAAGGCCCCACTCTGCATGGTTCTTTATCTTTTCCCGCAAGCGCTTAATGTGTACATCCACCGTTCTGGTATCGCCAATGTACTCATAGCCCCAGATATGGTCCAAAAGCTGCTCTCTGGTAAACACCTGATTTGGATGAGATGCCAGGAAATAAAATAGCTCCAGCTCCTTTGGCGGCATCTCAATGTTTTCTCCCATGTAGGTAACGGAATAGTTGGACTGATTAATAATCAAATCCGTATATTCCACATAGTCGCCGGTCGGTTTCGGCTTCTCTGCTGCCGGAGCCGTAGGAAAGCGGCGGAGTACAGCCTTGACCCGGGCTACCAGCTTTTTGGAGTCAAAGGGCTTTATCATATAGTCATCGGCTCCAAGCTCCAGTCCAAGTACCTCATCAAAAACCTCCCCTTTTGCAGAAAGCATGATAATCGGCACCTTAGAGGTCTTTCGTATCTCCCGGCAGACCTCATAGCCATCAATGCCCGGAAGCATCAAATCAAGCAAAATTAAATTTGGATTATATTCTTTGAATTCCTTTAATGCTTCTTCTCCATCATTTACAATCCTAGTCTCAAAGCACTCCTTTACCAGATACAAAGACACCAGCTCTGCAATATTCTGGTCATCATCTACAATTAATATTTTCTGCTTCTCCATAGTCCCTCCCTTTACTTAAATTCTACAATAGTTACCCCATGGTCGCCCTCACCAAAACCGCCTACCCGGTAGCTTTTTACATATCTCGTTTTCTTCAGATGATTGTGTACTGCATTTCTAAGGGCTCCTGTTCCACGCCCGTGAATAATCGTCACCTGTGGCAGGTGAGCCAGATATGCATCATCCAGGTACTTATCAAGAATCGGCAGTGCCTCATCCACCAGTTTTCCAATCAAATTGAGCTCCGGACTGATATAGGCAGTCTTTGCCATCTTAATCTGACCACTTCCGGTCTTTTTCATATTTGGTCCTGTAATTACCGGTTCATCTATCAGCTCCAAATCCTTAATATTGACCTGGGAGCGAAGAATTCCCATCTGGACAAATAAATCGCCCTTATCATTTGGCAAACTGCTGACTGTCCCATTTAAGTTCATACTGAGGACACGCACCGCATCACCAATCTTAAAATCACTGGCCTTATGCTGCTTCTTCGCCTTTTGCCCTTTCAAAGCCAGCTTAGACTCTGTACTATTAAGCTTATCCCGAAGCTCGCTTCTTTGCTTCTCCATTTCCCTGTTCATGGAGCCATCCTTCATCCACTTGTTGTACTTTCGAATGGACTCGTCAGCAAAATCCTTGGCCTCCTGGATAATCTCTCTGGCTTCCTCATTGGCTCGCCTCAGAATCTTTTCCTTAGCCTCGTCAATCCGCTCATTCTTCTGCTCCAGCTTCTTCTTGAGCCGCTCTACCTCTTCCTTATAACGGGCAATCTCCTCCTGGTCCTTCTCCATCGTTACCCGGCTCTTTTCCAGGTCTGAAATCACATCCTCAAAGCTCTGCTCCTTCTCACCAATCCGCTCCTTCGCATCCGTAATAATATAATCTGGCAGCCCCAGCTTACTGGAAATCGCAAAGGCATTACTCTTTCCCGGAATACCAATCAAAAGCCTGTAGGTCGGCCGCAGCGTCTCTACATCAAATTCGCAGCAGGCATTCTCCACACCCTCCGTCGACAGGGCAAAAATCTTCAGCTCGCTGTAATGGGTCGTTGCCATGGTCCGTATCTGCTTCTTGTGGAGATAAGAAAGAATCGACATTGCCAGAGCAGCCCCCTCCGTCGGGTCAGTACCAGCTCCCAGCTCATCAAAAAGCACCAAAGAGCGGTAATTGGCCTCCTTGATAATCGAAACCGTATTTACCATGTGAGAAGAAAAGGTACTTAAGCTCTGCTCAATGCTCTGCTCATCTCCAATATCTGCATAGACCTCCTCAAAAACCCCCAGCTCTGAGCCATCAAAGGCAGGAATATGAAGCCCCGCCTGCCCCATCAGGGTAAAGAGTCCTACTGTTTTCAGGGAAACGGTCTTGCCGCCAGTATTCGGTCCCGTTACAATCAAAAGATTAAAATCCTTTCCCATATGGATATCAATCGGAACTACCTTTTTATTGTCAATCAAAGGATGCCGTCCCTTTTTTATATTAATATAGCCCTTATCGTTGAATACTGGCTCGGAAGCCCGCATCCCTTTTGATAAAGAAGCCTTTGCAAAAATAAAGTCAAGCTCTGCCAAAATAGTTATATCGTCTTTTAATTCTTGGCAATACTCTCCTGCCTGGTTACTAAGCTCTGCTAAAATCCGTTCTATCTCATCATTTTCCTTTACAGCCAGCTCCCGCAGCTCGTTATTGAGCTTTACCACAGCCATCGGTTCAATAAACAGAGTGGAGCCAGAGGAGGATTGGTCATGAACCATGCCATTAAACTGGCTCTTATACTCCGCCTTTATCGGCAGACAGTATCTGCCATTCCGCATCGTCACGATATTTTCCTGCAGCATGGTCTGGTTGCTGCTGGCATTGACAATCGTATTCAGCTGCTCTCTCACCCTGTCATTCGTCAGCTTGATAGAGCGGCGGATATGCCTGAGTGTTGGGCTTGCATCATCACTCATCTCTTCCTCTGATAAAATACAGCGTTTAATCTCGTTATTTAAAGGTGACAAAGGCTCCAAAAGAGAGAAACGCTCTCTCAGGCTGTCTATGGCAGTCTCCTCCTCGCTTCCTTCACTTCTTCCATAGGATTTTACCCGAAGAGCTACATTTAGTACGGAGCTTACCTGTAAAAGCTCGCCCATACCGAGTACGCCGCCTACCTCTAGACGCATAATCGAGGCACGGATATCCCTTAAACCGGAAAAGGACAAGCTACCCTTCCTTAAAACCCGTGTCAAAGCATCACTGGTCTCCTGCTGGTTGCGACGGATTTCACCAATGTCCGTCATCGGAAGAAGCTTTTTACACCTCTCTCTTCCCAGTTCTGAGCCAGCAAAAGCCACCAGCTTATCAATAATTTTGTTATATTCTAATGTTTTTAATGCCTTTTCGTTCATGTTCTCCTCATTTCTATCACATACTTTTTCAATCTCTGTCCATACCAAATTTATTTTACTCCAAACAGGGAAAAAAAGCAACGTTGGCATGTTTACAATTCATTCATATATTGTTCATAAATACATGGTAAAATATAACTACATTACAATTACGCTTTTGAGAGGATATTGTATGGCAGATAATCATTCCTTTATTAAGGAACAGATTGTTCCAAATAAAAAAAACAAAAGAAAAAAGCTGTTTCACGCTACAGGCACTGCCGCTATCTGTGCTGTTGTCTTTGGAGTGATAGGCAGCTTTGTTTTTACGCTTTCCAGGCCTTATTTTGAGGCTTTAACAGGAGATAAAAATACTTCTGTTTCCTTTACAGAGGAAACCAAAGCCCCGGCTACGCCGACACCCACACCTTCTGCTACACCGGCACCAGAGCCTGTAGAAGTTAAGTTCCCGGAGCTTGACATGGAGCAGGTGGAGGAATTCTACAGCCTTTTATCCGACGCTGCTGTAGCCTTTAATCGCTCTGTTGTCACAGTTTCCAGCG
The DNA here is from genome assembly GCF_001461035.1 of Acetivibrio ethanolgignens. GTDB lineage: Bacteria > Bacillota > Clostridia > Lachnospirales > Lachnospiraceae > Velocimicrobium > Velocimicrobium ethanolgignens. Next base: position 116,135 of record NZ_LNAM01000112.1, on the reverse strand, counting down.
TGATGAAGGGTGTTGACTGGTTTGACAATCCATCAGAGCTTAAGGATGCCACCAGCGGTCTGATGATTGCCAAAACGGATACCAGCCTGTTTCTTTTATCTGCCTACAACCGGATTTCCGATGCCAGCAGCATCCAGATTACCTTTTCCAATGGTACCACCGTAGAAGCCCAACTGAGTGGCTATGACAAGGAAACAAACCTTGCTGTTTTATCTATTGCCCTCACTGATATTCCTTCTTCCATCCGTAAAAATCTGGAGCCTGTTGTTTTGGGTGATTCCTATTACGCCAAGCCGGGTACTCCGGTTCTGGCTCTTGGCAGCCCAAACGGCCAGGTCTATTCCATGGACTTTGGTATGGTTTCCAGCTACTCCATTGACCGCTATATCACAGATAACAAGCTGGAGCTGTTTTATACCTCTATGCTATCTGCTGAGACTGGAGAAGGTGCGATTGTAGATCTGGAGGGTAAGGTTCTTGGTATCATCACTCACAGTGAAGATAAAAATACGGATTTTTGTACCGCCATCGGTATTTCCCGGCTGAAGCCTTTGATTGAAAAGCTGGTAAATAACGAATCCCGGGCCAGTCTTGGTGTTATCGTTAATGATATTCCTTCCGAATACAAGGAATCTATCTCCATAGAAAATGGCATTTATATCTCTACCGTAAACAATAATTCCCCAGCCTTAGATGCTGGTCTTAAATCCGGTGACGTCATACTCCAGGTAGATGACTATGATATCACTGGTGTAACTATGTTTAATAACCTGATTTCCAGCCATCGCCCAAAGGACAGTATCACTCTTTCCATTTACCGTACCTCAAGGGCTGATGATAAGGAAATGAAGGTAACGGTGACTTTAGGGAAGAGATAAATTTTGGTTTGTAGATTTGTTTCGATTTTCAAGAAACGAAAAGAGTGTTGGTATTATAGCTCTTAAGCTAGGACTACAAAGAGCGATAATTCTAGAAAAATGCATATCATTTACTACAGGTGACGAGTACGCGGACATTCGACCTCCTGTCTCAAGTCCGCTCAAAAAACCTCCGTGTTTTTTGCCTCTGTAGGCTATGCATTTTTAAGAATTATCAGCCCTTTTCCGTATAGCTTATTCGCTATAATACCAACACTCTTTTTTCGTCTCCCGAATTTCACAAAATCTACAATCCAAAATTTTCAATCACCCCATAAGTCCATTAGTCTGGTAAAACTAAAGTAGGGTAAATGCTTTTACCAGGCTAGGCTTTTGCGTGGTGTATTAGAAATTTTGATTTTTGCATTGAAAGATTTTGGTAAATGTAAGTTCTTTGATACCAGACAGGTTCTGCAAAGATTTTGCTTGCGATATTGCGGAAGTGAGTTCGAAAATCGCTCCTTAGATGTTCTTAAAATCGAAGGCTTTCCTGAGATTTTATATAGAACATCTTAGGAGAAGTTGAGAAGGAGCGAGCTATCGCAAGCAAAACTTTGCAGAACCCGTCTGCTGTATAAAAGAAATTACAATATTAAATTATTTCAATGCAATAAACCAAAATCTATAACATCTCCTCCAGCACCTCGATTGCCTTTTTAAGCTGGTTATCCTTATCCTTCGGGATAGAAATCATGGTCTTGAGTTCCTTATCAAGCTCCACCTTCACATCTGGCTCAAAACCGCTGCCATGAATGTTATTTCCTTTTGGAGAAAAATATTCGGAGGTTGTAAACTTCACTGCTGTGCCATCCTTTAAATCAAAAATAGACTGTACAATGCCCTTGCCGAAGCTCTTAGTGCCTACGAGCTTGCCAAGTCCGTAGTCACGGATAGCACCCATAAAGACCTCAGAAGCACTGGCACTATTTTCGTTGATTAGTATAACCAGAGGCTTATCAAAAGCTTCCTTATCGGTAGAAGTATAGGTTTCACCTACGCCTGCTTTCGTCTTAGTGCTGACAATGGTACCCTCAGGAAGCATCCTGTCAAGCATATCAACGCAGACGTCCAGGCGGCCACCACCATTATTTCTTAAATCAATAATCAGTGCCTTTTCTCCCTGGTTCTCCAGCTCCTCTAAGGCTTCCCGAAACTGCTTGCCGGTCACCTCATCAAAGGAGGATACAGCAATATAACCGATTTTTTTGTCCAGCAGCTCATGACTGACAGTAGGCACCTCGATTTCCCGGCGTTCCACTGTCACATCAATATACTCATTATCACGGTAGATCTGCATCTCTACGGTGGTTCCGTCCTCACCCTTCATCTTTGCCACAACAGCGGTCAAATCCTCACCAGTAACCTCTTCACCGGCTACCTTATAAACGATATCCCCCGGTAAAAGTCCTGCTTCTGCTGCCGGACTTCCCTCAAAGGGAAGGACAATAGAGATAACTCCGCTCTCCTGATTCTGCATCACCTGAGCACCAATACCACAATATTTTCCGCTGGTTGCTTCCATAAGCTCCTGGTATTCCTCTTCGGTATAATATTCTGCATATTTGTCACCCAGACTATCAACCAGTCCCTTGTAAATACCGTCTGCATACTGGCTTTCATCAACCTCTTCCAAATAATAGGCATCTATGTATTTTTCCAGAATACCTATCTTCTGTATCACCTGCGACTGGTCACCTGACAGGTTCAGGCTCATATTTCCTGTGAGAAGCATGCCTGCAACCAGTACCGCTGATACAGCAACACCACCGGCAAAGCCTGACATCGTTCCTTTTTTCATTGCTTACTGCCTCCAAACTTACTGACTTACATAATTCAACGGATTCTGATAGGCTCCGTTTACAGAAATACCAAAATGCAGATGAGAACCGGTAGAAATACCGGTAGAACCTGCCTCTGCAATTTTTTGCCCCTTACTTACCTGGTCATTTACACTGACATTTAATCTGGAGCAATGCATATATACAGTATAGGTGCTGTTTCCATGATAGAGCATGATATAGTTGCCCGCAGAGGAAGAATAGCTGGAAACCACTACGGTTCCTGCTGCCGAAGCTACAATATCCGTACCTACAGGGACAGCAATATCGATTCCCTTATGATAGCTGCTGGCACCAGCTGTCGGCGATTCTCTGTTTCCAAAGTAAGAGGAAATCCGCCCCGGAACATTCAATGGCCAGCGGAATCCATCTGTCGTATTGTCTACGATTATGTTGCCACCACCATTGTTGGCAGCCTCCTCCCGTTTCCGACGTTCCTCTTCTTCAATTCGCTTTCTTTCAGCCTCTAAAAGCTCCTCAATCAGCTGCTCCTGCTTTTCAATCTGCTCATTGTATTTCTTTACCTCTTCCGAGGCCGCATCAATATTATTCTCGTATTTTTCAATCTCATCCTGCTTATCCTCACGAAGCTTATTTACTGTCTCCTCCTCATAGGCAAGCTCTGCCTTTAGGTTCTCCAGCTCATCCAGTTTTTCCTCCAGAGAAGCTTTCTTTTGTTCTACTTGCTCCTTCATTTCCCTATGCTTTTCGTAAAGCTTCTTATCATACTCGGAAATTTTAGCAATATACTCGGTCCGGTTTAAAAAATCAGCAAAGCTATCCGCCCGGATAAGAAGGTCCAGATAATCTGTACTTCCGTTTTCATACATATATTTTATGCGGAGCTTCATTGTCTCATACTGCTTCTCTTCCTGTTCCTTAGCCGCTAAAAGCTCCTGCCTCGTTTTTTCCAGGTTTTTTTCTGTCTTTTTAAGCTTTACATTCGTTTCATCTATTTCATTCTGCAGCTCATCCAGCTGCTTGTCCAGCTTTTCCACATAAACCAGGATATTGCCCTTTTCCTTTTCCAGGGCTGTAATTTTTTCCTTGGTTTCCTTCTTTTTCTTTTCTAACTCTGCCTTCGCAGACTTTGCATCTGAAATACTTCCGGCAGCGTAAATCTTCCCTGCACTTCCCAGCACAAGAGCTCCTACCAGAGTCCAGATACACAGCCTTTTAAGCCTCTTCATCCCAATTCCTCCTTCCTATACCCGAAGGTGCTTTCTCACCGTCAGATAGCTTCCGATAAAACCAATACCAACACCAATCCCTAGGGAAATCGGTATCAGATTCTTAAATATTACATCCACATCCAGGAAAGTCAGAATATTGGATAAAATACCAAACTTATCCTGTACATAATAAATCACCTTATTATAAATAAAATACAATACAATCAGCGGTGCCGCCGCCCCTGTAAGACCAATCAGGATACCCTCAACGATAAATGGTGCCCGGATAAAATAGTCCGTCGCCCCGATAAGCCTCATAATCGAAATTTCATCCTTTCTGACAGAAATACCAGTCGCAACTGTTGTGCTAATCAAAAAAACCGCTACTGCCAAAAGGATAATGATAATAGCTGCCGAAATATATCCCACCAGAATGTTGAAGCTTGACAAGCTATCCGCTGTCGTATCGGAGCTGTTGACCTGCCGCACACCCTCAATCCCTCTTGCATATTTTACAAATTCCGACTGCTTGGAAATATCATTCATATAAATCTCATAAGAAGCAGAATCTGCCAGAGGATTGTCCTCACCAAAGGACTCCTCCAGGTTCTCCTCTCCCTGAAAATTAGTCTCCTTAAAGCGTTCCCACGCTTCCTCTGCAGAAACAAACTCTATCTTTTCTACCTCTGGCCGTGCTGCCAGCATATCTCCAATGGTGTCTATACCGGCCTGTTCCACACCTTCGTCAAAGAAAACCGTCACACCCACAGAGCTTTCTGCATTTTTTATCATAAACTGAAAATTAGCCAGAAGAAAATAAAAAATACCAAACATAAAAAGGCAGGCAGTTATTGTACCCATGGACGCCAGAGAAAACATACGGTTCCGATGGATATTCTTAACTCCCTGCTTAATGCTGTAAAAAAATGTACTAATGTTTGTCATAGCTGTATCCACCTTTTTGCTCGTCACTTATCATAACGCCCTTTTTCATAGTAATAACCCTTTTCTGCATCGCATCTACGATTTCACTGTTATGAGTCACTACTACTACAGTAGTTCCTTTTTTATTTATCTCATCCAAAAGCTTCATAATCTCCCATGAATTCTTCGGGTCCAGATTACCGGTAGGCTCATCAGCTAACAAAATCGGCGGCTTGTTGACCAAAGCTCTCGCCAATGCCACTCTCTGCTGCTCGCCTCCCGACAACTGTCTCGGAAGAGATGCATATTTGTCACCCAACCCCATTATCGTTAAAATAGCAGGCACCTGGCGTCGTATCGCATAATTCGACTTTCCCACTACTCGCAGAGCAAAAGCTACATTCTCAAATACATTTCTGTCCTTTAACAGGCGAAAATCCTGAAACACAACGCCCAGCTTACGGCGGTACTTCGCCACCTGCTTGTGCTTCATCGTTGTAAGCTCCTGACCGTTTACCTCTATTTTTCCTGAGGTCGGCTCGATTTCCTTTAGCAGAAGCTTTATCAGCGTAGACTTGCCAGAGCCGCTGCTTCCGACAATAAATACAAATTCTCCCTTATGTATAGTTAAAGACAAATCCTGCAAAGCCTTCGTCCCCGCAGGATATGTCTTCGATACATGTTCTAATGTTATAATTGGATTCTCTTCCATATAAGCCATGCTTTACTTCCTCTCTTTTAGTACTCCAGAGACTCCATATACTTCATATATTTTACTACCATCAGTGCAATCTTAAAGGTAATCGCATCTTCAAATACACGCAGGTCAAGGTTAGTACTCTTCTGTAGCTTGTCCAGACGGTATACCAGGGTATTACGGTGAATATACAGCTGTCTGGAGGTCTCAGACACATTCAGATTATTCTCAAAGAACTTATTAATAGTAGCCAGTGTCTCCTCATCAAAATCATCCGGTGACTTTCCATCAAAAATCTCACGGATAAACATCTTGCAAAGTGGCATAGGAAGCTGATAAATCAAACGTCCAATACCAAGATTACTGTAAGCCACAATATTTCTCTCGCTGTAGAAAATCTTTCCTACATCCAGAGCCATCTTTGCTTCCTTGTAAGAACGGGATACATCCTTAATCTCATTAATAATCGTACCATAAGCGATATGCACCTGTGTCATAGCCTCCGTATTCAGCATATCCAGTACGACCTTCGCTGTCTTCTCCAGGTCGTCATAGGTCTCATTTGGCTTAAGCTCCTTAACCAGGATAATGTTCTTTTCATCTACCGCAGTAATGAAATCCTTGGTTTTACCGGTAAATAAGCTGCGTACCGTCTCTAAAGCATTCGTATCCTTTTCATTCTTTGTCTCAATAATATATACCACACGACGGACATCCGTTTCAATATGGAGCTTCTTGGCACGATTGTAAATATCTACCAGAAGAAGGTTATCTAACAGAAGGTTCTTGATAAAGTTATCCTTATCATATCTCTCTTTATAAGCAACTAAGAGATTCTGAATCTGGAAGGATGCAATCTTTCCTACCATATATACATCATCACTGTCGCCCTCTGCCAGAATAATATACTCCAGCTGGTGCTCATCAAATACCTTGAAGAACTGGAAGCCCTGCAAAGCCTGGCTGTCTGCCGGAGAATTTACAAAGGCAAGCACAGCCTCCTCATATTCCTCTACACCAGTTGTTGTAGAGGCAAGAATCTTTCCCTCTGTATCCATTATGCATATGTCAATTCTTGTAATTGCCTTTAAACCTTCTATTGTACTTTGAAGTATCTGGTTTGAAATCATGAAACTGCCTCCTTACATCTATCTTTATTATAATTTCACAAAAATCCTCATAATACAAATCAATTTTATCATTATTTTTCTAAAAAGTAAACAAAAATTATGCAGCAATCTGCCACCTCTTGAATTTTTCCCATAAAACAAAAATAGACCATCCTCAGAAGAGAACAATCTATTTATATTTTACTTTTATTTTGCATTAAGTTCATTCACGTCTTTCAGCTTTTCGCCTTTCTATCCCCTTTTCTAAATAATACTGGGTTTTATGCTTATACATCCGTTGTTCCGCAATTTTCTCTAGCTCTGGTACTTTCATTTCCGGGAATTCATTTGAAGAAGCATATCCAATCGCGATGTCGCAATCAAACCCATCTTTTGTCTTTTTGTTTTTAAGCTTGCTTAAGGATACTTCTATTACATCGAAGGTAATTCTATTTCTGGAAATACCTACAAATTCATCTCCTCCTATCCTGTGCAAGGAAAATCTTTCATTTAAGGTGGATTGCAGAACACCAGCAACTGTCTTTATCAATTCGTCACCCGCTGCATGACCGTATTTATCATTAACATATTTCAAATTATTAATGTCTGCGTACAAAACTGCAATATGCCCATCTTCAGCATTTACCTTTTCTCTCACTATCTCATAACTCAATCTGTTACCAATTCCTGTTAAAGCATCTGCTTTATTAACTCTTTCCAGTTCCATTTTTGCCTTTGCCAATTCTAGATAATTATAATTTCGAATGAATATTCCAATCAAAAGTCCCCATGTCAAACCAAGCATAGACATCGTGATATCCATTTTTACAATACTAGTGGCATCCTTCAGGCATATTTCTGCTACCGCAAAGAAGCTTATGATTAGCCAGGCGAGGTCAATCATATGCTTTTTTAGTGAAAAAATCAATGGCATAATGGTAACCAGCACTCCGACGAAATATGTATACACGCCAGTAGATATAAAATTCAGACAAGACAGCACTGAACCTCCAAGGATATAAATCCTCAAAAATATATCAAATAATTTCTCGTTTTCATGTATTACTGATTTCCCAACGAAAATACTCGCTATCATCTCTATGAGCGTAATAGCTATATACGTTAGCGATTTTATCTCATTATATATCGGGGTCGCCTTTTTATAGATAACCAAATAATGTATGCTTATTATCAAAATACAAATATTTATAACCAATGTCATCGGACACCAGTATTTTACAATCGTTGCATTTTCTTTTGAATAATCTATGCCACGCTCACTTTCTATCAAGGCTTTAATCCATTTCATCACTATTACCCCCACTGTTTGAAGCTCCCACAATAAAAATCTGTGCTCCAATCGTCGTAGATATATCTAATTATTATATGTATAATTATACCCCCCCCCCCGAATTTTGTCAATGATTTAAGGGGCAAATCCGTGGATTTACCCCTTAATTTAACAGGTTGATGCTAACTAAATAACATTGCCTCAAAGCCCCTTATTTTTATTTTCCAAAAACAGCCTCATAATCAGCTTTGAACTTCTCAATGCCCTGTTCGGTCAAAGGATGCCTGGTCATCTGCTCTAATACCTTATATGGTACAGTAGCGATATCAGCACCAGCTCTCGCACAGTCGATTACATGGATCGGATTTCTTACGCTTGCTGCGATAATTTCTGTCTGGATATCATGTACAGAGAAAATATCTGTAATCTCTTCGATTAAATCAATGCCAGGCATAGAAATATCATCCAGTCTTCCCAGGAATGGAGATACATAAGTAGCACCAGCTCTTGCAGCTAATAGTGCCTGTGCAGCAGAGAAGATAAGAGTAACATTAGTCTTAATACCCTCGCTTGCCAGCACCTTTACTGCCTTTAAGCCTTCTACAGTCATAGGAATCTTAACTACCATATTAGGGTGGATTGCTGCGATTTCACGGCCTTCCTTAATCATACCCTCTGCATCTGTAGTAGTAGCCTTTACCTCTCCACTGATAGGTCCGTCAACGATGCCTGTAATCTCCTTGATTACCTCACCAAAATCTCTTCCTTCCTTTGCAATCAGAGATGGATTGGTGGTTACACCGCAGATAATTCCCATATCATTGGCCTTCTTAATATCCTCTACATTCGCTGTGTCAACAAAAAATCTCATGGTTGTCCTCCCGTTTCTTTTTCTATTTTGTTTTCAGCTGGAATACAGCCTTTAGCTGTCCGCAAACCGGGCAGCGATAATCCTCTGGCAGCTCACCAAATGGAACATCACCACTGTAAGCATAGCCGCATACACTGCAGACCCATTTTGCTTCCTCATCATCTGCTTCCGGCAAATAGGTAGGTGCTTTCTTTGGACTTTTTCCCTTTACCACCTCATGGTAATACGCGTAGGTCATAGGCGTCTCTTCGTTAAGCAGATCTGCGTCCAGAACCTTTCCAAAGAATACCGTATGTGTCTGTGTCTCTACCTTATCCACAACCTCGCAGACAAGATAGGCTGCACTATCCCGAACAACTGGCATATTGCACTTTAAAAGCCGTGGTACCTCGTCAAACTTATCATTATCCCTGCTGCTCTTAAAACCAAACACACCAATTATCGACGGTTCCGACTGCTCAGAGAGCACTGATACGGCAAACCGCCCACAAGCCTTAATGCACTCATTTGTATAATTCTCATGGTTAACACTGACTGCGATTACAGCAGGCTGTGATGCTACCTGCATAACGCTGTTTGCCACACATCCAACCGGACGTCCCTTATCCCAGCTGCTTACAATATACACACCATAAGAAAGCTTTCTCAAAGCCTTTGCATTCATAGTTTCACCTCCCTATTTCCATAATACAACAATAGGAAAAAAAATCAAGTCTTATTATATGAATTTTGGGGTAATCTAGTTAAGAAAGGAGTCATACACATGAAAAATACGAATCCTCTTGGCGAAGAGCCTATTAATATTCTTTTAAGACGCTTTGCTGTACCCAGCATTATTGCTATGCTGGTCAGTGCTCTTTACAATATCGTAGACCAGTTTTTTATCGGAAGAAGTATCGGCGAGCTGGGCAATGCTGCCACCAACATTTCCTTCCCTCTGTCGATTTCCTGTATTGCTATTGCCCTTTTATTCGGTATCGGCGGTGCCTCTGCCTTTAACCTGGCTATGGGGAAGGGAAAAACAGAGGAAGCCGGCAGCTATATCGGCAATGCAGCTGTCATGCTTTTTAGCTGTGGTCTCGTCCTGACGATTATCTCTCAGCTGTTTCTGACCCCGATGCTGAAATTTTTCGGTTCACCAGACAACATCTTAGGATATGCCAGCACCTACACCCGGATTACCTCTATTGGCTTTCCTTTTCTTATCATAGCAACGGGTGGCGGAGATCTAATTCGTGCCGATGGCAGTCCTAAATTTACCATGCTTTGTAATCTGACTGGTGCCATTATTAACACCATTTTAGATGCCCTTTTTGTCTTCGACTTTCAGATGGGCATGGCTGGTGCTGCTCTGGCAACGATTATCGGTCAGTTCATCTCTGGTGGCATGGCAATTTATTATTTATGTCATTATAAAACCGTCCCGCTGACAAAAGAAAATCTAAGACTGCAAGGACGGTATATCGGCAAGGTCATTTCCCTGGGTGGTGCTCCCTGCAGCAACCAGCTGGCTATGATGCTTGTCCAGATTATTATGAACAAGTCCCTGACCTACTACGGTGCCTTGTCTGCCTATGGCTCTGCAATTCCACTGGCCTGCGTCGGCATCATTACCAAGATAAATCAGGTGTTTTTCTCCTTTATCATTGGTATTTCCCAGGGTCTTCAGCCTATTGTCAGCTTCAACTACGGTGCCGGAAAATATAAGCGGGTAAAGACTGCTTATCTTCGTGCTTGTGCCTACGGTGCAGTTCTTTCGGTCTTTGCCTTTTTGCTGTTTCAGCTTTTCCCAAGGAATATTATTTCTCTATTCGGAAATAGCTCTGAGGAATATTATCAATTTGCTATCCGGTATTTCAGAGTATTTTTATTCTTTACCTTTTGGAATTTCTGTCAACCAATTACCTCCAACTTCTTTACGGCAATCGGAAAGCCAACCCGGGGTATTTTCCTGTCTCTGACCAGACAGATTCTCTTTTTACTGCCACTGATTATTATTCTGCCGCTCATTATCGGTATTGATGGTATTTTGTACGCAGGCCCGATTGCAGATGGCCTGGCTGGTGTTGTAGCCTTTACCATGATTTTTCTGGAGCTTCGTAAAAAACAGTATAACTAAAAAGCTTCTCTATTTTATTTTCCATTCACAATATGATAATAACTTCTAGCCGTAATTCCATAGACACAGATATAAATAAGTGCAAACACTCCCAGTGTCACAATCGCACTGACAGCAAACAACTTCTCATCCATAACTTGAAACAGATTCAGAATCTTCATAAGGCATGGAGAAGCTGCCAAAAGGTGAATCCCTGCCATAAGTACCGGAAGGAAAAAGACCAATAGCACCTGACTTCGGATAGAAGCTTTTATCTCCTCCTGTGACATTCCAACCTTACACATAATCTGGAACCGTTCACAATCCTCATAGCCTTCTGTTAACTGTTTGTAATAAATAATCAGAACAGTAGCTGCCATAAATACAATTGCTAGAAAAACTCCAATAAACAAAAGGCTTCCATTAAACGCAATAAAATCCTCCTTAGCCTCTTCACCGGACTCGGTCAAAAGACCATATTCATCAGCTGCAGAGCGTATTTTTTTAGCCAGCTCAAGCTCTCCTTCCCGGTCCAGCCCCGGCGAAAGATACCAGTAGTAATGATAATTTTCTAAAGCAGAGGTTTCCTCCCCTGACAGTATCTGATAAATACTACACAGCTCCTTCTCATCTGCAGTCACTATAAAATAGGCTTTGGAGACAGGTTTTTTTATATCCGGATATGGGCAACCGTAGCGAGCCTCTTTTACTTTATAAGTTTTTTCTCCAATTTGAATCGTTTTTGGCAGTTCCTCACCAAGAATTTTATAGATAATTACCTCTCCCGGCTTTAAAGAAAGCTTTTCTCCAAAGCTTTTTTCAAAATTGGGAGCATCTATCATTTCCAGTATTACAATGTCTGTAAAATTAACCTTTTCGGATTCCATTCTTACAAAGCTTCCATTTTTCAAATAGCAGATTATTATACTGTCACGCATAGCAAATACATCTGTTTTCTTTTTTCCATATTTCCCGATCATTTTTTCCAGCCGCTTTTCCAGCCCATTTGTTTCCTTTTCTCCCTGCCAGTCACCGCTTACCTGGATTACCGTTTCCCTTCCCTCTATCTGAGCATAGATAGTTACTGTTGTAGAAACCATAACTAATACTGCCGTAGACAGAATACAGATATTCGCCAGACTAACCGCATTCCGCTTCATCCGGTACTGAAGCCCCGACACCGCTACAAAATTCCTGGTTTTATAATAATAGCTTTTCTTTTTCTGCAAAAGCTTTAATACTGCTACGATTACCGACTGGAACAGTCCATAGGTTCCTGCAATAACCCAAATTACTGCAATAAAAAATTCATTACTAGCCTCTACCGGCGAACCGCTAGATATTGCAAGATAATACCCAAATCCCAGCATCGCTGTACTAAGAATTGCCTGCAGCCACTTTGCTTTCGGTTCCCTTTCTCCCTTTTTTCCACTTTGTAAAAGCTCCAAAGGCCGTATCATTTTTACACAGCTGCTGTTATAAAGATAAATCAAAAGAAATACGCCTGCAAAGACCAAAACAGTTCTTCCGATTGCTTTGCCTGGAGCCATAAATCCAAGAGTTACTCCATTTCCCAAAAGCCGCAGTAAAATTACATAACAGGCCTTGGAAAACAGGCTTCCAAGTAAAAGGCCGCCTCCAATGGAAATCACACCGCAGACCAGAGTTTCCCGGGAAAGAATTCTGCCTACATGGCGTCTTTCCATTCCCAATACACAGTAAAGTCCCAGCTCCTTTTTCCTCTGCTTCATCAAAAAGCTGTTCGTATAAAAGAAAAAAATCACAGAAAATATCTCCATAATCCGACAGCCCATGGCAAGTACGGTTTTTACCACATCACTGCCTCGCACTAACTCCAATCCCGTATTATATGCCATGAAGCTGAAAATGCAGTATAATGCTGTCATTCCTATGGCGGCCAGAATAAATGGCACATAAATCCGTCGGTTTTTTCGTATATTTTGTACTGCCATTTTTAAGTAAAAGTGCTTATTCATTCTTTTTTCCTCCTGACATCAGAAGTGTTAAGGTGTCGGAAATTGCCTCATACATTTCCTCTTCGCTCCTGTTCTCCCGATACAGCTGATGATATATCGTACCGTCCTTAATAAACAGAACCCTTCCTGCATGGCTTGCCGCCTTGGTACTGTGAGTTACCATAAGTATTGTCTGCCCGGTAGAATTAAAATCCTCAAATAGCTGTAACACCTCATCTGAAGACTTAGAATCCAGTGCTCCTGTCGGTTCATCTGCCAGAAGAAGCTTTGGCTGGGAAATCATCGCCCGAGCCAGAGCTACCCTCTGCTTTTCTCCTCCGGAGATTTCATATGGAAATTTATTTAATATTTCAGCAATACCCAGCCGCTTAGAAAGAGGCTTCAGAGTAACCTCCATATAATGTGGATCCTTGCCGTTTAATACCAGCGGAAGTAAAATATTATCCTTTGCAGTAAAGGTATCTAATAGATTAAAATCCTGGAATACAAAGCCCAGATGGTTCCTTCTATAAGCTGCCAGCTCCTTATCTCTAATGCTGGAAAGAGACTCCCCATCTAAAACCACCTCTCCTGCTGTTGCTTTGTCCAGAGCTGCTAAAATATTTAAAAGAGTGGTCTTTCCTGAACCGCTTTCTCCCATAATTGCAACATACTCACCCTCTTCAGCAGAAAAATCCACCTGCCGAAGAGCCTCTACCTGATTTCCTCCAAACCTTGTCGTATATATCTTTTTCAGCTTTTTTACCTCTAATAACGCCATTTTTTACGTCTCCTTTTCTCAATTTGTGCTCTTATTATAACAGCTCCAAGCAGAAAAATCCCAAATTTTCCCTTACAAAAACAGGGTGGAACCTTACAATCATGTAAGATTCGCACCCTTTCCTGTGTCTTATTCTTTCAAATTCACTCTGGGACGATAAATCCGCACTGTGGCCCGGGTTCCCTTTCCCAGTTCAGAGTCAATAACCAACTCATGTCCCAGAAGCTCTGCTGCCTGACGGCACAGGGCCAGACCAATTCCTGTTGACTTCTTATTCTCATGACCGTTCCAGCCGGTATATCCCCATTCAAAAATCCTCGGAAGATCCTCCTGCCGGATTCCGATACCTGTATCCTCAATCAAGATATCTACCGCCTCCTCAATATCCTTCACTCGGATGCGGATCGTCCCTGCCTTCGTATATTTGGCCGCATTAGACAATAGCTGCTCCAAAATAAATTCCATCCATTTCCGGTCGGTCAAAATAGGGTAATCATAAGGCTTCAGCTCTAGCTTCAAATCCGAACGCAATAAAAGAGGTGAATTTCTCTTAATTACCTGCTTTAAAATATCCTCTGTACTATAGGTTCGGAGTAGCAAATCATTATTTCCCTCCTGAATCCGTTGAAACCAGAGGGTGCTTTCTACATACTGCTCAATCCGGTAAAGCTCCCTTTTTACTGCCCGCACATCCACAGGCTCCTCTGAAAGCAACAGACGGATACCTGCAATCGGCGTCTTAATCTGATGGCTCCACATTCCATAATATTTTTTCAGGTCATCTGCCTGTACTTCCTTTTTCTCCAGCTGCCCCTGCAGCTTTTCTTCTCTTTTTGTCACAAGCCGCCGGTATTCCTCACCTAAGGCTACTTCCTTTCCCGGCAGGCTGGAAATATCCAGCCCATCTGCCTCCAAAGCCTTTTCCAGAGCCCTCTTTCCCTGGCAATACCCTACTGCCCGAAAAAGTTCAAAAAGTACCAAAAACAGAATATCTGCTGCCAGACTGTAAAGAACCGGCTCTCCTGGCAAATCATAGGCAGCCCAGAGAAAAAGATTCACTGCACCCAAAAGAAGAAATATTAAAATATTTCCTGCTTCCTGTCTGATAAAATTCATCTATCTGCCTCATTTCCTGCCAGAGACTATCCCTGAATCTGATAGCCAATTCCCTTTTTTGTTATAATAAAATCATTAAGGCCAATCTCCTCCAGCTTTTTCCGAAGCCGTGCAATATTTACTGTAAGGGTATTGTCATCAATAAACTGCTCTGATTCCCAAAGTCTTTCTATGATTTCATTTCGTTCTACTACTGTACCAGCCCGCTCCATTAGAATTTTAAATATCTTATACTCATTTCCAGAAAGCAAAAGCCTCTTTTCCCCACAGGAAACGTATCCCTCCTCAGGACAGAATACTGCTTCACCTGCTCGAAGCCTGCGTACTTCACTCTTAATCCCATAGCTTCTGCGAAGCACCGCCTGCAGCTTTGCCAAGAGCACCTCCACAGAAAAGGGCTTTGCTACAAAATCATCGGCTCCCTGATTAATCGCCATAATCAGGTTTAAATCACTGTCTGCCGAGGAAATAAAAATAATCGGCACCGTACTGATTTTACGTATCTCCTGACACCAGTAGAAACCATTGAAATGCGGCAGCGTAATATCCAAAAGCACCAGTTCCGGCTGTTCTCTTTGAAATTCCTCCAATACCCGGTCAAAATCCTCTGCCACCACAACTTCATAGCCCCATTTTGAAAGCTGACGCTCCAGAGCTCCCGTAATAGTAGCATCATCCTCCACCAAAAACAGCTTGTACATTTTTTATTCCTTCCTACTCCTGCTCTGCCAGCCATCTGAGGGCCATATTAGCATGAAGGGCTGCACCATACACCAGTGCCTCTTCATCAAATTTCACCTTCGGATGATGCTGCGGATAAGGATAGCCCTTTTCCGGCTGTCCTGCTGCCAAAGCAAACATAATGGACGGCACCTCCTGGCTTACATAGGCAAAATCCTCCGAGCCACCGCTCTTAGAAGCCTTTCCCGAGCTATCCATTGCACTCAGCTGTGCCGCTGAGAATGCCTTCTGCTCTCCCAAAAGCTCCTTCGCATACCTAAGTCCGGCCTCCGCCAGCTCCTTATCATTTACCAAAGTAGGGCAGCCATTTCCAAAGCTTACCTCTGCCTTTGCCCGGAATACCTGTGCTGTTCCCCCGGCTACCTCTGTCAGACGTTTCTTTAAAAAGCTTCTGGTTTCCTCATCATAGGTACGGATACTTCCACCCATCGTTACGGTATCCGGAATTACATTAGCTGCAACACCTCCATGCATCGTTCCAATTGTCACAACTGCCGACTCACTGATAGCCAGCTCTCTGGTCTGTATCTCCTGAATAGCCAGCAAAATGTGAGCCGCAGCATTCAAAGGGTCAACACCGGTATTTGGCATAGAGCCGTGGCAGCCCTTTCCCTGCACCTTGATTTCAAAATAATCAGCTGCCGGAGCACTAACACCAGGATTAGAGACAATGACTGTGCCTGCTGGAAACGGCATCCCTGCCATAACATGAATCATCATTGCTGCGTCCACCTTCGGATTTTCCAGAAGCCCATTCTTAAGCATATCCTTTGAGCCTTCAAAAATCTCCTCTGCCGGCTGGAACATAAGCTTTACCGTTCCCTTCATTTCCTCCTCATGCTTCTTTAAAATAGCAGCCGCTCCCAAAAGCATAGCCGTATGCATATCGTGTCCACAGGCATGCATATTCTCTGTTTCCGACGAAAAATCCACTTCAGCTTCCTCCTTAATTGGTAAAGCGTCCATATCCGCCCGAAGCAAAAATACCTTTCCTGGCTGTTTTCCACCAATCGTGGCTACAAGCCCTGCCCTTCCGCAGTCCTTTGGCTCATAGCCCAGTCTTATAAGCTCCTGCTTTACATACTCCTTTGTATCTCTTAAATCAAAGCCTGTCTCCGCATGCGTATGCAGAAACCGGCGGTTTCTCACCAGTATTTCCTCTAGTTCCTTTGCTTCCTGTAAAATATCTCTGGATTCCATTGCTTGTCCTCCTTTTTAAGTCAGCTATTTTAATGGAATTTTCTTATCCACATGCAGAATATGCTGAATCAGCCAGCCTAATAAAAACTCTATCAGGCTTTCCATATATTCCTGTGGCTTTTCCTCAATCTTTTCCGCAGTTATTCCTGCAAGCTTTTCAATAAAGGCTGCATGGGCCCGCTTCTGTGCTGTCAGACCATCATACTGTATGCTCTCCATATATTCCTCTTCATCCTGAAAATGAAATCTGGTGTATTTCTCCAGCTGATGGAGAATCTCCATAATCCGCGGAATATCACTTTTATCCACCTGTTCCCGAACCAGCTGGTTTACCTCATCTATAATGCGGAACAATTCTTCATGCTCCTTATCCACCAGCTCAATTCCGGTTCGGTATTCCTCGGTAAATTCACATGGATTTTCCTTAAGCATCCACTCCTCTAACGGCGGCAGCTTCCCAATCATTGTGTCACTGGCAATAATGTGGTGATAAAGCCATTTTGCCAAAAAGTTTAAAAGCTCCTCCAGCACTCTTTGCTGATTTTTTTCATCATCAATATTTTCAAAGGACCAGCCACGGATTTTCTCTCGGAAAATCATGTGCTGAGAACGCTGTAAAATCAGCTCCGGGTCACGAATCTGCTCCATATAAGCTTCTTCATCTGCAAAATGCCGCTCCGCATAATCCTCCAGCTCCATCATCAGGTTTCTCAAATCCTCATACTGGTCACTCAGATAATTATTCTGCACCATATCCATTCCTTTATTCAAAAGCTCAAATAAATATCTGTGCTCATCATCCAACTGCTCAATTCCTATGATACAATCATCGGTAAATTCAAACATAATAGCATCCTCCTTTGTACATTGTTCTTTATACTTTTTTGTCTTCAAGCAGGGTTTTGACTACAATATCTCCCTCCTGAATTCGTGTTTTTCCATCTGGTATTATATTGTCATTCTCTCTCAAAATCAAGGCAATCAGCTCCTTTGGCGGAAGCTCAAGCTCGGCAATAGTCTTATCACACCAATTATGCTTTTTGCCGATTACGATTTCCTCCAGCCTTTCATGCTCTGCTGCCTCATAGGCTGGCACACTTAAAATCACATCATCTCCTGTGTGAATCCGTGTATCACCTTTTGTAATAATCGTTTCCTTCCCCCGCTTCAGCATAATTGCGAGAGAGCCTGTCGGTACATGAATTTCCCTGATAAGCTTATTCTCCCAGCTATGTCCCTTTGGAATGTGCATCCGCATTAAGGTAATAGCTGATTCCTCCTGATAATCGTTAAAGGTTTTCCTTACATCTGTCTGATTATCCACCATCGATAGTTTTCTGGCTATGGTCGGAAGCAGTGTCCCCTGAATCGCAACAGAAAACAGAGATACCATAAATACAATATGAAACAGGTCGTAGGAAATACTGGCTCCGCTTGCTACTACCATAATCGCAAATACAGAAGATGCAGCACCTCGCAGTCCCGCAAAGGATACCAAAAGACACTGCCGGATACTGCACTGGAACGGAAGCAGCAGTAAAAACACCGCCACCGGTCTGGCAACCAGGGTAATAAACACGGCTACTGCTAATGCTGCAAGCATAATTTCAGGCATTTTGTGCGGAAAGGTCAAAAGTCCCAGCAGGAAGAAAATCAAAATCTGTGCCAGACTGGTAACTCCATCAAAAAAGGGAATCAAAATTTCTTTATTTTTAATTCGGCTGTTTCCTACGATAATTCCCATAAAATAAATACTCAAAAGTATATTTTCACTGCTTCTGGCTCCCATCATCCCAATGGCAATTACCGTAAGCATATAGGACATCGGGTCATTACTTCCACTCTCCATCTCCAGAAGAGAGGCCGTCCCATCCCGAAGATTCAGCTTTTTCTGTCGTAAAATAGAAAATACGCTGGCAGCATCTGTTGAGGATAATACAGCACCAATTAAAAAGCTCTCTATCCATGACATATCTAAAAATCCCCGGCACAAAACGGTCGTAACACCAGCTGTAACAGCAACGCCGACAGTAGACAGAAGGACTGCCTGTACTGCAATCGGTCTTGCCAGCTTCCATTTCAGGTTAAAGCCGCCATAAAACATGATGAATACTAAAGCCATCGAACAGACTGTTTCCGTCAGCTCAAAATTATCAAAATGAATTTTAAAAATGCCGTCGCTTCCAAACAGCATACCAATGAACATAAACAAAATAAGTGTTGGCATACCAAATTTATTTGAAAGCTTATTTGCTAAAACGCTCAGAAAAATCACTGCAGCAACAAATAAAATACTAACGGTCATGCAGTGTCCTCCGCCGAAAATTACGTTTTACGCTTTGCCTTTGCTTATACCTTATTATGCCACTATTGGCAGTTTTCTTCAACTATAATTTACACCACATGGAGCACCTTTATCAGCAATCCCCACGCCAATCCATAATAGGAAATTACAGCCACCAAATCGTTAATCGTCGTAATCAACGGCCCCGATGCGACAGCCGGATCAATATGGATTCTGTGAAAAAACATAGGTACAATGGTTCCTATCATACTTGAAATTACCATAGCCGCCATTAAAGCAACACCCACACATAAGGATACTGTAAAGGCAAAAAATACATCATAGTTTTTCATCTGCCAGATATATATTCCAATAAATGCAAAGGATAGAACGCCAAGCACCAATCCATTGCAAAGGCCCACCCGCATCTCCTTAAGTACCAGCTGTAGCTTTTGTGAGGTCTTTAAATGTCCATCCATCAGCACTCGTATAGTTACAGCCAGAGACTGGGTTCCTACATTGCCCGCCATATCTAAAATCAGTGATTGAAAGCATACAATAATAGCAATCTGTGCTACCACCTGTTCAAAAATACCTACAACAGAGGATACGCCAATCCCCAAGGCTAAGAGGACTATCAGCCAGGGCAGCCTTTTTTTCATGCTTTCAAAAAGATTTTCATTCAGATCCTCCTCTGCAGTCAAGCCCGCCAGCTTTGCATAATCGTCACCCAGCTCATCATCAACCACTTCGATAATGTCCTGGGATGTAATAACTCCCAAAATCTGATTCTTTTCATTTAATACCGGAATGGAATCCTCTGCATATCCCTTAATTTTTTCCAGACAGTCTGCTACCTTTTCATGATCACGCACAAAAGGATAGGCATTGCTGATAAGAGCTTGTAAATCCGCATGCTCTCTGGCTGTAATCAAATCCTTTAAATCCAGTGCCCCATAGAAAGAGCCATCCTCATTACAAACATATACCGTATAGATGTTGTCATTGTCTTCCGCCTGCGAAATCAGCTCCTTCATGGCCTGCTTCACATTTAGTCCTTTTTTTATCTCAATGTAATTGGTCGTCATTTTGCTTCCAATCTCATCCTCATCATAAGAGCGAATCAGCTTAATATCCCGACTGCTTTCTGCATTTAGCAGGCTGACGATTTTCTTCTGGACTTCCTCATCCATATTTTCTAAAACATCCACCGCATCATCAGAATCCATATTTCCGATAATCTCTGTCGCATTTGCCAGTTCCATTTCTTCAAGATAGCTACTGGCATCATCCAAATAGGAAAATATCTCTGAAATACGCTCCGGCCCAAGAATCCGGTACAGCCTTTTCCTCTCTTCCCCTGTCAAAAGCTCTAGTGCCTCTGCAATATCATTTTCATGGTACCTTTCCAGCTGCTTTAAAAGCTCCTCTTCTCTTCTTTCCCTCCGGATTAAATCTATAATTTCCTGTACATAGCTTTCTTTCATGGTTTTCCTCCTTCCAGCAATGTCCTTCGATATTTCTCGCTCATACATCGAAAAAAGGGCATAAAAAATCCATCCTATGCATTTTCAAACATACGAGCCTTTTGCTGCAATATTAGATCATGACATACGATGGAAAACCTTATCTGCTATATGGAGAAGCGGCTTTAAAGCTGCCTCACCGCCCAATCACACCCAAACAGAACAGCTGCGTTGCTAAAGTCCCAGCTGCATAAGGATTTCCACCATTATTACTTTGCCCATGACTATCACAACTATCCATTCTGTTCACCTCCTGAAGTTTACTTCTTACATAATATCACAAAAATTTAGTTGAAGCAACTGTTCTTCTTTTAAAGATCTCACCTTTCGTTCTGTTATCTTATCATTTTCGTCAATCGTTCCACACAATATCGGTGACGCCGGATCATATTTTCTGCAATTCCTTGCAACACTTTCTCCACTATAGTTTGCATAACAATACTTGCATCCGTTTTTGCATGTATTATAGGTACCAATCTCTACACTTTCTATACATCCACATTCCTGCCGTTGATTTTTATCTTTTCCCGCTTTTAGCTTGCAGTTCATTATTTCTTCTATAAGGGCTTTGTCGATACAACAATTATGTTCTATACCACACTCACCTAAATCTATGCTTTCAGCACAACTGCCTATTCCCATTCCATTTCTTTTTGCAATTTCACTTATGTTCCTTGCAAACTCCAATAGCTCTAATTTATCAATTTCATATGAGTCAAGCAATTTCATATTCCTTTTATTCTTAGCATATACATCAACGAAGCTTATAACACACCTCTCTGTATATTCTCTAAGTGCCATTGCAATTTGTTCAAATGCTTTTAGATGGTATTCCGGTGTATATTTCTTTGTAAAAATAATCGGGTCATATCTCCATATAACCTTTTGCTTTCCAATTCTTTTTGATAATTCCTGAAATATCGGAATCATTTTATCCTTTTTATGTGGGACATTACACTCTATGTCTTTCCCATAACCCGTTAATGTAAACTGGAAATAATATTTATATTCTGCAAGTTCGTCCAATCTGCTTATCATCGGTTCCGGATTTTTGGTCCAGAAAACAATACAATCAACCACATCTGATGATATATCAATCTTGCTGACCTGATGCATATTCATTGGATTCCGCACATATACAAAGCCTTCTTTTATTCTATTGAAAAACCATTCTGCATAATAATTTGGAATATCAGTTCTGCGACTTACGCTTAAAATCATGATGAATGTGTCCTTTCTGATTCCGGTATAGCAAAAGCCCCATGAACCTTGCCATTGAGGAGCCTATAAAATATGCTGCACTGGCGCTTAATGGTGAGTTACAGTCATGGGCTGATGCCATGGATGAGGATTGGAGTCCGTAAAGTGAGCTTCTATTCCTCTATGTATTTCAATTCTCTTTTTTTAATGAAAATTTGATCAGAAATCTGTCCCACAAGAGATAATCCGCTAGGAGTAATTAGTCGTTCATTGGAAAATTCGATTACGAGCTTTTTCATAAGTGTCCACCTCAAATATTTGATACTTATATTTTACTACACGAGGTGCTAAAATCATAGGAAATATAAGGATTTTGTATGTTTTTTATCTTCACCCATTGGGTGAAAACAGAAACTGGAAATGAAACCGTGTTACACCCTGTATTTATCAGGCATTAGCCATAAACTGAGTCAACAAGTTTCACGGATTCAGGTATAAAAGAATGATACAACTTATAAATACATTCCTATATCTCCTGCCCATTATAAAATCCGGTTTCTCTTACAATATTATTCTCATACCATTCCTTTGGAGCTTCGCTACTATTGTAAGCCTTGTCCAACATCTTATATATTTGAGGGTATCTTACATCAAATCTAAGCAGTGTTTTTAATTCTGTTGTCTGTATTGGCAATATCTTCATTCCGGTTATGTAATCAGTTCCTGCGGCATTGTAGTACTGCATAAATCTTCTAGCTCTAAAATCTGATACGACATTTATATTTAGGTTTGTTGTTACAAAAACACAATATGTCTCATCTTCTGGATGTAACAAGCAATAATCCCCTAAATGTCTTGATACTGGTTCCATCTCCATTCTTCTTTGATTAGAGCCATCTGCTAGAGTTGCTTCCAGCAATAAAGTATGTTGAGGATACCACTCTGATTTCTCATACTTCCATACAATATCTGCTTCTCCACCGCCTGCATGAGTCTTTGGCAACAAATCCGCCTCCAGTGACAAGTTCATATATTTAAGAACATCACCTTTTCTATCACTTATTATATACCATGCAATCCCCAGTACATACTCAAAAATAGTCGGTATATCAGCATTGTCGGTAACTAAACTTCTTATCTCATTATCTTCTCTATTCTCAAAATGGGTAAATAATGCAATAAGTGTATCCCTGTCAAATTTTTCATCTATTAGCTTATTAAAACGAGCATATCTTTCGTCCTTAATAACCTGACGAGCTGATTCTTTATCTGTAATACTTTTCCCTAATGTTTTTCCTAATGTCTGATACAAGCTATCCGCATCAATCTTTAGGCATGGATGAATGTCTTCAAGATTTACATTTTCTGAAATAAGTTTCGTTTCTTTATATGCAATATCAAGCAAATTATCAGCTATACTTTCAATATAACATTTTGGCAAAACATCGAGTTTAACTTTATTATCTTCAAATAAAACGATATCCGTAATCTTAAAATATCTTCTATTTAAATCAAAATAATCTGATAATGTAGCCTTAGCCTTAAACAAATGCATAATTTTGAAGAACTCTTCATTGAATGCTTGTGTAGACTCTGCTTTCAATATTGGAACATCATTCAAGACTGATAATCCCATTCTAGAAATTACACTTCTTGCACTACTATTAAAGAAATATTTCCTCCAGGCACCTCCAACCTTACTATTTGTTAGCTTCTTGGTTGCCTCATAGAACTCTAGTGTCACATCTTCTTTTGAGAAAACAATTATATTCAGTAGCCTGTATAAATCGTAATATGGCTTATCGTACCTTGCACTTTTACGATTAATTCCAATATTGCATATTAATTCTTCTGATATTTCTTCTTCCTGCAACATAGCCAATGCTGTTTTATAATTGTCCATTTCCATTAATACAGAGAGAATAATATCTTCATAATTCATTTTTCCTTTTCGTGATTCTTTAATTGATTCAATAATCATATCTGTGGTTTCTTTATTAACACACAAAGGCAACAAATATGTGAATTCATCGTATGTAAGATACTCCACCTTGCTTACAATATATAGAAAAACTACAAATGGTCTAACCTTATTACTATCCACATCATTGGAAGTTTTAAGCAGCTGTTTAAAATATAAGAAGCTATCCTTTGGTATTTCAAGCAAATTATCAGAAGAAAAATCTTCCGATCCAGAAATATTAATTAATGCTTTCCCCGCTGCCGTAACATTTCTTTCATCATCCAACAACCCTATATCTCTTAATCCAGATGTTTTCTCTCTAGCATCTTTATCTGGCCTAGGTGCATCTCCTTTAATAAAGCTACTCTTTTTAAGGAATTCATAGTACTCCGCTTGAAAAGCATTATTACCTGTCCATATTTTTTCTTTGTTTTCCGGAAGATTTCTGAATTGTTGTAGCAACTTCATTTGTAATTCTATACTCATGTTGAAATTATCAGTTCTATAACTTGTTGTACCGATGGACCAACAATAACTCTTGAAACCTATTTCATTTGGCATACGCACATCTCCTTCTTCTAGTAATTAACAACTAATACTTCCTTTGTAACACCTTCTCGTTTGGTATGATAATTTGAGTTTTTGTAATCATAATCTAACAATATAGCCTTAAACTTTTTATGCTTCTTTATCCAATCTGCAAGAATTTCATTCTTTTTACCTTTACTCTCGAGAACATTAGATAATGCAAATCGAATTCCTTTTTTATCCAATTCTTCCAAATACGCCAACAAATCATATTCGTCCTGCTCGTTCCAGCCGTCCTGCTCATTATACGTTGCACATGTTATCAAATAAGGCGGATCTACATAAAAGAAACTTTTATCGGTAAATTCATCTATATTTACTTCTCTAAAGTCTCCTGCTGTAAAGCCATAATCTCCGCTTTTTATTCTGTCAAGAAATCCTTCTAATTTTTGTTGCATTTTTAAATTAAAATCTCTTTTACCTACTGGCAGATTAAACTCACCTTTCCTGTTAAATCGCAATTGATTGTTGAAAGAATATACGATTAACAAATATAACATTAAGTAATACTCATCATCCCGCTCTTTTTTACTATTAAAATCTTTTCTAAGCTTATTATATCCGTCTTTGTTATATGCCCCCAATCCTTTAGAGCTTTCACAGCCATAGTATTCATATCCATTTTTACTTACAAGTGATAAGTCATATTTTTCTATTGTTTCGTATATCCATATGAATATTTCTTCTTTAGATAATCGTTTAAATGTATCTAATAATCCCATTAAATATTCATTTGAGTCATTGAACTGTACTTTATTACAATTCA
Organism: Acetivibrio ethanolgignens; assembly: GCF_001461035.1. GTDB lineage: Bacteria > Bacillota > Clostridia > Lachnospirales > Lachnospiraceae > Velocimicrobium > Velocimicrobium ethanolgignens. The sequence goes on along the minus strand of NZ_LNAM01000112.1, from coordinate 91,077 downwards.
CATTAATTCCAACATTACAACCACCACAAAATAAATCAACAACCTTGTCTGCATCCTTGGGGAAGAAAGGTAGTATTTGAGGAAGCAATTTATACTTTCCTCCGGTATAATTTAACGCTGATGGAATTATTTCTTTTTCACTTCCATAACATTTACACAAAAACAATCGTTCTTGATTATCTTTTATATCGGACTTTCCAGTTGAAAATGCTTTATAATCCTCTGTATATACCTGAACTTCTCCTTTTTTTTGAAGTATTCGCATTATATCATCGTCACTTATTTTGGCATTAGATCTATCATTTCCTTTTTCCGCCATATTATTGTATGAAAGCATAATATATTTAGCATGAATTGAATCAATTAATTTTTCAAAGGCCACAGTGGCTTTTTTCGTGCAATAATCACTCTTTAATGCTGTTCTATCCATCTTTCTTGCAACTCCAAATACTTCTGGTTTTTCCCATCGAGCAACATTTTCCAATAGATGATATGCATCACAATACTGTCTAGAATTATATGGTGGGTCAATATATACTAAATCCGCCTCAATATTTGGAACAAGCTCATTTGTATCCATGTTATAACACACATTATTTTCATTTAAGTTTTCATCAGGCTGTGGTACATATAGTTCTAGATGTTTTTCAAATTCTGCTCCCTTTCTATATGCATCGTAATGTCCGCATGTATTGGCAATTTTATCCATTGCATACAACAAAGATGTTATTAATAACGCTCTTTCTCTTGTATTAATTTCCCCCTTTTTAAATCTATCTTCTATATCCTGTCTGATAAAACCAATCTTTCTACAATCCACAAGCGAAAAATACGTATCTGCAAAATTTTCACTCATATAATTATCTTGTTCAACAACCTTATTATTATAATAAATAATTAAATCTATTATTTTGTCTTCAGAATAATCTTCACTGCTAAACCAAGCTACATGACATATATAATTACTGTACATGATATCATTTGTGATAATCTTTCTATCTGTAAAAGCTGATGCTACAGCACCTGTTCCAGCAAATATATCTGCTACAGTATTCACATTTTCGCATTTTTTTTCAATTACCTCTGTAATAAAGGGCAAAAGCTTATATTTATTTCCTAAATATCTTCTATTATTTATCTTCGTCGTTTTATATGGAAGCTTTTGCACTTCCGGCTTTTCCTCAACATTATTTTTTTTTATATATTCTTTAAGCCTATCGTAAACCTCTTCCGTCCACATAGGTCTTCCTTTTTCATTTAATTCAATCTCTATCAATCCATTCTCTTTTAAATAATATAAATATGATCTCGAAATGTCTAATTTTTTTGCAATTTGAGTTGCCGTATAATTCATATTTTCATCTCCATTTTATGCAACGTATTTCTTTCATTATTGGACACTTTTTATTTAATTATACCATTATATTTGGTTTTTTCAATGGTTTATTTGAAGAAATGGTTATATTTTGGATGCTAACATATAATAACTTTGTTACAAGTATTAGCATCCATTTTCACTTTACCTTCCCTCATATGCTTTCCACATTCTCTTCTGTTCCGCACTTATCCTCAACATCTCCTGCAAATTCCTCGCCATCGCCTCAATATTTGCATCCATCTGTTCGACATTCCCTGTTCGATTGTACGCCCTAACCTCCCATTGCATTGTCTCTTTCGAATAGTATTCCTTAGTCTCCACATTCATATATCCATACACCGCATATGAACATCCATTACTTTTTTCAAGAAATACTGGTGCTACCTCCCCTTTGGAAGTTTTCCACCTCATAAGCCTTGGAAACCAACATAATCCTTCTTTTATTAGTTCTTTGAATGTCTCTAGCAGCTTTCCTATTTCATACAATATCCCACGAAATGAATTTCCGGCATCAATTGTTTTATCCGCTTCCACCTGATTAGCATATTCTTCAATGGTAGGTGCAAATAATCTAAATGATGATACAAAAGCTTTGATTCTATCAAGTAACATAACTGCTTCTTTTGCCTTAGGCATACCTGTATTTCCATGTTAGCGGAAGCCGGTGTGAATCAGACAATTATCAAGAAGATTGTGGGGCGCTCTGGTGCTATGACTTTGACCGAAAAAGTATACACACACTTTGATATAAAGGAGCTTGTAGATGCGATTAATAAGATTTAAATTAAGAAAGGACATTCCCCAGTATTTCTACTGAAAAATGTCCTATACATATCATTATCTTTGTTGCATACCTGTAGCATATGTGTTGCATTTGATTTAAATTCCAGCACATCTGACAACTTTCCACAACTTCTGTAACCCTTGTAAAATGGGATTTTCTTGATATCTTTGTTTCCAAAAGATTATCTCTTCGATAGTTCCGAACCCTTATTTTATGCACTTCTCCGGCTCTTTGTTAGTTACCAGTTTGTTACTTATGTTTTTTCTCTTGTTCTCACACATTCTTTGTTTTTATTTTTGAAAATTATTTACGTATTTTACGTATTTTCTATTGACATTACGTATAATACGTAGTATTATATACTTGTAATGAGGAAACAATACAAATGAGATTTCGAGAAATTGAAAAACAAGTCCTTGATGATGGATGGTTTCTCGTGGATGTGAAAGGTTCACATCATCAATACAAGCATCCAACTAAATCGGGAAAGGTAACAATCCCAAATCATCGAGGCGACATTCCTCAAAGGGTTGTCAACTCCATACTCAAACAGGCAGGTCTCAAATGAGACCTGTCACCTTAATAGAAAGGAGATTCATATGAACTATATTTATCCTGCTGTGTTTTATCCGGAGGATGACGGACGATTCTCCGTCATTTTTCCCGACCTCAATGACCTCGCCACATACGGAGATAATCTTGCAGATGCTTTCGCAATGGCTCAAGAGGCTTGTGGTCAATATCTTTTCAATTCATTGCGTGATGGTGATGTTCTTCCTGTTCCATCTTCACTTGATTCTGTCGAAAAAGATGACGAAAATGCTCTTGTCAATCTTGTTTGTGTAAACCTTGACGAGTATGCTCGTGCATACGACGACAAGGCTGTCAAGAAAACATTGAGCATCCCTGCATGGCTCAATACTGCATGTGAGAATCTTGGTCTCAATTATTCAAAGGTTCTCAAGGATGCACTCATTGCAAAATTGCAAACTCGTTCATAATCTCATTTGTATGTTAATAGGGTAGAGGGAGAATAATTTTCTCGCCCCTCCCATTGAACCGTACGTACGGGTCTCGTATACGGCTCTACAATTTACATTCCAACTTTCACTAAGTAATAGGATAAGGGATTGAGCAGACCTGCTCCATCTTTTATCCTATTTTCAAGTAAATCTTTACTGATAATGAAATTTACTACGTCCATTCCACTTCTTCTGTACCAACCAAGTCTTGAATTCGCCACCTTATAAATATCTTCATCAAGTTCAACGAACTTTTCTGCCATGCTCTCGATTTGCTCTTTTCTCTCGTCCTTTGACATTTCCGTCACTCCTTTCCTCTGATTCTTTCAAGTTCCTGCTCGATGTCCTTTCCGGAATATTCGTGCAGTAGTTTCTCTGATATGTGATATGTCCAAATTGATGACATCTTGATTGCTGTTCCGATAGGGAGTTTCCCCTGCTGCATTGCAACTCTTACGAATTGAGGTGACACATTCAGAATCACCGCAGCCTCGGTCGGCAATATTCGTCCTATCTCCATTGTGACCGCCTCCTTTTTACTGTCTGCACCATAAATGCATTACAAATTTGTAGATTCTTTTTAGCGTCTTTTCGCTTTTTATCTGATTTACCATCTCGCAAATGCTTTCCTTGTACATTTCTTTCCCTCCTGCGTTATCTTTGATTACATTATATTTATCTTTGATTACCTTGTCAACCCCTTTTGTTATCTCTGATTACTTTTTTATTGATTTTTATTTGTTGTAGTGTTATTCTTAAAGAACAAACATCGAGATAAGGAGGACAAACAATGACGCAAGGTGAAAGAATCAAAGAAGTCAGAACCTCTCTTGGACTTACGCTTGAAAAGTTCGGTGACAGAGTTGGTGTGACAAAGGTTGCGATTTCCAACATCGAAAAAGGAAATAGAAATCTCACTGAACAGATGACGAAATCCATCTGTCGAGAGTTTGGTGTTGACTATATATGGTTGACTACTGGAGATGGAAACATGTTCGTCGAGAGTGATGATGATTTCCTTGAAAGAATCGACCGCATCATGGCAGGTGAAAACGATGACAGAAAAGCAATGATTAAAGCATTGTTGTACGCATCTGATGATGATATTGCTGTCGTGAATAATATGATAAATTCATTCCTGTCATTCAGAAATTCAGTAAAAGAAAAAGACTGACGGTCTTTTCAACCGCCAGTCTCGTGGGTGTAGAGATACAAAACGAATTTGTATATCCTCTTGAGGATGCGTTCACTATGTATCTTGCCGACTATTTCAATTATAGTCTCTTTGTATTGCAAGGAACATCACCATCCTTTCCGTGTACAGAATAGCACATATTTCCATGATTGTGGAAATTTTGATGTTCATTTCCATAATTGTGGAAACCGTCTCTCAACTCCATTCTTTCATGTATATATGTGTTAAAATATTATTATTTGTACTCGGAATCAAAAAGGTCTGTGATTTTTACATCCAGTGCAATCGCTATTGTCTCAAGTTGAAACAATGTCGGTGACACCTTTCCGTTTTCGATGTTGTTGAGCGTACTCTTTCCGATTCCGGATTTTGTCGCCAACTGCATCAATGTGAACCCCTTTGAGGTTCTTGTTTCCCATAACAGAATTTTCATCTTGCTCACCTCCTTTCCTAAAAGGAAGTTTACAAGGTTGAAAATATTTAGATTATTTGAACGGAGGTGACTGCATGTCAAAATGTGTGAAATGTGGAAAACATGGACTTTTCGTGATGGTGAATATCCGAACCGGATTGTGTGCGTCCTGTCAAAAACAGTATGAAAAGGAACTCACTGCTCCCGTCGCTCCTGCTCCAGTCGAAAAGACCATTGAGATTCCGACAATCTACATCGGAAACGACATGAAATATGCAAGGATAAAACACTTTGACGATGTTGAACTTGCTAAACTTGATACTTTTCCGGATTTTTCAAAAATACATTGTTGTGATGATATTTCGTTTTCTTCTACTGGAGACGGTATCATTGCAAAGATATATTCGGAGGTCATCGGTCGTGTTGTTGACGAATCTATTTCAAAACACATCACGGAATCTCTTGAAACCAAACTCCCGATTTTCTCTCAAGTCCTCGGATATGATGACGAGACTGGAGAAATTCACATCGTTGTTTCTTTCTACAAAATAGTTGATTATGATTATAATGACTACGCACAAGAAAGAGACGACACCCTCGACAATGAACTTGTCGCCTATTTTTAAGCATTAAAAAAGCGACCTCCGCTGCAACGGAAATCGCTTTGCTGAAACATTTTTCTCATACCCTGCAAAAAGTACAAGTTTTGAATGTCTCGAACATTATCATTCTATCATAAAACCGTGCTTTTTGCACTGGTTTTATTTTTATACTCATTTTTACGGAGGTGATAGAATGAAACTCCCTAACGGGTTCGGTTCTGTCTATAAACTGTCCGGAAATCGTCGGAATCCGTATGTCGCAAAAAAGACAAGTGGATGGGAAATCGACGAGAAAACAGGAAAGTCAAAGCAGGTTTATACAGTAATCGGGTACTATCCAACTAGAAAAGAGGCATTGACCGCCCTCGCAGAGTTTAACGCAAATCCTTATGATGTGAACGCTGCAAAGGTCACTTTTGAGGATATATATGAGCGATGGAGTGCTGAACATTATCCCACTGTCAGTCACTCAAATGTTCAAGGTTACAAGGCAGCATGGAATCTCTGCGGAAAGATTGCCCGAATGAGGTTTGTTGATGTTAAACTTGACCACTTGCAGATGATTGTCGATGAATCCGGCAAAAATTATCCTACACTCCGGAAACTCAAAGTCCTTTTCGGTCTCATGTACAAATATGCTATCATCCACGAGGTCATCCCGAAAGAGAGGAATCTTGTTGAATATGTGAACATCAAGGGTGCAGGGAATCCAAACGCATACAATCGAAAACCTTTCTCAAAATCAGAGGTCAGTCGTGTGTGGGATGCTTATAAAAGCAATGTTTATTATACAGTCGTTCTCATGCTCTTATATACCGGATAAACAGGCTTTTGACAAGGAACGCTATGAGAGAATTGAGTTGAAAGTTCCTAAAGGAATGAAAAGCATCATCAAATCCCTTGCAGATGACAAGGAAATGTCTGTCAATGCGTACCTGCAAGACCTTGTCAGAAAAGACCAGTGTGGAATGTTTGACACAATGCAGATTGCAGAAAAGAACAGAGAAATGATTTCCGGCATCACCGGAAACATGCACGACGGATATGACATCATATTCAAGGACGGACATTCGTGCCACTGTCGCACGAAAAAGGATGTCCGGTCTTGCATCATAGAATATTGCAGTGAAAAAGGCGGTTGATACCGTCTTTTTTGCTGTCCTACGGAGGACACGCAAAGTCCTACGGAGGACACATTTTCGTTTGTTAGTTACCTGTGTGTTACCTGTTAGTTACTGGAAAATTTTCGTGTGTTTTGATGGTGTTTGATAGATTTTCAGAATATAAAGAAAACCCCGAAAATACTTGATTTTCGGGGTTTGTTGTTCTTTTTCGATATTCGATTGAATTATCTCTTTGAGAACTGCGGTGCTCTTCTCGCAGCCTTCAAGCCGTACTTCTTACGCTCTTTCATACGAGGATCTCTTGTTAAGAAGCCTGCCTTCTTAAGAGCTGGACGGTAATCACTGTCTGCCTGTAATAACGCTCTGGAGATACCATGTCTGATAGCACCAGCCTGGCCTGTGAAGCCACCACCGCGTACGTTTACGATAACATCGAACCTATCAGCTGTCTCAGTAACTGCAAGAGGCTGACGAACGATTAACTTTAATGTCTCAAGACCGAAGTACTGATCCATATCTCTTTTATTGATTGTAACCTTGCCTGTACCAGGTACTAAATATACTCTGGCAATGCTGCTTTTTCTTCTACCTGTTCCGTAATATTTTGCGTTAGCCACTGTTATTTCCTCCTTTCAGCTTCCAATTAATATCTTTCCTTGATTTCTAATACTTCTGGTTTCTGTGCTGCATGCTCATGCTCTGAACCAGCATAAACATGTAACTTCTTAATCATAGCACGTCCTAAAGGTCCCTTTGGAAGCATACCCTTAACTGCAAGAGTAATAACGTTTTCCGGCTTCTTAGCCAGCATCTCTTTTAATGTAGTCTCCTTCATACCGCCTACATAATCAGAGTGATGATAGTAAACTTTCTGTTCCATCTTCTTACCGGTAACCTTAATCTTATCAGCGTTGATTACGATTACATAATCTCCGGTATCAATGTGTGGTGTATAAGTAGGTTTGTTCTTTCCTCTTAATACAGAAGCAATCTCAGAACTGAGACGGCCTAATGTATGTCCTGTAGCATCAACTACATACCATTTTCTTTCAATTGTCTCTGGACTAGCCATAAAGCTTTTCATTGGTTTACCTCCTTGAAAAATTCAACTTAATCGGTTATTCCATTTTCTTCCGGAATATATTATATGCAGAAAAATACTGTTACCGGGGCTTTGGCTTAAGTATTTTTACACTCAACAAAAAACGTGTGCATGACACGTCACATTTATTTATTATATTATCAGATTGTCATTCTGTCAAGTAAAATTCCTGCTTTTTCCCAAATATTTTTCTACTGTTGCTCCTGCTGATGCTGCTTTACATCCTTAAAAAAGGATGCCATAATCAGCAGCAGAACAAAAGTGATTGGAAATGCCGCTATAATAGCCAGGGACTGCAGGCTATTCATAGAATTCTCTGAAAAAATAAGTCCAATTGGCAATATAATAAATATAATTGACCAAAAAGCACGAATTTTACGGTCTGGCGTCTCCTCTGCCGGAAGCTTCTTATAAGAATAACAGGAAATTACCATGGTAAGAGAATCAAAGGTTGTAGAATAAAAGGAAAGCATAGTAACAATCAGAAGCAGAATTGCCACCTTGCTCCCGGGTAGCGTATGAAAAATCTCAAGAATTACCGTCGGCACCGGAACTCCCTTAGCTATATTCCCCATAACATCCAGTCTTCCCTTCATCTGCTGTGCCAATCCATAATTTCCAAATACAATAAAGCTGGTAAAGGTTCCTGCAAGCCCGCTGATATATCCCCCCAGCACTACATTACGGATTGTCCTTCCCTTACTGATAACACCAATAAAAAATGGGGTTGCAACGCACCATACCAACCAATAGGCCCAGTAAAATACTGTCCAGTCCTGGACAAAGCCTGTGACACCATTTCCTGTCTCCCGCAAAGGATCTGTAAAAGTAGTCATTCCGATAAAATTCTGCATCAGATTGCCGATTGCACTGATGCCTGTTTCTACAATGTACAATGCCTCACCACCAGCAAATAGAACCCAGGCAATCAGCCCAAAGAAAAGCCAGGTACACATGCTGGCAGCAATAGAAATTCCCCTCATTCCAAACATAACTGCAAAAGTGTAAATAACTGCTACCAGAATCAAAATACCAATTGTCAGATAGACCGAATTTTCTATACGAAATAGATCTCCTATCCCTTCTGCCAGAAGAGGTGTTGCCAAAGAAAACGTTGTTGCAGTCCCCGCCAAAAGTGCAAATACTGCCAGAAGGTTAATCCCCTTTCCTAAAGGACCGTCTGTGTACCTTCCCAATATCGGCCGGCAGGCCTCACTAAAGCACTGCCTGGTTCTCTTTCTCACATGGAGCATGAAACCGAAAGCAACTGCCAATACAATATAGAAGCTCCACGGAATCGGTCCCCAATGAAAAAGTGGATAAGTTGAAGCTCCCAGCTGCATACCACCTAATTCCTCCATCCGGCTTTCATTTCCATAAAGTGCCCATTCAATACAGGAGTAATACAGAATATCTGCTGCCATTGTAGAAGTGAAAATCATGGCTCCCCATTTAAAATTAGAAAACTCAGGCTTATCACTGTCTCCCAGACGTATTTTCCCATAGTTGGAAAAAGCCAGAAACATTGACAGTAAAAATACTCCCAAACCAATCAGAAGGTAAAACCAGCCCAATTCATTTCCCAAAAAACCTCTCAATACAAAAAGACCGTCTACTGCCTGCCCCGGCCACAAAACAAAAATGATGCATAAGCCTATAACGGATAAAAAAGGTAGCGATAATACTGTAATATCAATTTTTTCCCTCATATCTCCAAAAACTCCTTTGCATAATCATATTGCTGTTTTTCATATTCCCCATAATCTATCCCTGAATCTTTTTTTATCTCACACCAGATCGTCCACAGGAAACCGCAAGCCGCAATATACATATATATCTTTTTCCGCACCCTTTCATCACAGGTATTTTTAAAATAAAAATCTATTGTTTCATCTATTTTTCCTTTTCCATAGCCCGCATAAATACAAAACATCGCTATATCAATGTGGGGATCACAAACCGCCGCATATTCCCAATCAATCAGATGTATTTTCCCTCTCCGCAAAAGGAAATTATCCGACACTGCATCAATATGGCATAGACACTCTTCTCCTGGTATTTTTGAAATTTCCTTCTCCAGTGCCATAATCCGTTCTCGCAGTCTTTTATAATCCGGAAGTATCTCCAGAGAATGAAGGCAAACTGCTTCATATTCCTCTATTTTCCGAAATAGCTCGAACCTGTTTTGTGTTTGCAGCTGCAAAGCATGAAAATGACATAAATGCCTCATACACCTGCGTACCTGCTCTGCATCCGCAACATCACATACCTTTGCCTCCGAAAGGTATTCCGTTATTTTAATTCCACTTACTGGATCTATGTAAATTACCGGATCTGTAATATTTTCCCCTGCCAGCAGCTGATAGACAGCAGCCTCCTGTTTCCGGTCAACCAGCTTTTCACTTCCTGCTCCCGGAATTCTCAAAAGATAGGCTCCTTCATCCGTTGAAAAATAAAATAAGCTGTTTGTCATTCCCCGCTTCAATGGATAACACTCTTTTATTTGGCCTGATAACCCGGCCTGCTCCAAAGCCTTCTTTGCCTGTCCTACCGTTATATCATCTATCCCGGCCTGTCGCAGAACTTCCAAAACCATTCTTTTCCTCTCTTTCATCAGACAGGGATGCTGCAATAACCCCAATATTCACAGCATCCCTGAAAAAACATCATTTCTTATATTTTAATACCATTTCATAGAATTTTTCTGCCTGTGTATGGCAGATTTTCAGCTGCTCCTTTTCCCCTTCATTGCCAATGCATACCTCGAAGTCTGCTGGGAGCTCCACAGGTGCCTTAGCAACATATTCCGCAACCAGTTCCCAGTTAATCATGCCTCTACCGAGAGAACCATCTACATTCGGTATCCAGTGGGCATCATGTAACAGCACCTGGCTGTCTGCCTCGTCTCCATCCTCCTGATAAAGCAATTCATCTGAAATCGACTCATTGTCCTGAAGATGGGTTGCATACATACGCTTTCCGTATTTTTTCAGAAAATGATAAGGATCCTTCCGGCACATTAATGTCGCATGGCCGGAATCCCAGGCAAAACCAAGGAATTCCTCCTCATACCTGTCAAAAAGCAAGTCAAATTGTTCCTCCTGATATTTTTGAGGAGTACATATCATATTTTCCAGAGCGATTTTTACTCCTGCTGCCTTTGCATATTCCTTTATTTCATCAAAGGACTTAAATACCTGGGCAAAGTAATCCGTCTTTTCCTGTGGCTTTTCTTCAAAAAGCTTATAAGGAAGCTGCATATGCAGTACCATTACGGCTGCCCCGATATGGGAGCATAAATCAATGCGGTTTTTTAACAAATCTACACCAGCAAGACGTGTATACTCATTCTTTGAGGTATAATCCTTACGAATATCTGTCAGACGATACCGATTTCTGAATAGCTTTCTGCCATTTACAATAATGGTCCGCTTTCCTCCCTCAGAAGCATGGATACTGTGGGCATGAATATTATAATAGCGTAGCAAATCCCTTACCTGATACATTTCACTTGGACTATACAGATATTCACCCTCCCAGTTCTGCATCCACTGTGTATGTGTGAAGCCTGCCTCAGCCAGATTAGCAACCTGTCTTTCTATGTCAATCCAGCTATGTAAATCACTGTTATAATCTGTTTCACAAGAGCTTAAAAGCTTCCTTCCCATAAAATCATCTCCTTTTATACTGCTTTATTTGTTTCCGCCATCGCCTTCTGATTCATCTTACGAAGCACCAGCCCACATACAAACCCAACTACAGAAAGTACCGCCATTGCTATGAAGCAATGATGATAGCCAGCCAAAGGAGTTGCTGTTCCTGCATAGCGGTCTACCATATTTCCTGATAATGTATATAAGAAAATTTCCGGTGCATAGGTTACTAAGGAAATAACACCTGAAGCTGTTCCTGCGAGCTTCTTTGGAACCATGACCTCATCAATTGTAGAAAAGTATAATGCCTTAATGCTGTACAGGCAGAGACCATATACAACGAAGTTTGCAACAATTAACGGTACTGCACCTGGTCCTGCCGGAATCAGCACATATAAGGATGCAAATACAGCCATTCCTACAAAGGCATACTGAATAAACTTAATACGGCTGCCTATTTTATCTGAAATGATTCCTGCTACAAATGCACCAATCATCATCATAAAATAAGTACGGATAACACTTAAATTAGCAACAACTGCATCACTCAGTCCAAAGGCTTCGGAAAGATAGGCTGTAACATAGCCGTGGAAAATCAATGCAGAATAGTTACAGATACCCAGCATACCACACAACCATACCCTTGGCATTTTAGCTACTTCAATAAAATCATGCCAGTTCAGAGGATTTTTCCCAGCTACTTCCTTTCTAACCGGCTTGTCATCTACCATAAAGATTACAGCAAGTACACCTGCTACAAGTAAAAGAATACTATAATATAAAATAGCATTTTTCATACCGCCAATACTGTCAGCTGCTAGATTAAAGGCTGCTACAGAGCCAAAGGCTGCTATTGTACCAATCAGTCCACGTCCGCCCTCCAATGCTCCAAAAAGTCTTCCCTGCTCTTCTGGTCCACCAAGATTGTTAATAGACTTTACCATCGCAGCCCAGAAGGTAAATACTGTTGTTACAGCAAAAATCGCATGAATTACTACTAACCAGATAAATCCCGGCATTGTCCAGTACCATAAACCTGCCAAAGCAGTTCCTATGCATGAAAAAACAATCAGCTTCTTTGAACTGAATTTATCTGCCAGAACTCCTCCCGGAAAATAACAAATAAAGTTTACAATACCGTAAGCAGACATAATCATACCCAGCTGTGTCTTAGTTGCACCTGTAGCTGCCTGCAGGGGTTCCATGTAAGTTTCACGCAGATATGGCAGTTTTGTAATAAGACCTCCGGCTAGGGCAACGATTATAATTGTCAGCCATTTTTTAACATTTGAATTTGTTTTTGCATTTCCCATCTTTTATTCTCTCCATTCTTATTTTTTCTCACAATCAAATAAACCGCCGCAGTGCAATCCTTAGCGGAGCGCTTTTCTTCGGTAGGACGAACTTTCCTATCGAAGAAAAAAGAACGCAAAAACCTACAGCTCCATGAAGCTGCAATTTTATGCGTTCTCTCAATCTCTGCATTGTCTATTAAACTGTATCATAACTATAACATGATTGTCAATTTCAGTCAATAATTATTTATTTTTTCACATTTTTTTGTGTATTTTTATTACATTGTGTATATACTCAATCTTCACCAGCCGCAGTCCTCTCGCCGGTGCTGTCGGTCCTGCAAGGCCTCTATCACAGCCTGCAATAATTTCCCTCATTTCGTCCGGTTCAATGGCTCCGACGCCAACCTCCATCAGTGTACCGGCAATAATCCGCACCATATTATATAAAAAGCCACTTCCGGTAATCCTGATTTTAATCAAATCTTCCTCTTGTTCTACAGTTAGAGAATATACTGTCCGCACCGTTTCCTTTACCTGGCTTCCTGCAGAGCAAAAGCTTTTAAAATCGTGCTCACCAACCACATAGGTCGCCGCCCTCTGCATCCTCTCCAGATTCAGCTTACGATAGGTAAAATGGGCATACAGCCGCTCCGTCGGCAGCTCCACTTCGCGACAAAGAATACGGTACTCATAGGTCTTTTTGCTATCACAATGCCGCGGATGAAAATCAGATGCAACCTCTCTGGATGTCTGCACCCGGATATCCTCTGGCAGCCTTTGGTTTAGGGCATATTTAAGCTTCTCTCCCGGAATCCTAGTCTCTGCGTCAAAAACAGCTACATTTCCAAGACCATGAACTCCCGAATCCGTCCGACTCGCTCCTATTACCTCAATTTCCTGTTTTAAAAGATCCGAAAGGGCTTTATTTAGCTCTCCTTCTATCGTTGCCTTGCCCGGCTGCACCTGCCAGCCACAATAATTCGTTCCATCATAGGCAACCTCCAGCATATATCGCTTCATACAATTCCTCATTCTGCCACTGCCTAACAGCCTATAGCGGAATATATCTCGTTATCACAAACAGAGCAGCCAGATATACTGCTATCGCCCCATAGGCCATAAAATCCAGTCCTTTATATTTTAACGGTTTCATTTTTGTCCGGCCTTCTCCACCACGGTAGCAGCGGGCTTCCATAGCCATTGCCAAATCATTGGCCCGGCGGAAGGCCGATACAAACAGGGGTACTAAAAGCGGCACCAGACTCTTTGCTTTTTTAATCAAGCCGCCGGACTCAAAATCGGCTCCTCTAGCAGACTGAGCCTTCATAATCTTATCTGTCTCCTCCAAAAGAATCGGAATAAATCGAAGGGCAATGGACATCATCATTGAAATCTCATGCACCGGCATATGCAGCTTTTTAAAAGGACTCAAAAGCCGCTCCAGACCATCTGTCAGATGATTTGGTGTCGTTGTAAAGGTCATAAGGGAGGAGCCTACAATCAGGAAAATCAGACGAATCCCCATAAAAGTACCGGAGCGCAATCCTTCTCTTGTAATCTTAAAAATCCATGCCTGCCAAAGCACCTCGCCCGGCGTCAGAAAAATATTGAAGCCTATCGTAAATAAAAGAAGCACAATAACTGCCTTCAAGCCTCGTAAAATATATTTTAACGGCACTCTGGAAAGCTGAATCACCGTTCCCAGAAACAAAAGTGCCACCAGATAACCGGTAAAGCTCTTAAATAGAAACAGGGAAACAATATAAATCAGTGTTCCCAGAAGCTTCACTCTCGGGTCCAGCCGATGAATCACCGAATCGACCGGGTAGTATTGTCCTATGGTAATATCTCGAATCATGTTCTACCTCTTCTCAGTTTTCCTCTTTTACGCAGTCCTGCCAAGCTCTGCATTTATAAAATTCCACACCTCTTTGCCCAGCTAAGAATCTCTGCTTCTGCCTCTTCTACAGTTGTCGCATCTGTTGAAACAGCAACTCCACGGTCTGCCAGCTCATTCATAACATAGGTCACCTGTGGTGCTGCCAGCCCAATCCGCTCCAGCTCCTTATAGTGGCGGAATACCTTTTTCGGCGTACCGTCAAATACAGCCTCACCACGGTTCATAACAATGAGCCGGTCTACATACTTCGCTACATCCTCCATACTGTGGGAAACTAGAATAACTGTAATATTATTTTCCTGGTGAAGCTTTGCAATCTGGTCTAAAATCTCATCTCTGCCCTTTGGGTCAAGGCCCGCTGTCGGCTCATCCAGAATCAGCACCTCCGGCTTCATTGCCAGTACTCCGGCAATCGCTACCCGCCTCTTTTGTCCTCCTGACAGCTCAAAGGGGGATAAATCCAGCATATCATCACTGATTCCTACCTGCTTCAGAGCCTCATACGCCCGCAAATCTACTTCTAATGCAGGCAGCCCCTGGTTCGTCGGACCAAACTTCACATCTCGGAGCACGGTTGTCTCAAATAGCTGATGCTCTGGGTACTGAAATACCAGTCCTACCTTATTCCGCAGGTCCTTCATCTTATAATCCTCATCATAGATGTCCTGTCCATTGTAATAAATGCTGCCGCTAGTAGCCTTAATCAATCCATTCAAATGCTGTATCAGCGTGGATTTACCGGAACCGGTATGTCCAATCAATCCAATAAACTCGCCATCCTTAATCTCCAGATTAATGTTCTTCAATGCCTGCTTCTCATAGGCTGTTCCCGGAGAATAATAATAATTCACCTTATCTAAAATAATTGACATCTGTATCCTCTTTTCTATAGCCCTGTTATTTCCTCTACCAGCTCATCAATGCTCAAGATACCCCCCTTTATCGGAAGTCCTTTTTTCCGTAGCTCATGAGCCAACAAGGTTACCTGAGGCACATCCAGGCGGTACTGCTTTAAAAGCTCTACCTGGGAAAATACCTCTCTTGGGGTTCCCTGCATTACAACCTTTCCATCATCCATGACAATGACCCGGTCTGCATGGATAACCTCCTCCATATAATGAGTGATTAAAATAATTGTAACATTTTCCTGCTGATTTAACTGCCGTATCGTGCGGATAACCTCTTTTCGACCATTTGGGTCCAGCATGGCTGTCGGCTCATCCAGAACAATACATTCCGGCTTCATAGCCATAATACCAGCAATCGCTACTCTTTGCTTTTGTCCACCGGACAGCCGGTTTGGAGAATGAGTCCGGTATTCGTACATGCCAACTGCCTTTAAGCTCTCCTCCACCCGCCGCCAGATTTCCTCTGTCGGCACACCGATATTTTCCAGTCCAAAGCCTACATCCTCTTCCACTACATTTGCAATAATCTGGTTATCCGGGTTCTGGAATACCATCCCTGCTGTCTGCCGGACATCCCATAGATTCTCCTCCTCACGGGTATCCATACCACCGACCCAGACAGTCCCCTCTGTCGGCATTAAAATTGCATTCAGATGCTTTGCCAATGTGGACTTTCCTGAACCATTATGCCCCAGAATGGCAACAAATTCTCCCTTTTCTACAGAAACATCTACCTCATCAATCGCCCGGTTGATGCCTTCCACATTTCCTTCTTCATCCCGACGTATATATTCAAATACCAATTTCTTTGTATCTACAATTCCCATCTAAATCGAACCTTTCTACAGGAGCTAGTGTAGCTTAAGAAAGTCTCTGGCTTCCTAAGCTGAACGGTCTCAAATTTCTTTTTCTATTCTAGCCGATTTTATAAAAAATGTAAAGTAATATAATACCCAAGTCCTGTATTTTTCATTTCCGGAAGGGAATACTTGAAAAAGTCATCTGCATATGCTATAATGCAGATAGACAAAGAACGATGCTATTTCAAGTAAGTACAAAACGAAAACCCCGGAGTTGCCGCTCCGGGGTTTTCTCTAGGCTAATTGTCACTATTGTTACTGTCTAGCCATTTGCAGATAAGGTGACAAGCCACACCTGCTGCGACAGCAAAAAAGAATGATGCTATTTTTTCCAAGTAAGCACCCCCTTCCTGTTGCCAGTATGGGGTGTGACAACAAAATGTATTTTATCATATTTTTTTACGTTTTGCAATTCATTTTATCTCTTGACTTTACTTATTGCCATTGATAAAATGATAATAAAAAGAGAAGAAAGGCACATTATGTGATAGGTGATGAAATGATTTTCTAATCTGATTTGGCGAAATAACACACAAATATTAGCCTGCTAGCAGGTTTATTTTGTTGCCGAATTAGATTATAGCATTCTGCCTTTTATAATTAATAAAGGTTTTTTTGTGTATAAATCTGTTTTCGGCAATGAAGACAGATTTTTTGTTAATTTAGGAGGTATTTATTATGAAAGCAACTGCAATTCTAATTTATAATGAGTTCTGTAATTTTGAAATAAGCGTTCTCCTGGAAATTTTGGCACTTTCTCAAAAGCCGATTGTTGTATTTGCAAAAGATAAACAAGCTGTACGGAGCGAAGAGGGGATTACCATTTTGCCTGATAAAAGTATTCATGAACTGGATTTAGAAAATTATGATAGCCTGGTATTACCCGGAGCAGTTGATATCCGGGAAGCCATTGAAAATGAAAACATACTTGAATTTATCCGCAAATTTAACAAAGAAAGTATTATAATTGGTGCCATTTCTGTTGCTCCTCTTCTCCTTTTAAAATCTGGAGTTATGGGTAACAGAAAATTCTTAGCTGGAGTAGCGAAAGAAGATCTATATGAAGAAGGCTTTACATCTGCAGATTTAAAAAATATGATTGACTGGGAAGAAAATTTAAAAAATCCGGTGCCCGAAGGTTACATTCTCTCTGACCGCATTATCACCGCCGTTTCCTATGATTTTATTCGTTGGGGTGTTGCCTTTGGAAGACTTTTGGGCATTGACATCGGTGCTGAAAATTTCGGATTAAAATAGTGCCATGCACCCTCGAAAACACTTCGTGTTTCCTCGGGCACGGGCTTCGCCCTATATTCGTAAATAGAAAAAGAGAGTTGCCCGAATGCAAGCATTCGCAACTCTCTTTCCTATTTACTCATGCATGGCTCATTGCCAACGTGACTATACTAACTCGATGAGTACTTCCATAGCTGCATCACCTTTACGAGGTCCGATCTTTACGATACGGGTATATCCACCGTTACGGTCAGCATACTTTGGAGCGATTTCGTCAAATAATTTCTGTGCAACATCAACAGTCTTGGTATTTTTCTTCTTACCAGCACCAGCAGCTGGAACTTCCTTTACTGTGTAAAGAACTCTGTTCATCTGCTTTCTTGCATGAAGACGGCTTGCACTGTCCTTCTTGATTTCCTTCTGAACTTCATCATAAACGGTAACCTTCTTACCGTCTACAACTTCTTTTAATCTCTTGCCGTCTTTATCTTTACGAGCAACCTTTGCAGTCACTGTAACAGTCTCAAAATTGTCTTTTTCTCTCACAGCTAAAGCAATTAAGTGCTCCGCAATTCTGCGGATTTCCTTTGCCTTTGCTTCGGTAGTAACAATTTTACCGTTTTCCAGTAAAGCAGTTACCTGGTTACGAAGCAGTGCTTTTCTCTGGCTGGATGTTCTGCTAAGTTTTCTATAGCCTGCCATTTTCTTGACCTCCTGTATTATTGATCGTCACCCAGGTTAAGAGATAACCCAAGCTCTTTTAATTTGGAAAGGACTTCTTCTAATGACTTACGGCCCAGGTTACGAACCTTCATCATATCCTCAGAAGTTCTATTGGTTAATTCTTCAACAGTATTGATACCGGCTCTCTTTAAACAGTTGTAGGAACGAACGGAAAGCTCCAGCTCGTCAATGTTCATCTCGAGAACCTTCTCCTTCTCATTATCTTCCTTCTCTACCATAACCTCAGCGGTCTTAGCATTCTCTGATAAATCGATAAAGGAGTTCAGATGCTCACTCAGTACCTTAGCAGCAAGGCTGACAGCCTCATCTGGCTCTAATGTACCATTGGTGAATACATCTAAAGTAAGCTTATCATAGTCAGTAATCTGACCAACACGAGTGTTCTGAACGGTTAAATTAACACGCTCAACCGGTGTATAAATGGAGTCGATTGGAATAACGCCGATTGGAAGGTCGTCATTCTTATTCTTATCCGCACTGATGTATCCACGACCCTTGTTAATCGTAAGCTCCATATATAATTTACAATCAGAGCCACCGCTTAATGTAGCGATAACCTGCTCCGGATTTAAAATTTCAATATCCGGGTCTACCTGAATGTCTCCTGCTGTAATAACACCTTCGCCCTCGAACTCAATGTACGCAGTCTTAGGCTCATTCGTCTCACTTGTATTCTTAATTGCCAGACTCTTAATGTTCATGATAATCTCAGTTACATCTTCCTTTACTCCAGGAATTGCACTGAACTCATGAACTACGCCTTCAATCTTAACCTGACTTACTGCACTGCCTGGCAAGGATGACAGCATAATTCTTCTTAAAGAATTACCCAAAGTTGTACCATAGCCTCTTTCGAGGGGTTCTACTACAAAACGTCCGTATTTTTTATCTTCAGAAATTTCTGCGATCTCTATTTTCGGTTTTTCAAAATCAAACACTACTGGACCCTCCTTTTGGGATTATTCTTTTTTATTAATTACTTACTGTATAACTCGACGATAAGCACCTCATTAACAGGAACATCAATCTGGTCTCTGGTTGGAATTTCCTTAACAACACCAGAAAGCTTCTCCTGATCAGCCTCTAACCAGCCAGGAACAAGTCTTCCACCAGTTACCTCTAAGATATCCTTATATCTCTGAGCGGATTTGAATTTCTCCTTGATTTCGATAACGTCGCCAGCCTTTACCTCGTAGGAAGGAATGTTGATCTGCTTGCCGTTTACTAAAACATGCTTATGGTCAACAATCTGTCTAGCTTCTTTTCTGGTACGTGCAAAGCCAAGACGGAATAATACATTATCCAGTCTTAACTCAAGTAAAATCATTAAGTTTTCACCAGTTGTACCATATTTTAACTTCTGAGCCTTAGCAAAGTTGTTGCGGAAAGGCTTCTCTAAAACACCATAAATGAATTTAGCTTTCTGCTTTTCTCTTAACTGTAAGCCATACTCGCTCATCTTCTTGTTTGCTCTTGCAGTTGAACGGTTTGACTTCTTATCAAGTCCTAAATATACAGGATCAAGTCCGAGTGCCCGACATCTTTTCAGGACTGGAGTTCTATCTACTGCCATTTTAATTTACCTCCTAATTAATGATTACACACGTCTACGTTTTGGTGGTCTACATCCGTTATGTGGAACTGGAGTAACATCCTTGATACTGGTTACTTCGATACCACATGCCTGAAGAGCACGGATAGCTGCTTCACGTCCTGAACCAGGACCCTTAACCATAACCTCAACGGACTTTAATCCGTGTGGAATTGCTGCCTTTGCTGCTGTCTCAGCTGCCATCTGTGCAGCGTAAGGAGTAGATTTTCTGGAGCCTCTGAATCCTAATCCACCTGCACTAGCCCAAGAAAGGGCATTACCTTCTGCATCTGTCAGCGTAACGATTGTATTATTAAAAGATGACTGAATATGTGCTTGTCCACGATCGACATTCTTCTTAACACGTCTTTTTGTCACTTTCTTTGCTACCTTTTTAGCCATGATGACAAAACCTCCTATTATTTCTTCTTATTAGCTACAGTACGCTTAGGACCTTTTCTTGTTCTAGCGTTTGTTTTTGTCTTCTGTCCACGAACAGGAAGACCCTTTCTGTGACGAATTCCTCTATAACATCCGATTTCCTGTAATCTCTTGATGTTCATAGCGATTTCTCTACGAAGATCACCCTCTACCATCTGGGTTTCATCAATTACATCACGAATTCTTCCTACTTCCTCATCTGTCAAATCCTTTACACGAGTGTCAGGATTCACATTAGCAGCAGCAAGAATACGGTTAGCACTTACTCTACCAATACCGTAGATATAAGTCAGACCGATTTCAACACGTTTCTCTCTTGGTAAATCTACACCACTAATACGAGCCATTGTGTTCTACCTCCGTTAATTTTAAAGTTAATAAGTAATAATAATGATTATGCAATGAAACAACCTATCCCGGCGTATCGGGTAAGCATCTCACCACATCAGCCGCTTTAAACCATGATGCAGACAGCAAAATGCTGTGGCACTGAAAAGTCGTGATAATGACACGCTCTTCAAGACGGGTAATCACTCCGTCCACAGTATCACATTAATACTACTATAATAAGTAGCTGTTGTAACACAAAAAGCAAGAACTATTCTCTATTCAAATACGCAAGAAAAGCCAAAGCAGGTCTCACCTCTTTGGTTTTCCTATATCGAAATATATTAGCCTTGTCTTTGTTTGTGTTTTGGGTTCTCACAGATTACTCTGATGCTTCCCTTTCTTTTAATGATTTTGCACTTCTCGCAAATCGGTTTTACAGAAGACCTTACTTTCATTGAAATCTCTCCTTTCGCAAAAGTCCATTTTCTATTGTAGCATAAATAAAGTCAAATTGCAAGCACTTTTTTTCTAGTGAAAGAAGAAAAAGTAACCGATTACACCCAAAACAGCCAGTACTACCAAAGCAACCGGAACGATTACGATGAAAGCAGATAAAAGCATCGCAAACAGATCGCCCTTTTCCAGCGGCATTTCAGGTAAATCCTGTACCTTTCCTTCCTCCTCTTCTCTGTGCTTTTCTATAAAATGTTTAAAAGCCCGGTCTATTTTACCTTGAAAAATCATAGGCTCCCATCCCTTATCTCATATGGTGGCATGCCACAAAATGCCCCTCAGAGATTTCCTTAAATTCCGGTACTACCTGCTTGCAAATATCAGTGCAGTAACGGCACCGTGTGTGGAATTTGCAGCCGCTAGGCGGATTAATTGGGCTAGGAATATCTCCCTCCAAAATAATGGCATCCTTCTTTCCATTCGGATCTATTGTCGGAATCGCGGATAATAAGGCTTCCGTATACGGATGTGCCGGGTGGCGGAAAAGCTCCTCTGTTTCACAAAGCTCCACCATGGTTCCCAGGTACATAACACCAACACGATCACTAATATATTTGATAACACTTAAGTCATGTGAAATAAACAAATATGTCAGATTATCCTTTTCCTTTAGGTCTAACAAAAGATTGATAATCTGGGACTGGATCGATACATCCAGAGCGGAAACCGCCTCATCACAAACCACAAATTTCGGCTTTACTGCCAAAGAGCGGGCAATACCGATACGCTGTCTCTGTCCACCAGAGAACTGATGTGGGTACCGGTGGATGAAATATGGTGCCAGACCACAGTCCTCCATAACCTTCAATACATATTCCTGCATATTCTCGTCATTCTTTTCAAACATTTCATGGGCTTTGAGGCCTTCCCCAATAATCTGGCCTACAGTCATACGAGGATTCAGGGAGGAATATGGATCCTGAAAGATAAGCTGCACATCCCGTCTTAAGTGACGCATTTCCTCTTCGGTCAATCTGGCAAGATTAATACCATCATCTACATAGGACTCATACAGTTCAAAGTCAGGATTAGAACGATTTGCATCCTTTAAGGCTTTAATCTTGTCTTCACATTCCTTAACCTCTGCATCTCTTTTTTCCACACCTGCACGATATTTCTTAAGGTACACCTGGGAAACCTCATCCAGATTAGCTGCAGTATAGAGACCACCAATCAGAGCAGTAATGTCTTTTAACTCGTTGTCAGCATCTCTCTCTGCTTCATTTACTTTATTTAAAAGGATATTTTTTTCTTCTCCCTCTTCCATGGCCTCGTACTGGCTGCGAAGCTCCTTTGCCTTTTCCTGCAGCTTTTCACAATTATCATGGTGAGCTTTTAAGTTCTTGAAAATATCCTCAACATACTTTGGTGCAACCTCTTCCATAGTTCTTCCGTAATAAATACTACGGCCTGCTGTCTGTGGATACAGCTGTAAAAGAGTACGTCCAAAGGTGGACTTTCCACAGCCACTCTCTCCTACCAGACCAAAGGTCTCGCCCTCGTAAATATCAAGAGAGATACCATCGTTGGCTCTTACATATTTCTGTTCTTTACCGAATTTCTTTTTTCCAACCGGAAACCACTGCTTTAAGCCTGTGATTTTAAATAACAGCTTTTTATCCTCTGCCATCTTATCTCTCTCCTTTCTTCGGATAGAAGCACCGAACCTTCTGATTTTCCGCTACTTCAACCAGCTTCGGTTCTTCCTCACGACATTTATCTGTGGCATACTTACAACGCGGAGCAAATTTACAGCCCTTTGGCAAATCCAAAGGATGAGGCACAGCTCCCGGAATCGCATCCAATCTGATACCTGCTGGTGTATCCAGTCTTGGGATGGAATATAACAGTCCCTCTGTGTACGGATGCATATACTCATTGTCATCAAAAATCTTTTCTACCGGTGCCATCTCTACAACCTGTCCACAGTACATAACCGCTACATCATCTGCCATTTCATTAATAACTCCCAGGTCATGGGTAATAAACAAAATGGAGGTTCCAATCCTATCCTTCAGCTCATTCATCAGCCTTAAAATCTGTGCCTGGATAGTAACATCCAAAGCTGTAGTAGGCTCATCAGCAATCAGAAGCTTTGGCTGGCAGGCCAGTGCCATGGCAATCATAACACGCTGACGCATACCGCCGGACAGCTGATGGGGATACTGCTTTGCAACGGCTTCCGGATTTGGTATTTTTACTGCAGACAGCATTTCTACTACCTTTTCGGCTGCCTGCTTCTTAGTCATATTCTGATGAATAATAAATGGCTCACTTACCTGTCTTTCAATGGTGAAGATAGGATTTAAGCTGGTCATCGGCTCCTGGAAAATAACAGATATATCATTTCCACGGATTTTACACATATCATTGATAGACACATCTGCCAGATTCTGTCCATCGAAGGTAATCTCACCGCTGTCGATGTAGCCATTTCCATCCAGAAGCTTTAAGATACTCATCGCAGATACGGACTTTCCACTACCGCTCTCTCCTACGATACCCAGTGTCTTACCTGCCTCTACAGAATAGGATACATCATTTACAGCCCTTACAATTCCTCTTTTTGTTCTGAAAAAAGTATGAAGATTTTTTAATTCTAATAATGGCATTTTCCTGACTCCTCCTATTTCTCATTTGACTTCGGGTCAATTGCATCACGAAGTCCGTCTCCAATGGTGTTAATGCAGATTACACAGATACTTAACAGAATAGCCGGGAATACCCATCTCCACCAGTAGTTCTGGATAACTACAGAGTCAACACAGCCAAACAGCATATTTCCCCAGGTAGGATTCGGAAGCTGAACGCCAAATCCCAAGAAGGAAAGACTCGCTTCTGTCAACATACAGGTCGCAAAATCTAAGGTTGCTGTTACAATAATAACAGAAATAACGTTTGGAATAATATGCTTAAATACGATATTGCTTTTCTTTACACCCATGGCTCTCGCTGCGGTAACAAATTCCTTTTCTCTCTCTGCCAGCACCTGGGCACGCACCAGTCTCGCCAGCTGAGGCCAGGAAAGTACACCTAAAATAACCATGATAATTGTAATTCGTAAGCCTTCCGGCACCTTAGGTCCAATAATTGTTGATAAAATCATCGCAAACGGAAGGAACGGTATCGCCGTAAATACCTCGGTAATACGCTGCAGCACCAAATCCACCTTGCCTCCAAAGAAGCCGGAAATACCACCAACAATAATACCGATAATCGTTGAGATAATAACCGCTACGGCACCTACAGTCATCGTCATACGGCCGCCATTGACAATACGCTCCAATACGTCACGGCCCAGTTCATCACTACCCAGTGCATAACCCTTTAAGCCCCAGGTCACAACCTTGTCTGCCTTGACTGCATAATTCTGATAATAACCACCATAAATAGCAGCTACACCACTCTGGGCAGAGCCAGGAACCTTAGTCTGTCCCATCTTATTGTCTCCCCAGGAATATGCTCTTCCAGTATCTGTCAATACCGTATAATGGTAACGCCCACCTACAATCGCTACTGCCTTGCCATCCATCTCAGGCACATCAGCCAGTCCCTGCTTGGTATTTCCCCAAACAACAACAGAGCCATCCTCCTTTACAACAGCCGCAGTTGCTGCAGTTGCTGCGATATCTACAACACCACTCAGTGCCTCATCCGGAATCCTGGATACAGCACTCTTTTCTGCACCCAGATGCTTAGCCGCACCACTCTTAGTAAGTGCCACTGCCGTGTCGGCACTGGTAGCTACCTTTACAATATCCTTATCCTGTGTTCTTTTCTTAACCTTAATATCATTTATATTTTCATTACCCCAGACATAGAGGTAACCATCCTCAGCAACTGCCAGTGTAATCTGGTAGCCTGCTGCAATCTGCACAATCTTTCCATGACGGCCGATATCATCTGGAATATCCAGCTGGCCTAAACGTCCGTTCCCCCAGGCAAATACCTCACCATTTTCA
Organism: Acetivibrio ethanolgignens; assembly: GCF_001461035.1. Taxonomy (GTDB): domain Bacteria; phylum Bacillota; class Clostridia; order Lachnospirales; family Lachnospiraceae; genus Velocimicrobium; species Velocimicrobium ethanolgignens. The sequence goes on along the minus strand of NZ_LNAM01000112.1, from coordinate 66,022 downwards.
TTCAGGGCTACAGCGTGGTCATAGCCAGCAGAAACCTGAACTACCTTACCCATATCTGATGGAATATTCTTAAGATCGATTTTTTTGCTGACTCTTGTTTTTCCCCAGGTATAGACCTTACCGTTAGCATCAGCACCTACACCAAAGGAAGCCCCATTAGAAATACTTACCGGATTCTTCTTCATCTCCGAAGGGAGCTTCATCATATCCAGACCCGGTGCAATATTTTTCTGAGTACCCTCCTGATAGGCAAGGTTAATCGGCATAAAAAGCGGTCCGATTAATACAAACAAAAAGATTAATAAAAATCCAGTTACTGCAGTCATCGCCAGACGGTTCGCCTTAAAATTAGCTACAACAGTACGGAACGGACTCTGCATCTGCTCTTCTTCAAATATATCCAGCTCTTTTTTATTCACTCCAAATAACTTTTTAAACATCAGGAAAAAAGAGCTTTTTTTCTTTGTGTTATTTTCTGTACTCATTTTGCTCTCCTTCCTACTTATTTACTCTGATACGAGGATCAACGATACCATAGCTTAAATCGATAATCAAATTACCTACCAGGCTAATGATAACATAAAACATCTGCATTGCCAGGGCAACGTCATAATCCTGGTTCATAAGACCGGTATAATAAAGCTTTCCGAGACCATTCAGGGCAAACATCGTCTCAATAATAATAGAACCACTGAAAATACTTAAGAACCACCCAATAATCAGGGTAATAACAGGAAGCAGTGCATTTCTCCAGGCATGAGAGTAAATAACCACCTTTTCCTTCAGACCCTTTGCTCTCGCTGTACGAATGTAATCCATACGCAAAGCGTCAATCATAGCTGCACGGACATAACGGGTCATACCTCCCAGGGAAGCAATCGTCATTACAAACAGCGGCAGAGCTAAATAATACATCCTATCCAGAAAAAATTCAACGGCATTTCCCTGGAAATTCGGGGAATTCATTCCATTTACCGGAAACCACCGCAAAAGTACAGCAAATACATATATACTTAAAAGTGCAATGACGAAGGACGGCACACTGTAGCCGACAATCGTTCCAACCTGCACTGCATTGTCAAATTTGGAGAATTTCTTTACGGCACAGTGAATACCCAACGGTATCGTAATTACCAGTGCCAGAACAGTCGCAAAAATATTAATAAATAACGTATTTAATAAAGGATCCTTTACTACCTTAATAACATCCTGACGGTAGAAGGTAGAATATCCCAAATCACCTCTTAATAGATTTCCCATCCATTTTCCATAACGAATCGGCAGAGGGTCATCCAATCCCAGATTATCTCTGGCCCTCTGATAGGCCGCTTCAAATTGCTCCGCTGATACCTTTCCCTTTAACGGAGCTACCTGTGTCAATGCCCGGTCGCCTGGTATTGCATTATAGAGACCGAACATAATCATGGAGATTAAAAAGAAAACTCCGATGATATAGACAATTCTTTTCCCAATGTATCTTAACATATTACACCTGCTTTCTATTTTTTATTCATTTTATTTAGAATGCTATTTGCCACACTCACAGATAGCATTCTAAATAGAATGAAATATCAGTGTTGGGGCTGCTGTAAGTCACCTGTGCAGCAGCCCCAACACTGATATGGCGTTTATGCGTTCTAATTACTCTTCAATCCACATATAAACGATCTGCTTGGACATATCCCAGATGTCGTTCTTGCCCTCTGCTCCCTTAACCTTAGTTAAGAAAAAGTCATGGTACTCATTAGAGTACAGAGGAAGGTTAGGCAGTAATTCGTTGAATCTCTGCTGGAACTGAACCCATGTTGCAAGATAGGTCTCATCATCGCCTTCTTCAATAATATTTAAGTCTGCAGCTAACTTTGCAAGCTGTTCATCTGCAATACGGTTGTAGTTATAGCTTCCGTTAATCTCCCACTGCTCAGCAATATCAAAAGGAACAGAGAAGCCTTCACCCATGTTAAACATGTTGTAATCATCTTTGTCATTGTGATAAGCTTCCAGTAACTCACTGAAGGTTACTACGTTCTGGTTGATTTCCATACCTACTTCTGCTACATCAGGGTTCTTCTCTAACATGGTGACCAGTAAGTCAGATACAGAGTTGTTCTCAGAAGAGCACCACTTGATAGAAAGTGGCATAAGCTTTCCGTCAACCTCTTTGTAACGAAGACCGGTTCCACTGTATGGATTACCATCCTTATCCAGGGTCCAGCCACCCTCCTCCAGAACCTTAACAGCCTCATCCTTGCTGTAATTGTATGCATTTAATTCTGCAACCTGGTCTGCTGCATCCTCCACCATCCACTGGCTGTTTCCATACATACCATTTACAACACCGCCATGACCGCCGGTAAAGGTCTTTGCAAACTCATTTCTGTCAAGTAAGTAAGCAATTGCCTGACGAACCTCAGTAAACTGAGTAGGACCTATATTACACTTAAAGATTAACTGGCCATAACCATTACGAGGATAGCTGATGTAGTCATGAGTACCTACTTCAACCATATCAAGACCTGCGTTGATTTCTTTGCCGTCAGATGTCTGCAGCAGATAGTCAACGCTGCCGGTCTTAATCTCATCCATCATAGTATCCTGTGGTGTATACTTAATGATAACAGTCTCAATCTGAGCCTTACATCCTTCAAAGTTTCCTACATAATTAGGATTTGCCTTTAAGGTATAGCTGTAAGCACTCTTATCATAGTTATCGAACATATACGCTCCGCAGGAAGCTGTAGGATTCCATCTCTCAGCCTCTACGGTATCCTTAATATACTCTGCTGTAAACTTGTCATTGAACTTAGCACCATTTTCAGTCTCTATAATCTCAACATCCTCTGGTACCCAGCCTGGCATATACATAGGTCCTATCGTTGCAAGATGTCTTCCATAAAAGAATGGAAGCTTATCGGCTCTTACTGTTAAGGAGAACTGATAATCTCCTAACAGGTGAATACCTCTTAAGGTATCCGTCTCACCTGCCATATATTCGTCAATACCATCAATATACTGTACATCAAAAATAGCATTTCCTGCCTGTAAATCTGTAGCAACAACCGGACTTCCTAAAAACAATGCCTTAAATACATACTGCTCTGCAGTAATCGGCTCACCATTTGACCACTTTAAGTCATCCTTAATTGTGTAGGTGTAGGTTTTGGAGCCGTCCTCATTTTCAGTTTCCTGAGGCTCCTCTGCCAATACATTCATATTAAAGATATATTCTTCATCTTTTGTCATGATTACAGTGTCAGCACCAGTGTCAACCATCTTGTAAGCATCATAATCTGAGCTACTATTTGACCAGAATGGTGTAATATCACCGCTTGTTTCACTGGAACTTCCAATGATAATCTGTCCGGCTGGCTCTCTTTTAGCATCCTCAGCAGGTGCTTCTGTCTGAGCCGCTGGTGTCTGCACTGGTGCTTCGCCCTTAGAGCCACATCCAGCTACGGAAAGACCCATTACAAGAGTCATACCGAGTGCGATAAGTTTCTTTTTCATAATCTCATCCTCCTTATACTCTAGTGCCTATTACTGCACCTGTGTAGTAATATATCATATCAGCAAGCCTTTTTCAATAAAAAAAGCAAGGAATACCTTATGAAATTTCTGGCACTCCTTGCATTTTTTCGTTCTATCTTCTCTTTATTTTCTCTACAGCTTTCTGACAAGCTTTTTTGCACTTACAACCAAAGCCTTTTTTCAGTACACGGAAAATTCCCCACATACCGGATTCTACATCCCACTTCAGACTGCCGGAGCGGTAGAGATAGTCTCCCGGACAGGAGGCTCCATCCTTTAGCTCCATATTATAGGTATTTCCAATACTCACAGCCCCCTGCAGCGGAATCTCTCGGGAATAGGCATCCCCTGGCTGCTCTCTCCACACATGACCGTGGACTGCAAAGCTTACATTTCTCGGCTTATCTGCAGGCATCATCGTTCGGAAAATAACTCTTTCACCCGAGTAGGCTTTGAAAACTGGCGTCGCTGGATCCTTATGCACCCTGCTGCTAAATACCTTTGAAATCCTGTCATCCTGTTTAAGCCGGTTAGCAAAACGTTCCGAGCGGTAATTATAGCCCTTTTCTCCGGTATCCTCTGCGTCCGGCTCTTCCCCTACTTCAGTAGCCGTTGTCTTAATCAGATTTCCTTCCTTATCTAAAAGACGGATTCCATTTTGAATCATAACAACGCACTCCCGGAAGCTTTCTGCTCCTGGTGCACTGATAACCGCCTCTTCCTCATAAAGAGCCGGGCAAAGCGAAAAGCTATTATACCACCTTGCTCCTGGTGGTTCTATTACTGCTGCACCAAACAAACCGTGATATCTATGGTTTCTCATGTCGCCAAAGGACTGCAGGATACAGGAACCATATTCCTTATCGGCATACCACAGGTATTTCTTACTTTCTCCGATACCTACCGTCTGCTCCTGATTATTATAGCCTACATTGATACCGGAATCCTTTACCGGGTCATAGCTTAAAAACTGCGGATTCAGAGAAACCCTTACCGATGGCGTATGCTCACAATCCAGCGGAACCCTTGGATAGTCAAAATACGGAATCGGCTTTTGCGGGTCAAAGAGGTTGTGAAGGGTCACCTCTATCCACTCTCCGGCATTAGCACGAAGAATCAATGGCTTTGGCTGGTAATCCTTGTCACACAGAGCCCGCTCTGCCTCTTTCAGTGGTACAAACAAGAGTCCATTCGGGTCATGGTCTCCATATCGGTTATACCGGATATCCCTTTGAACCGCCGCTACCTCGTATTTCCGAATCACCGCATCCCAAGCCGGACACAGCGGCAACGGCAGTATCCTGTCCCTTCCCTTACACAGAGGCTTCAGGCATTTCTTCGGCTTTTCGTAGGCTCTCAGAATTCCCCAAAGTCCCAGCCATGCATCATCAATTCCTCCAAAATAATAGAGATAATCTCCTGCGGCATATCCTTTTGTGATGTGGATATTAAAGGCCTCGGAAATACCTATGGTCTGGGAGGCCGTATCCGGTGAAGCCGGATCAGAAGGCTCCTTTTTCCAGGACAGACCGGTAAGGTTAAAAGCATGCTGTTCTTCATGAGCTCCGTCCAGCAGACGGATTATGATTTCATCTCCCGGATAGGTTTCCAGAATCGGTGTGGCCGGGTCTCCATGCACCAGGGAGCTGAAAATATAGGCCGGGTCATCATGACATTTTAGTCTCTCCCGCATCGGCTCCGAGTGATAATTAATTCCCATAACACCAGGGTCATCATGGGAGCCAGGTACCTCCGGTGGATTTAAAGGACGCCCCTTTTTATCAAAGAGCATGGAAAAATCATGCACAAACAGGGCAAATTCCCGGAAGGAGGTACCATCCTTTCTTCTTATCACTGCCCGCGGACCGTATTTTAATTCCTTTCCATTCCGTATATTATGGAAGGTTGCCCCAGCCTCCTCCACAATCAGAGCACCAAACACTCCATGCATCTGATGGACATTGGCAAACAGGTGGTCATGGAAAAACACGGTACGAAGCTCCGTATTTGCAAAAAATCGTTCTATCAGGGTTTCGTATTTTCTGGCTCCGGCAATATTGTTCCAGCCATTGGCCGCTCCATCGGAAACAATCGTGTCAAATTTTACAAGATGGATATGATAGCCGGTAATATCCGTCAGCGTCCTCATCTGGAAAGGACTTTCCTCCAGATATTCCGGAAGCAGATTGGTAAACCGCACCTCAATACAGTCTCCGGCATTGGCACGGATAACCAGCGGCTCTACGCGTATTTTCCCTGCCTCTACCTTCTGTATATAAGCCTCCAGTCCACCATGCCGTTCTAACTCCTCCTTCATAACAAAGAATCTTCCCTGCGGGTCATTCCAGCCATAGCGGTTATAGATAAGCTTTGCCTGCACCAGAGCAATTTCAAATACCTTTGTCTCTACCTCACATGGACAGGTATCTGTATAAAGGGCTCCCGGCTCAAAGCCCTCCACAAAATTTGCTCTCTCCAGCTCAGTTGGCTCATTCGTAGGATTTCCATCCATATCCAGCACTCCAAGTGGCGGCTGAAGCGGTCTTTCCCCTACCGTTCCATTGATAAAGTTCGGATAGCCCGGATGCTCTTCCTCCTTTTTCGGAGGCGGCATACGATCCTTTAGTGGCATAAGCGGCGGTATTCTTGTACCGTCCGGCAGTTCTCCATCTCCCTCCTCCAGGCGGTCATGTATCCTCCACAAGGTCCACATTCCTTCATGAAAATGAGGATACAAATGGCAATGAAAAATAGCATCTCCTATCATTCCATTCAGACTGCCGGCTCCATGAAGAATATCCAGGGTATAGCACTCCTGAGGACTGATAGAAATAGAATCAATAATGGTCGAAAGAGGATTTTCTCCCTCCAGCCTCCACTGATGATTGTGCAGGTGGAAAACGTGAGTCTCCTTCACTCCTCCATGAATCAGCCGTATCTTGGACGGGTCTCCTACATAAGCCCGTAAAATCGGCGGTGCAGGGTCACCATAGACCCAGGAGCTCATGGAAATATCCTCTCCGGTATCTGCATGGTCATCCGTAAGAGGTTCTCTGTTTCTCATCGGCTCTGAACGGTAGCTGATGGCTGTCGTAGCCGATGGCAGCCCCGTATGAGGGTCTTTCGGCTGTTCTCCATCCTTGTTTTTTATCTCCAGCTCATCATGGAAAAAAACGGCATATTCCCGAAAGGCTGGCTTTGTCGGATGATAAATATCAGCAAACAAGCCGCTTTCCAGCTCCTCGCCTGTCTGTGGGTCCAGCCATTTTGATTCTGCTGCCTCCACGATTATCGCTCCAAAAAGCCCGTGTACATTAGTTCCCTCTTCACTGCTTCTGGTATCTCCCATGTCGCTGAACAGATAAACACCCTCCCGGACAGCATACCAGGTATAAACAATACCGTTCTTTGTCGTAGAATCCCGGTTAAAGCCTACGCTTGCACCGTCTGATGTCTGTACATCATAGGCGAGCCCCTGTACATGGATGGACAGGTCACGCTTCAGGGAATGATGGAAGGTGACTACAATTTTATCCCCTACATTAGCACGAATCACTAAAGGCTTTACCCCTTCATAAGGCTGTGGTACCTCCTGGGAAAAATTACGGATTGCCCCTTCCCGCACTCTGTCAGCATCCTTCTTCAGTACATATAAAAGCCCATTCGGGTCATGGTCTCCATACTTATTGTAAACAATAGGAATTTCAATAGCTTCAATCTCATAATACCTTGTTTTCCCAAGGTCCGGATAACAGCACAGTTCCATTTCCCCACCTCCTAAGCTCTACGGTCACAGCTTAAAAGCCGGATATAATGATTTGCCTCCCGGAGTACATGGTCTGCAAGCAGAGGTAAAATAATAGAGGCAATTTTATTATCTAAAATTCCCTCTGCACCTGTCGCTTTAAACTCACGGTATTTTATCGTTTCCTCTAGGGATTTTCTCGTCAGCTCATCCATGGCTCGCATATCCTGCCGCTTTGCCATTTCCAGAAGCCTCTTATAATCCTCGGCAAAGCCGTCTGCCATATCAATCAGCTCCTCCTCCGTAGGATCCAAAAGTCCCCGGATAAACAAAGCATGCTCCATCATAATCCGGTTCCAGAAGCGTTCTGTTTCTCTAAGATCCTCATAGCAGACCATATCATTTCTCTCAAGCCCCTCTATCGTGGCCCGGTACAGCTTCGCTTCCCGAAGTATATGCTCTATCAAAAGAGGATAATTGGTATTAAAAAGCTCTCCCTCTCCAATTCTCTGAAGCATTGCCTCCTTAAAACGGATCAGTTCCTTCAAAAGCTCCATGGCTCTTCTATTAATCCCCTTAGCTATCCGGTTAAGCTCTCTATTTTCTCTCCGCGGGCAGCCTGGCAGGAGCCTGTGCTGCATCCGGGAAATCCGGCTGTCAATCGGGATTCCGCTTAAGCCTTCCGTTTTTCTCTCTGCCGGTATAGTAAACTCAGTCACCACTTCTCCTGAATTCAATATACAGCTTCCCACTCTTCCATTGGCAAGACCTGTTACATCTCTTAACAGCGCCTCAAACTGCCTCCGCAGCCAATCGGCCTTCTGTATCCAGGCTGTTTCCTTACAAGGGAAGCCAGCCTCCAGGAAAAGTGCATGCTCTCTCATAATTCTTGCAAAAAATAAATGGGTTTCTATTGATAAAACAGCATAATTTTCCATAAGTCTACATATCCTTTTTATTTAGATTTCTCTATAGTATATGCAGAAATAGGGTCTCCAGCTCCTGAATCGGAGGCTACCCGCTCATTCATTAACGGTATACAGGCTGTAGAAAAATTCCCGTTTTGCCATCAATTCATCGAAGCTTCCCGTTTCTATAAAATTACCATGGTTCATAGCTAAAATACAGTCATACTGCTTCAATATATCAGCATCTAATTTATGTGTTACTACAATCACTGTCATTTCCGGCTGACTCAAAATAAGCTTCTCAATCTGTGAAGCCATTTTCTTGTCCAGGCTGGAAGTAGCCTCATCTAAAAGCAGTACCTTTGTCTTTTTCAAAATTGCTCTGGCAATCGAAATTCTCTGCTGTTCCCCGCCGGAAAAATTATTTCCATTCTCGTGAATAACAAAATCCAATCCCTCCGGCTGACGCTCCACTACTTCCCTCAACCCGGAGCTTTCCACTGCATATTGAATTTCTTCCTCGGAATATTCCTGAAACATGGTAATATTATTTCGCAGGGTGTCTTCAAATAAGAATACTCTTTGATGAATCATAGCTACCTGGGTACAGAGAAATTCTTTATCCAGGTTTCTAAGTTCACAATCTCCCCAGTAAATATTACCATCATAGGTATCATAATATTTCATCAAAAGCTTTACCAGCGTTGATTTTCCAGAGCCGCTGTTGCCAACAACCGCATATTTTTTATTTTTCTCAAACTGAAAATTTAACTTGTGTAAAATTTCTTTCTTTTTCTCATACCCAAAGGAAAGCTCTTTTATTGTCAGTGGCATAACAGAATCCACATTCTTCACCAAATCTTTATTATCCTTCTTCGTCTGCTCATCAAAAAGCATCTCAATCTTTTGAATATTTGGAAGAGCCGAACGTATCGTCAACAACCCCTCTGCAATATCCTTCACAGGATTGTTAATACTGGAAATCAAATAAAAAATACTCATAATCGCACTGGCCGGTATCTTTCCAATATAAGCCATATATGCCGCAAATAAAAGCTGCATAATAATCACCAGGTAAGTCAGCATAAGTAAAAATACAGAGAAAGGATTCTGAAATTTCCTCACCTTATATTTTGCATTTTCTACCTTTGTAACGCTTTCTTCAAAAAGTGTGCCAGCTTGTTTTGTTGCATGAAAACTTTTTACAACCTCAAATCCATTCAACAAATCCTTCAGCTTTCCGTTATAGTTTTCCATCTCTTCGTAGACGAATCTTTCTCTTTCGGTAATCTTCTTCCCAAACAATATAGGAATAGAAGCCAGAAAAAAAGCTGTCAATATAACAACTATCGCAATAAACACGTTATAATAAACTAAAACCAGAGTACAAGCTATAAAAATACAAATTCTATCTATTATCATAGGTATTGACTGGAAATATTGATTTTCCAGATTCGCTACATCATTATTTAAAAGTGAAATATACCTTGCACTGTTGCTTTCCGTAAATTCTTCTATATTCTTATTCATAATGGTTTGAAAAACATCTGTTTTTAGTTGCAGATTCATATTTTTCAGTAAAACTCTGCGAAAATAAACAGCTACATTCCCCGTTATCATGCAAAAGCAAAAAACTCCGGCCACAGCACACAGAAGACTTAGAATTGAGGGCACGGTCATACGTCCTGTAATTTCATAAAGCTCTTGAAATATGAAGGACCACAAGCTTTCCCCTATTCCGCTCAAAATAGAAAAACTAACCAGTCCAAACAGAACCCCTTTATTTTTTATAAAATATGAATTAATTTTAACTTTTTTAGATTTCATAAGCTTAAGTTCTCCTTATTGGGATATAGGCACTATATAAATTTGATTCCTCAAAAGTATACAGCACCTATATAAATTGTTACTCTTATTTTACAATAATTTCATCGGTAAAATAATTAATACATACTTTTTGTTCCACCACAGCCTAATCCGCAGGAGCCAACATTTTCTGCTACCTTCTCTGCATCTAAAATTTCTTCCTCTGAAAGATTTTTCATTTCTACCTCTACTAAATTTTTGATTTCCATTTACTTTTCCTCCGTGTTTTTTATTTATTCAAAAGCATTTTTGCTTAAGAACCAATGTTCAATTTTATTACTTCCCTATTGCTTCATTATAAAAGAATGCTCTCTGCTTTTCACTCAAATTTGCTATAGCTAACATAGAATAAGCTGTGAATTTTTTAACATCATCACATTTTGCCTTTTCAATACCAGAAGAAAAAATATCCCAGCTACATTCTCCACAAAATTCTTGTGCCCAGCAATTTCGACACTTATCATAGTTGTCCTTATTAGTATATTCCCTTAAATTAAGAGTTCCCTCTTCTATCAGATTACCAATTTTATAATCTGCATTCTTTATAAATCTATGACAAGGATAATAGTCTCCATTACCCAGCACGCAAATCATTCTATATCCAGCCAAACAGAAGAGGTTATTTCTATAGCCTTTATTATTTAAATTACTCTGTACTTGCAGTAATTTCTTTCCTATATCAGCAGATAATTTCCTATTCTCATTCATTGTTTTACAAATACAATGAATATAATCTTTTACTGAATCCTCTTTAGCATCTGGCTCTAATTCACTTCCATCACAATCTGCTATATACACAGTCGAAATACCAAACTCTTTTTGCAAATAGTTTCTCAATTCATCTCTGCTCATTTGGTTTTTCTCATGAATTTTAGTATAAGTAGCTTCCAGCATAACAGGTGCGGCATTTTTTTCTTGCATTCTTTCTATATTACGATGAATGACACTATACGTTCCTGAGCCGTCCTGACGTACTCTTAATTTATCATTAATTTCCTTCGGCCCATCTATACTGACAGTTACCTTAATTCCATATTTTTCTATTGCAGTGATAAGCTCTTCATTCATTTTGACTGCATTTGTAACCATTGTAAAGGTTGGCATACTTTCCAATTTCCCTTGCGAAACTAATTCCGCACAATAATCACATACTCCAGTAATTACCTCAGGATATAAGGACGGTTCTCCTCCAAAAAAGAAAATGTTACGAATTGTATGGATTCCTTTTCTAAGTAAGCTCTTTATAATTTTTTTTGCTGTATCTATTGTCATAATAATATTTTTCTTATGCAAATAAGTCCCTGCCTCTGCATAACAATATTTACATCTAAGATTGCAACCTAATTGGAGCATCAACTGTAAATTATCCAATGTTTTATTATCCATATAATTCCGTGCAGATAAATTCGGACGGTATTCCCTATATGGGAAACTATCTGTAATCATTCTTCTATATGCCATTTGTTGAAGTTTACTTAAAACATTACTTTCATATTTTGATTGCCAATGTTTAATTTCTTTTGCAGTTTCTCTATCTACAACTTTAGCTTCATTATTTGCTTTATGGTAAATAACGCCTTTTTCAAAGTCGTCATTGTAAATAACCTCTATACTATATCGTTTCTCTGAATAGTTTTCATAGCCTTCCTCAATAGAACAAACAATTCCTACTCCATTCTTATCAAATCCTTTAAATATTATATCCTCTTCATTTATTACTGCAAATATAAGCGGTAAATCATAGCCTATATTTTTGGCCTCTTTTAATAAAGAAATATAATAATTATCATCTGCTGCTGAAAACTGAAGTTCTCCCTTTCTTGTGTTTGGGTGTGAATGAATAAAAATAAGTATTTTGTTTTCTTTTGTAAATCCCTTTAATGCTGCATAAAAAAACTGTCTATCAATTTGCATCAAGTTTCTGGAATCAGCTTGTACATATTCTTCCATATCAAAATATTCCTCTAGTTCTATGCAATCCCCTTCTTTTTCTCTTCCAGAAACCAAAAATGCTTTTTCTTTATTTTTATCTAGTAAAGAAACAATTTTCACAAGTATATAATTACTATCAATTAAATATAAATGTTTACTCATCTTTTATGCAGCTCTCCTTTTTCGTAACTTCTGACTCCAATTATAACTAAAAAGCCTAGAAAGACCATGACGAAACTGGAAAATATTTTTTTCCAGTTTCGTCATGGTCTTTTACTAGAATATTCGATATACTATACTACAAAATTACATCAGAGGAGGAAAATCCCAAATGAAAAAAACTTTAAAAAAACACCTAGCATCACTTATTATTTTTTCCCTATTAGTCTGTTCACTCCTACAAACTAATACCAACCAGGTTCCTAAAACAGAGAGCCATATCTCTATATGTGATTTTACCGATGACTATGATAAGTAAACTACTCTAACCTGCATTTAAGAACATCCTCTACATGCTCTTTTACTTTATGTTTATTCTTAAAGTCCTTATATAGCTCACACAGATAATATGCCTGTCGATACGTCTGCAGGCATATTTCTTTTCCCTCCCGCTCCTGAATATAGCCCTTTAATATCAGGTTTTTTCCTATCCGTATCCCTACACCGATTCGGATACCTTCTTCAATTACTTCTTTCACATACTCCATTGCCTGCACCAAATCGTCTGTTTCTTCCGTATGGGAAGCCAGATTGCTTAAAACCATAAGAAAATCTCTTCCATGCTCAGAAGCTCCCAGTTCCTTTTCTACCTTACTTTCTTTAAAATAATCATAAAGAGCTTTTAAAATCTCAACCGATTTCTTTTGTTTTCCCTGCTTTTTCCATCGGATGGCCATGGAATTAAATAGACTGATTTCTACTGAAGTCAGCTGCTTTGGTAGTGGGAAACCATCCTCCTGCTTTTTTAGCTTTAGCTCCAATGCACTCTCTAATCTTTGCAGTGCCTCACTAGCACTTATTTTTTCAAGACTTTCATCTATTGCTATATGGTAAAACTCAAGATACTGCTTATTTTCTACTGCTGTAGCATCGATTTCAAATTCAATTTCTTTTAACAGCTCTTCTGCCTCTTCATATCTTTGCAGGATAACCGCCTTCCGAAGCTGTTGCCCTTTTTCCAAGGTTTCAAATTGTTTTACTTTTAAATCCGTGTTATAATATCCCATCCCTAATTCCAGCCTTTCCATAAACGCATGAAAATTTTTAATGGTAGGATTACGTTTTCCCCTTTCGATTCTTGACAGAGTTTCCGGTGCACAGATTTGCTCACTTAATTCCTCCTGAGTCATTTCCTTTCTTTCCCTTGCCCTGCTGATTAATTCATCAATTACCTGCTTTTCCTGCGAAGCTTCTTTTGTAAATGACACAAGATTTTCATTTTCTTCCACGATTCCTCTGCCATATTCTAGCATCAGCTCTGAGAGTGCCTGGTATTCTTTTTTTCTAAGCTCAGCATTTTCTATAGAAAGCCCCTGCTCCAGACAGAGCAGCTCCATCTGCAATGCCTGTGGAAGCAGAAGCAATACTCCGTTTTTTACCTCTGCCTCAATGACGGCTTCACAGCATCGGTAACATTCCTTCCATTGCTTTTGATTTCTTTTGAGCCGAGCCAGCAAATACATGGTCTGTGCCATTCTTTTGTCCGCCGCTTCCTCATCGGTTATCTTTTGCCAGATATACTGCTTTATAGCTAATAACAGCTTTTCTACATTTTTAGCCTCTGGTTCCAGTGCATATGCATACAGCAGAAGTAAAACCGTTTCTGTTTCACTCAGCCAAAGCTCTCTTATATCAGCCTCTGCAAATTCCGGTAATGTCTCGGAAATCGCCTTCTGCAGATATTCCTCTGCCTTTTCTTTTTTCTCCCATGAAAGATACAAAAGCCCATACATCCGATATATATCCTGCCTTCGCAATGGCTCCTGTATTTCCTCTGCTTCCAGCTCTAAAAGCTCTTTTTCTGCCCGCTCATACTCCTTCAGCTCCAGAGAAATCTCAATATTCCTCCGTTTTACAAAATAGGAGAACTCCTCCAGCGTTAATACGGTATCTATCATATATGGATTTTTGCCCAGACGTTGCATCAGGGCATTAAATACGAGAATATCCGGACGCCGTTCTCCTACCTCCAGGCGGCAAAGTGTGGCTACAGAACAAAGCCCTCGGCACAAGTCTTCCTGGGAAATCCCCTTCTTAAGCCGCAGTGTATACACCATCCTTCCGATTTCTTTTATCTTCACTCTATCATCCTCTCAATCCACTTTCTCTACTGTTTGTTTTATTATATCTGTTCTGGACAGGATAAACAAGAACTTTCCTAATTGAATAAAATAAAGGAGACTTCCATACTTATACTTTAAGTTGCATGTTTATCGAATATCATCAAAGTACTCTTTCGTGCTCAACCGGGTCATGACCCACATAATAAAAACGCCCGGCATCTGATAGATTTCAGACACCAGGCCTAAATTTTTAAACTTTTGCCTTCGGTACAAATTCAATTTTTAAAACCATTCCCATACCTTCTGCTAGCCGCTTCAACAAATTAAGAGATGGGTTTCTTGTTCCATTTTCCAGTTTGCTAATATCGGCCTGATTAATCCCCGTTCTTTCCGCTAATTGCTTTTGTGTCAGATTTTGGGAAATCCTTGCATCTACGATTGCTCTGATAACATCCATCTCTGGCTGTATTCTTTCATACTCTTCTACAAAACTATCCAAGGTTTTCATTTTCTATTCATCCTTTCCAAATAATCTTTTCTACGCTTCTTTGCCCGTTTTATCTCGCTCACGGGTGTCTTTTCCATCTTTTTCATAAATCCATTTGTTAAAATTATTTTCCATCATAATAGAAAAAATATAATACCCTTGATATATCTGTTCCGACTTTTCCACGAATTTCAAAAATCCCATCTTCTAAATATTTACTATAGGGTTCTCTTATTTCTATATTTATAATAAAAAACAACTAAAATTAATATATCTGAAATCATCGCCACAATTGCCACAATCCATGCCGTATTTACAGCAGTAGCTTCTGTTAGCAATCCCAAAAAATTAGTAATCAAAAAACCTCCTACTGCTTGAATTGTACTGAATATAGAGCTATAAGTAGCTCTTGTTTCACTTTTGATATAATCACATACCCAAGTTGATGTAGATGCCTGTTCTACTCCAAAACCAAACTCAACTAATCCTGCTGCAACTATAAAAATAGTGAGTGATTGGAAGGTTAAAAGGAGTCCGAACCCCAGAATACTGATTACTATTCCTAAGATAGAAGTCATAAAACTATTAATCCTCTTTGTTAATATACTTACCGAAAAATTTCCCATCATAAGCAAAATCATAAATGCTATAAGAAAAACTGCTAAATATTTATTTTTAATTTCTATTATCTCCGTAGCATAAATTTGCCAGTATAAAACAAAAGCAATAAATGAAGTATAACAAATAATATTCCGTAATGCTAATACTACTAATTTTTTTTCTTTTACAAAATCTTTTAAATAGATATGCATTATGTTAAATATATTGTTACCGTTTATTTCTCCATAATTATCTTCACCAATAATCAAAGCAGTTATACCTGCTATAATTGCTGTACAACCAGCTATAATAATTGGTAACCGTTCTGCTATACCAATAAATATATATGAGCTAATTAATGCAATTATTGAAAAGAAACGAACACTTGCCTGAATTCTAGGGAATATTTGATCTCGCTTTTCATATACTCCATAAGCAATCATCTGATCAATCAGCCATGCAGAAGGAGCTCCGGAAATTAATGCCAATCCCAATGCCATTAATACCATTGCTGGCAAAAATAACCAAAAATTTGTTGAAAATGCAAATTGTAGGATTCCTAATCCCCATATAATAAATCCGTAAGCCGCCACTTTTTTCTACCCATCTTGTCTGAAATAGCTCCTGTCGGGTAGTCAAATATTGCTAACAATATTTGTTCAATACTGAATAATCTTGATATTTGTATAAGTGTCAGCCCTTTTGAACGCATAAAAGCAATATATATTGAGCCAAACAATTTATCTGCTAATTCATATAACAACATTATACTTATATACAATTTCTTAATTTTAGAAAATCCTTGCAAATAATTATTGCTACTTCTATTATTCATCTATATGCTCCTTCTTCTGAACACAATGCCGATACCGGATCATTTACTATCCCTTTAAAAATATCTCTTAATTCCTTAGTTGCCTGATTATTAATTATATATTAATTAAAATAATACTGACCAATATAATAACTAAGTGCTTTATCTGGATCAATATTAAGTATTAATATCATGGAATTCTGAAGACCTTTTTCAGATTTCCTGTTTGGTATGCCGTTATATAGGTGACAGTATTAAAAGATTAAAACACTAAAGAACTCGCAAGAAAGACAAAACCTATCACAAGACAGGCAATACAATACTTTTGGTACTTTACATTGTCAATGGAGTCTTTTTTTAGATACAATATTAACAAGGTATAATAAAAAACAAATATAAGATAAACGAATACACTTATAATATATGTATCTAAGCGTTGCTCTGACGGAATCATATCTCTCATCCGACTTAGTCCAAGAGCAATATAGCCCCATAAAGCAAATGGACCTACTGTAAGAAGATTAAGTGATAATTTTTGATTCATATATTCTAACCTCTTTCCTGTAACTAACTCCCAATAACTTGTTTATACATTTTTGTTGTATCAATTAAATGCCCACCAGAATTGATTAATCTTTACCCTGTTCCTATTCCTCCTTTAACTATTTGAGAAAGTGCAGAATTATCTATAGTAGCTGTATCGGAAGATATATATACATGTCTATACTGTGAACCAATACAATTTGTTGTTTCTAGTTTCAACCACATTATATTTCCTATTCTCTAAAAAGACCATGACAAAACTGGAAAAAATATTTTTCCAGTTTAGGATATAGGCACTATATAAATTGGATTTCTCTAGTTTTATGCAATCCTCTTTTTCTTTATTTTTTTCATCATACCGAAGAATTTAAAAACAAGGTTTTATTGCAGATCTTCTTCAATGCCTCCCTATGGGAAGTCAGTATTAAAATAGCCCCCGTTTCTTCCACATAGCGATTTACATTTTTTATGATCTCCTGTTCATTTTCCTCATCTAAGGCACTGGTCGCTTCGTCTAGGATCAAAATCGGCGGTTTTCTTAGTAAAACCCTTGCCAGAGCCAGCCGCTGCTTTTGTCCGCCCGACAGATTTTTACCATTTTCGGCAATCAGATGCTCCAGCCCGTTTTCCTTTGCAAATCCGCTTAAATTCACCATCTCTAAGGCGTTCCAGATCTCCTCCTCGGAAAAGCTCTGCCCCAGCTCCAGATTTCTTCGCAGGCTTCCCTCCAGAATGATCGACTCCTGAAACTGGATTTTTATATAACGAAACAGCTCCTCCTCTTCAATCTCCGCAATATTGCAGCCATTAAGTCTTATTTCTCCTTCCCGGACAGGATAAAAGCCGCAAAGCAATTTTAAAAAGGTACTTTTCCCTGCTCCGCTTTCTCCCTGGACAAAAATCTTATCCCCGGCTTTAAATTCTTCGTGGATATTTTTGAGGAGCCCTCCCTTTCCCTTCCATCCAAATTCAAAAATGTCTACAGACAGAGTGAGTTCACCCTGCCCCATGGGATCAGGCACTTTTCCCTCCGCTGCTTTCTTTTCTGTAAATAAATACTCATATATCCGGCCGCCGTTCCCCTACTTCCATGCGGCAAAGCGTGGCTACAGAACAAAGCCCACGGCACAGATCCTCCTGGGAAATCCCCTTCTTAAGCCGCAGTGTATACATCATCCTTCCGATTTCTTTTATCTCCACTCTATCATCCTTTCAATCCACTTTCTCTACTGTTTGTTTTATTATATCTGCTCCGGACAGGAAAAACAAGAATTTTTGCTCAATAAAAAATCCCGCCCGGATGCCTTTTACCGCTTCCGGACGGGATTTTACTTTTTGTCTTTATTTATCTCTCCAGATAATTCTTCCCTTTGTCAAATCATATGGAGAAAGCTCTAAGGTTACCTTATCACCAGGTAAAATACGGATAAAGTTCATTCTTAATTTACCGCTGATGTGGGCCAGTACGATATGGCCGTTTTCCAGCTCTACCCTGAACATGGCATTTGGGAGCTTTTCCACAACGGTTCCTTCAATTTCAACTACATCTGCTTTTGACATGTCTAACCTCCTATATTTCTACGTTGGATATGTTATGCTTAAACGTTGGCAGGGATAAAAGCTCCGGCTCGCCATCCGTAATCAGTACTGTGTTCTCATAGTGAGCAGAAAGGGAACCATCCTGGGTTACTACGGTCCAGTCGTCCTCCAGCCACCATACATCATAAGCACCGGCATTTACCATAGGCTCAATGGCAAGGGTCATACCCGGCACCAGGCGGATACCGCGGCCTACCTGCTTAAAGTTCGGTATCTGTGGGTCTTCGTGAAGATTCGTGCCGATACCATGCCCGACCAGATCCCTTACCACAGAAAAGCCATTGGCTTCTACATACCGCTGGATTGCCCTGGAAATATCATATAAATGATTTCCTGGCTTTGCATATTTGATGCCCTCAAAGAAGCTCTCCCGGGTAGCATCTATCAATCGCTGTGCTTCCGGACTGATTTCACCTACTGCATGGGTACGGGCTGCATCAGAATGATAGCCCTTGTAGATGACACCGGCGTCCAGACTGACGATATCGCCTTCCCGGATAATATGCTTTTTATTTGGAATTCCGTGCACCACTTCGTCATTGACAGATACACATATGGAGGCAGGGTAACCGTTATAGTTTAAGAAGGATGGTGTGCAGCCATAGCTTCTTATCAGCTCCTCGCCCAACCGGTCAATATCCTTCGTGGAAATACCCGGCTTAATTGCCTTTGCTAATTCATCGTGAACCTGGAATAAAATTTTACCGGCTTCACGCATTAATTCAATTTCTCTGTTAGATTTTATTGTCACAGACATTTAAATCACCCTAATATTCCTGTAATAGCATTGAATACTTCATCCATGCTCCTTGTTCCATCTACTTCTTTTATAATGTTCTGACCTGTATAGTAGTCAATGAGAGGCTTTGTCTGCTCATGATAAACGGAAAGTCTCTTCTCTACTGTCTCCTTTTTATCATCATCTCTTAAAATCAAGGTGCCGCCACAGGCATCGCAAACGCCCTCTGTCTTTGGAGGGTTAAAGACTACATGGTAGCTTGCACCACATTGGCTACAGGAACGTCTACCAGACATTCTCTCAATAATAGCTGAGTCAGGAACCTCTACATCAATAGCATAATCTATCTTTTCTCCTCTTTCAGAAAGAGCGGCATCCAATGCTTCTGCCTGAGGTATTGTCCGCGGAAAGCCATCCAGAACATAACCCTTCTTTGCATCCTCCCTAGCCAGACGATCCACTACCAGGTCAACCACCAATTCATCCGGAACTAAAAGTCCCTGGTCTATATATGTCTTTGCTTTTTTACCCAGCTCTGTATTATTCTTTATGTTCGCTCTGAAAATATCTCCTGTAGAAATATGTGGGATAGCATACTTTTCTGCGATTTTCTTGGCCTGAGTACCCTTGCCGGCACCAGGTGCTCCCAGCATAATAATCTTCATACCTTTTTCTCCTTTACTTATAAGGGGGCTATGAATACTTTCACCGCCCCCTCTTAACATTTCACCTATACAGACTAAACATCCCTAACAGGCTCTTTAGTCATTTAAAAATCCTTTGTAATGACGTACTAACATCATGGACTCAATCTGCTTCATAGTCTCCAGAATAACACCAACGATGATGATAAGGGAGGTTCCACTGAAGGAAACGTTTGCACCAAAGGCACCGGAGAAGAAAATCGGTACAACTGCTACAATTGTAAGACCTACAGCACCAATGAAAATAATGTTGTTGAGTACCTTTGTCAGATAATCTGTGGTAGGCTTTCCTGGACGGATACCAGGAATAAATCCACCCTGCTTCTTCATATTATTGGATACCTCAATCGGGTTAAAGGTAATTGAAGTATAGAAATATGCGAAGAAGATAACTAATACAATATAAGCTAACAATCCCAGGGTATATTTAAATTCACCAAAGCTTGTGAAATTACACCATGCACCCTGGTTGCAAACCTTTAACAGCTTCTGGATTAAGCTTGCACCAGCTCCGGAAGCCGGGCTTATGCCCATAAAGCTGGCAATTACGATTGGGAAGGATAACAGGGAGCTGGCAAAAATAACAGGAATAACACCTGCAGTATTTACCTTTAAAGGAATATGAGAGGACTGGCCTCCAACTAACTTTCTTCCCTGAACCTTCTTTGCATACTGCACAGGAATCTTTCTTTCGCCATCCTGTAAAATAATGATAAAGATTACCATAGCCAGGATAACGGCCAGAATAATAACGGCTGCAATGATCTTATTCATAATAGATGCATTGGCGATGAACTTATTGTAAAGTGACATCATGTCGTTTGGAATTCTGGATACGATGTTAATTAACAGGATAATGGAAATACCATTTCCTACACCGTTCTGTGTAATTCTCTCACCTAACCACATTAAGAATGCGGAACCTGCAGTAAGAGAAACTGTAATAATGGCTGCATTTGTGAAGGTTAAACCTCCTTCAAGCAGACCCTGATTACCAAATCCAATTGCCATAGCTAAGCTTTCTACTACAGCTAAAACAACGGTTACATATCTGGTATACTCTGCAATCTTCTTTCTTCCATCCTCGCCATCCTTCTGCATTTCCTCTAATTTAGGAATTGCAATTGTTAACAGCTGCATAATAATGGAAGATGTGATATATGGAGTAATATTTAATGCAAAAATTGACATCTGGGTAAAGGAACCACCGGTCATTGCATCAAAAAAGCTTAATGCTGTCTGCTGTTCAAACCAGCTGGCAAAAAAGTCTCTGTTTACACCTGGAATCGGAAGCTGGCATCCGAGCCTTACAATCAGTAAGGCTACGAATGTGTAAATAAGCTTTGTCCGAATATCCTTAATCTTAAGTGCATTACGGAGCGTCTTTATCATCCCTAGATCACCTCAGCTTTTCCACCAAGAGCTTCGATTTTCTCTACTGCACCAGCACTGAATGCATTCACCTTAACAGTAAGCTTCTTAGTTAATTCTCCATTTCCCAGAATCTTAACTCCGTCCTTAGGATTCTTGATGATACCTGTCTCCAGTAAGCTGTCGATAGTTACCTCTGCACCATCCTCAAAACGGTTAAGCACATCTACGTTAATTCCTACGATTTCCTTAGAGCTTGGACAAGTAAAGCCTCTCTTAGGTAATCTTCTATATAATGGCATCTGGCCACCCTCAAAACCTGGTCTTGGAGCTCCTGAACGAGCCTTCTGACCTTTATGACCCTTACCAGCGGTCTTTCCATTTCCTGAACCATGGCCGCGGCCTCTTCTAAAGTTGTCATTGTGTTTTGAGCCGTCTGCAGGTCTTAATTCAGATAAATTCATCCTGCTTGCACCTCCTTAATATTTTGGTAGTTCGATTAAATTTCTTCAACCTTTACTAAATGTTTTACCTGCCACAGCATACCCTTTACAGCGTCGTTGTTAGGCA
The DNA here is from genome assembly GCF_001461035.1 of Acetivibrio ethanolgignens. Lineage (GTDB taxonomy): Bacteria > Bacillota > Clostridia > Lachnospirales > Lachnospiraceae > Velocimicrobium > Velocimicrobium ethanolgignens. Next base: position 44,334 of record NZ_LNAM01000112.1, on the reverse strand, counting down.
GTTCAACGGTCTTGTTAACCTTCTTTAAACCTAATGCTTCTACAGTCTTTCTGTGCTTTGGAATAGCACCGATTGTAGACTTTACTAATGTTACTCTTAACTTATCTGCCACTTTATTTCCCTCCTAATTAGCCTAACAGCTCTTCTACAGAAATACCACGCAGCCTAGCTACTTCTTCCGGAGTCTTTAACTGGCTTAAGCCCTGAATAGTAGCTAATACTACATTCTGCTTATTGTTAGAGCCTAAAGACTTTGTACGAATGTTCTTGAAGCCAGCTAACTCAAGTACGGAACGAGCAGGACCACCAGCGATGATACCGGTACCTTCTGGGGAACGCTTCAGCATAACTGTAGCACTTCCGAATTTACCTGTAAAGTCATGTGGTACACTTCCGTTCTCATCTAAAGGTAAGCTGATTAATTTCTTAATCGCGTCTTCTTTTCCCTTACGGATAGCTTCAGGAATTTCAGCTGCTTTACCTAAACCAGCACCAACGTGTCCGTTCTTGTCACCAACAACAACCAGTGCAGTAAACCGCATGTTACGTCCACCTTTTACTACCTTGGTAACACGTTTGATTGATACTACTTTATCTTCTAATTCTAATTGACTAGCATCAACGATCTCACGTCTCATGTAACTTTTTCCTCCTTGCCTAGAATTCCAGACCAGCTTCTCTAGCTGCATCTGCTAAAGCTTTGATCTTACCCTGATATATAAAGCCGCCTCTATCAAAGACAACGTTTGTAATGCCCTTTTCTAATGCCTTCTTAGCAATTACCTCGCCTAACTTAGCAGCTGCCTCGACATTGTTTGTTTTCTCTAATTCTGCTTTTACGTCTTTCTGAAGAGTAGAAGCTGATACTAAGGTATTACCAACTGTGTCGTCAATAATCTGAGCGTACATATGATTATTACTTCTAAACACTGCTAAACGTGGTCTTTTGGCAGTACCTGCAAAACGATTACGAATTCTTCTGTGCTTATTTTCACGAATTTTACTTCTTGATTCTTTCTTAACCATCGTTTATTCTCCTCTCAATTATTTCTTACCAGTCTTACCAACTTTACGTCTAATAACTTCATCAGCATACTTGATACCTTTGCCCTTGTATGGTTCAGGTCCTCTCTTCTCTCTGATTTCAGCAGCGTATTGGCCAACTTTTTCTTTATCGATACCTTTAACAATAATCTTATTCTGTCCATCAAGAACGGACTCAACACCTTCTGGGTCTTCCATTACTACTGGATGAGAATATCCTAAGGATAAGGTTAAGGTCTTACCCTGCTTTGCAGCTCTGTAACCAACACCGTTAACCTCTAATACCTTCTCATAACCCTCGGTAACACCAACAACCATGTTATGAATTAAGGTTCTTGTTAATCCGTGTAAGGATTTCATTTTCTTTAAATCGTTTGGACGAGTAACGATAATCTCCTCGCCCTCTTTCTTAATTATCATCTCAGATGGTAATACTCTTTCAAGCGTTCCCTTTGGACCTTTTACAGTCACTTTATTATTTTCTGCAATATCAACAGTTACACCTGCTGGTATAGCGATTGGCATTCTTCCGATTCGTGACATGCCCGTACCTCCTATTTTCTAATAAATCACTCTTAGTTTAAACCTACCATACGAAAGCTAAAACTTCGCCACCAATACCAAGCTTTCTAGCTTCTTTATCAGTGATAACACCCTGATTGGTGGAAATGATAGCTGTTCCTAAACCACCAAGAACCTTTGGAAGATTCTCAGCACTTGTATAAACACGAAGACCTGGCTTGGAAATTCTCTTAAGACCGGTAATGATCTTAACGTTCTTATCCTGACCATATTTTAAGGTAATATGGATGCTGTTGAAGCCGCCAACCTCTTCTAATGTATAACTCTTAATGTAACCTTCCTTTAACAGAATATCTGCAATAGCAACCTTCATCTTTGAAGCAGGTACATCAACTGTATCATGTTTAGCAGTATTTGCATTACGGATTCTTGTAAGCATATCTGCAATTGGATCGCTCATTGTCATTTGGTTGTTCCTCCTTTTACCAGCTTGCTTTCTTAACTCCTGGGATCTGTCCTTTATAAGCTAATTCACGGAAGCAGATTCTGCAGATTCCGTATTTTCTTAAATAAGCATGTGGACGACCACAGATTCTACAACGATTGTATTCTCTTGTAGAGAATTTAGCAGGACGCTGCTGCTTTACCTTCATAGACGTTTTAGCCATGAAATTTACCTCCTAACTATTTTGAAAACGGCATACCAAACTGTGTCAGTAATTCACGAGCTTCTTCATCAGTATTGGCTGTGGTTACGAAAATTACATCCATACCTCTTACCTTGTCAACCTTGTCATATTCGACTTCAGGGAAAATTAACTGCTCCTTGATACCAAGTGCATAGTTTCCACGACCATCGAATGCGTTAGGATTAACACCTCTAAAGTCACGAACTCGAGGCAGAGCCAGGTTAATCAGACGATCAGCGAACTCATACATCTTTTCGCCTCTTAAAGTAACCTTACATCCGATTGCCATACCCTCTCTGATCTTGAAGTTAGCTACGGACTTCTTAGCTCTTGTAAGAACTGCCTTCTGTCCTGTAATAGTCTCTAAATCCTTAACTGCGGACTCTAAAACCTTAGCGTTGTCCTTTGCTTCTCCAACGCCCATGTTGATTACGATTTTCTCAAGCTTTGGTACCTGCATTACGTTCTTATAGCCGAACTTCTTTGTCATACCATCCATGATTTCATTTAAATATTTTTCTTTTAAACGAGCCAAAGTATATTTCCTCCTCTCTGCGATTAGTCAATAACTTCGCCAGTTGCTTTAGCGATACGAACCTTCTTGTCGCCGTCCATCTTAAAGCCAACTCGGGTAGTCTTGCCTTTATTTACATACATTACGTTTGAAATATCAATTGGGGCTTCCTGATGAATAATTCCACCATTTGGATTAGCCTGGCTTGGCTTAGCATGTTTCGTAATGGTGTTGACACCTTCAACTAATACCTTGCCGTCCTTTACGGAAAGAACCTTGCCTTCTTTTCCTTTATCTTTACCGGTAATAACCTTTACGGTATCACCCTTCTTAATCTTACTAGTTGCCACTGTCGACACCTCCTTATAACACTTCTGGTGCTAAAGAAACGATTTTCATGAACTGCTTCTCTCTTAACTCTCTAGCAACAGGTCCGAAAATACGAGTTCCTCTAGGGTTCTTGTCATCCTTAATAATAACTGCTGCGTTCTCATCAAATCTAATGTAGGAACCATCTTTACGACGGGTTCCATTTACTGTACGAACAACTACTGCCTTAACAACGTCACCCTTCTTAACAACACCACCTGGTGTTGCATCTTTGACAGAAGCAACGATAATGTCTCCAATAGCTGCATATCTTCTAGTTGAACCGCCTAATACACGGATGCAGAGTAATTCCTTAGCTCCGGTATTATCAGCAACTTTAAGTCTTGATTCCTGCTGGATCATACCTTAATTCTCCTTTCGACCTGATTATTTTGCTCTTTCAATAATCTCTACCAGTCTCCATCTCTTATCCTTAGATAATGGTCTGGTCTCCATAACTTTTACTCTATCGCCGATCTTGCACTCGTTGTTCTCGTCATGAGCTTTCAGCTTGTAGGTTCTCTTAACGATCTTTCCGTAAAGAGGATGCTTTACGTTGTCAACTACTGCTACTACGATTGTCTTATCCATCTTATCGCTTACTACTTTACCAGTACGCGTTTTTCTTAAATTTCTCTCCACAACAATTCTCCTTTCTATCAATCAGATGCACTTATACAGGCTATTATTTCGCCTGAGCAGAGATAACGGTCTGAATTCTTGCGATATTCTTCCGAACCTCTTTGATTCTACTAGTGTTATCCAACTGATTTGTTGCGTTCTGGAACCGAAGGTTGAACAGTTCCTTTTTAGCAGCTACTAATTCTTCATTTAATTCTGCAACAGATTTATTTGCTAAGTCCTTTACATAATTCTTACTCTTCACTGCCGGCACCTCCCTCTAAATCTGCACGAGAAACGACTTTACATTTTACAGGTAATTTGTGTGTAGCAAGACGTAAAGCTTCTCTAGCAACCTCTTCTGGAACGCCAGCGATTTCGAACATAACACGGCCCGGCTTAACTACTGCTACCCAATACTCCAGGGTACCCTTTCCGGAACCCATACGAGTTTCAGCTGGTTTTGTTGTTACTGGTTTATCTGGGAATATTTTAATCCAAACCTTACCACCACGCTTGATGTAACGTGTCATCGCGATACGGGCAGCTTCGATCTGGTTAGATTTAATCCATGCTGGCTCTAAAGCCACAATACCATACTCGCCGTGGGTAATCTTGTTACCTCTCAGTGCCTTACCTCTCATGGAGCCACGGAACTGTTTACGACGCTTAACTCTCTTAGGCATTAACATTATTTATCGCTCCCTTCCTTTTTTCCGCCTTTCGTTGGAAGTACTTCGCCCTGGTAAATCCATACCTTAACACCAAGTTTACCATAAGTTGTATCAGCCTCTGCGAAACCATAATCAATGTTTGCACGAAGAGTCTGAAGAGGAATAGTACCTTCGCTGTAGAACTCGGTACGAGCCATATCAGCACCGCCAAGACGGCCGGATACTGCGGTCTTGATTCCTAATGCACCAGACTTCATAGTTCTGGACATAGTGGACTTCATAGCACGACGGAAAGAAATACGATTCTCTAACTGCTGTGCAATGTTCTCAGCTACTAACTGAGCATTGTTGTCCGGTCTCTTTACTTCCTTGATGTCTACTAAAACCTTGGCCTTAGTAAACTTTGTTAATTCGTTCTTTAACTTTTCAATCTCAGCTCCGCCCTTACCGATAACAACACCAGGCTTAGCTGTTAAAATAATAATCTTTACTCTATCAGCAGAACGCTCGATTTCGATTTTTGCAACACCAGCACTGTATAATTTCTTCTTTAAGAACTTTCTGATATTGTAGTCTTCTACTAAGTTATCAGCGAAATCAGCCTCTGCATACCATCTGGAGTCCCAATCAGCAATAACTCCAACTCTTAAACCATGAGGATTAACTTTCTGTCCCATGTTTGCCCTCCTTATCTTTCATCAAGCACGATTGTGATGTGGCTCATTCTCTTTTCGATTCTATAAGCTCTACCCTGTGCTCTTGGTCTGATTCTCTTCATTGTTGGTCCCTTATTTGCGTAGCAGGCTGCTACATAAAGGTTATCTGGATTCATACCGTTGTTGTTCTCAGCGTTAGCGATTGCTGATTTTAATAATTTCTCTATTAAAGATGAAGCATATCTTGGATTGTAAGCTAAAATACCAAGTGCTGTTTTTACGTCCTTGCCTCTGATGGCATCCAGTACGAAACAAGCCTTCTGGACAGAAACCCGTGCGTAGGATAACTTAGCAGATGGTCTTGTATCTCTCTGGTTCTCATTTCTCTCTCTTTTAATTTGAGATCTATGTCCCTTTGCCATGAGTGAAGCCTCCTTTCAAATATACCCAATGTTAAATGACTATTTTCTACCTTTTTTCTCGTCCTTACCGTGACCTCTGTAGGTTCTGGTTGCTACAAACTCACCGAGCTTGTGTCCAACCATATCCTCTGTTACATATACAGGCACATGTCTTCTACCGTCATGTACTGCAAATGTATGGCCTACGAATGTAGGGAAGATAGTGGAACGACGTGACCAGGTCTTGATAACCTGCTTGTCGCCTGCTTTATTCATCTCATCTACTTTTTTCAGTAAATGAGCATCAGCGAATGGTCCCTTCTTTAATGAACGTGCCATGAATTATACCTCCTTATTTACCTAACGCCTTACCGTCTCTTCTTCTTACGATCATCTTGTTAGAGTGCTTGTTTTTCTTTCTGGTCTTCAAACCAAGAGCTGGCTTGCCCCAAGGTGTACATGGACCCGGACGACCGATTCCAGTCTTACCTTCACCACCACCATGTGGATGGTCATTAGGGTTCATAACAGAACCGCGAACTGTAGGTCTGATACCCATGTGACGCTTACGTCCTGCTTTACCAATGTTAATTAATTCATGGTCAATGTTTCCAACCTGTCCGATAGTTGCACGGCAGATGATTGGAACCATTCTCATTTCGCCAGAAGGAAGACGAAGTGTTGCATATTTTCCTTCTTTTGCCATTAACTGGGCACTGTTACCTGCGGAACGAACTAACTGACCGCCACGGCCCGGATATAATTCGATGTTGTGTACCTGAGTACCAACTGGAATTTCTGTAAGTGGTAAGCAATTTCCAACACGAACTTCTGCTTCTGGTCCGTTCATAACCTTCTGTCCCACCTTTAAACCGTTAGGAGCCAGGATATAAGCCTTCTGACCATCTGCGTAGCAGATTAATGCGATGTTTGCTGTTCTGTTTGGATCGTACTCAATAGTCTTAACTGTTGCTGGAATACCATCCTTATTTCTCTTAAAATCAATAACTCTGTATTTCTTTCTATTTCCACCGCCGCGGTGTCTTACTGTAATCTTACCCTGATTGTTACGTCCAGCAGACTTATTTAAAGAAACAAGTAAGGATTTCTCAGGAGTACTTGTTGTAATCTCAGAAAAATCAGAGCTTGTCATATGTCTTCTGGAAGGTGTATATGGGTTAAACTTTTTAATTCCCATGATGTTTCTCCTTTCTTCTATCATCCGGGGAAGAAGCCCCGATAGTTAGGCTTCTTATAAGCCTGCGAAAATCTCAATTTCTGCACTATCCTCAGTCAGCTGAACGATAGCCTTCTTTGTCTTAGCGGTCTTACCTACGGTATTTCCACGACGCTTGTTCTTTCCATCCAGGTTCATGGTGTTTACACTCTTAACCTTGGTTCCTGCGAACATCTTTTCTACAGCTTCCTTAATCTGAGTCTTTGTTGCATCTGTGTGTACAGAGAAAGTATACTTCTTTTCGTTCATAGCATTCATACTCTTCTCAGTGATGATTGGTTTTAAAATAATGTCATAGTATTTTAAATCTGCCATTATGCGTACACCTCCTCAAGCTTAGCAACTGCATCCTTAGTAATAACAACTGTGTCATACTTTAAGATGTCATATACGTTGATTGTGTTTGTGAAAGCAGCTCTTACTTCTGGAAGGTTTCTTGCAGAAAGAACTACATTGTCATCCTTTTCAGCAGTAACAACTAAAGCCTTGTTTACCTTTAAGTTGTTAAGAACCTCTACCATCTTCTTTGTCTTAATCTCATCTAACTTTAACTCATCAAGAACAACGAACTTGTTCTCGCTTACTCTGGAAGATAAAGCAGAACGGATAGCTGCTGCCTTTTCCTTCTTGTTCATCTTGAAAGAGTAATCTCTTGGCTTTGGTGCGAATACAACTCCGCCGCCTGCCCACTGTGGAGATCTGGTTGAACCCTGTCTTGCATGACCTGTTCCCTTCTGTCTCCATGGTTTTCTTCCGCCGCCGCTTACTTCGGAACGAGTCTTAGCACTCTGTGTTCCCTGGCGTTTGTTAGCTAACTGTAATACTACAGCCATGTGAACTAAATGTTCATTTATTGGAGCAGCAAATACTGTATCATTAAGCTCTAAAGAGCCAACTTCTTTGCCTTCCATATTGTAAACAGATACGTTTGCCATCTGTATAGTCCTCCTTCCTTAAAGCTTAGTTTGCCTTTACTGATTCTCTAATCATTACCATAGATTTCTTAGGTCCTGGAACAGCACCCTTTACTAAGATAACATTGTTTTCTGCATCTACTCTTACAACCTCAAGGTTCTGGATGGTAACTCTTACAGCACCCATCTGTCCTGGCATCTTCTTACCCTTGAATACCTTACTTGGGTCAGAAGCAGCACCGTTGGAGCCTGCATGTCTATGGAACTTGGAACCGTGAGCCATAGGTCCTCTGGACTGTCCGTGACGCTTGATAGCACCCTGGAATCCTTTACCCTTTGACTTAGCAGTTGCATCAATCTTGTCACCTTCTGCAAAGATGTCAACCTTGATTTCCTGTCCTACTGTGTACTCCTCAGCATTGTCAAACTTAAATTCTTTAAGATATCTCTTATTAGCAACACCTGCTTTTGCAAAGTGTCCCTTCTGTGGCTTGTTCAGTAACTTCTCTCTGATGTCACCGTAACCAACCTGTACTGCACTGTATCCATCGTTCTCAACTGTCTTAACCTGCGTTACTACACAAGGGCCAGCCTGTAATACAGTTACTGGAGTTAAAACTCCGTCTTCATTGAAGATTTGAGTCATTCCGACTTTTGTTGCTAAAATAGCTTTCTGCATTGTTGCACCTCCTATTTAATCTACAGCGGAGCGTTGTATAGACTAGCTACGGCTTCTGCTCAGCTCAAAGTCCTAACGCTCATCCTAGACGGTTATATAACCGAGTGCTTGGTATCCAAGTCGTAGGTCTACGCTCTTCGTTGCTTGGACTCTATATATTAACCCTAAGGATTCTTACCTAATCTTATTTCTCTTTCATCTTGATGTCGATGAAAACACCTGCTGGCATCTCTAATCTGGACAGTGCATCTACTGTCTTCTGAGATGGGGACATGATATCAATTAATCTCTTGTGTGTTCTCTGCTCGAACTGCTCTCTGGAGTCTTTGTATTTGTGTACCGCTCTTAAGATAGTTACTACTTCCTTCTTTGTTGGAAGAGGTACCGGTCCACTCACCTTAGCTCCTGTCTTCTTTACAGTTTCAATGATTTTTCCAGCAGACTGATCGACTAACTGATGATCGTATGCCTTAAGTGTAATTCTCATTACTTGACTTGCCATAAAAAAAAGCTGCCTCCTTTTCGCACTTAAATATCAGTACGACAAGTGGTGACTGTACACTTAACCGTGTGTATCGCGGTGTCAAATGCCCGCAATTACTCACTTCTCCTGCCTTAAAACAGAATTATCTACTTGTACAGTGACTTGTCGCCAGTTTCCTAACTTGACATTCGCTCCACGGAACACCTGCCATTCTCAGGCAGCAACCTCACGCTTCACAGCTATCAATGTCACAGCAGATACTATTATAAAGCATGTTGCAAATAATTGCAAGTACTTTTTTCCATATTTTTTTCACAAAAATGAACGTGTTTCTTCTATATTAGTATAACTTTTGACGACAAAGCTTTTACTTTTTTCTGACTGGATGTCTTATCACTGTTTTTAATTTTTCAGGTGCCACCCGTCTGGCATCACTTAAATAAATCTCATGATGTAATCTTGTGTCCGTAATATCCAGCTCATAGCCCTCCGAAGCCATATAGTCGTGCATTACCTGTACCGTTTGGGGCTCGTTATCATAAGGGCCGATATGCATACATTGAACACAGACGCCCTCATCGTAAGTCAAAAATTCAACCTTTGAAAAATCCTCCTGCTTTTTTTCTGCCGCTACTGCTACCGCCCATGCAAAGTCCTCTCTTGTCACAAAATCCGGCAGACGAATAACCGAAATAAAATTAAAATCCTCCTTGCGGGAATAATCTATCCCTTTTATATTATCCTGCCACCAAAAGCCTTCCAGTGGAGGTACAACATAATCAAAATATCCTTCTATCTGGCGGTTTCCTTTTTTACTCCTCTTCTTTTATCTGTCTGCCCGTAATTGCCTGTTGCTTTTTTAGTTCATAAGTTCCTCACAAATTGCCTGAAACTTTTTCTCTGATAAAATTTCATTGGTAATATATTGTCCATTGTAGAATAAGGCATAATTTGTCCATGCCATAGGTGCATTCTGTGCTTTTTCCTTACTATCCAAATGAACCGAATTAAAAGCAATTCCATTAGAAACAGCATAATTCTCTATAACCGGTACATACTTAGCCGTATATGGGCAGCCACTCGTGTAATATAAAGTAAATCCTCCTTTATCCGTTTGAGGAGCTTTTGCACAAGCTTTAAACTTTGGAACCTCTGCATTTTCATCAAAAGGCAGATACATAAGCGTAAAGTATGGCTCTGCAGCATCCGCAATCTGAAAGCCTTTATAGCTAAGATATTTAGGGTCTGATAAAAAGGACATTTTCTTTTCAGAAGAAATAACCGTAATTCCACTTTTTCCCTTATCCTTTGCATCTGAAATGCATTGCTTCAAAAGCTCATTGGCATAGCCATTTCCTTTATATGAGCCAGACACCCAGAAACAATTAATATGCATATAATTCTCTGCATTTATTGGTACCCATGCATTTTCTGCCGGTATGTATTCAATAAAACACTTGCCACGAATATTTCCCTTTAAAAATACCAGCCCCTCCTTAAATCTGTCTGCAAGCCACGTCTTTTTTACAATCACCTGCGGATCTTTGTTATTAGAAATGGCACAGCAGATGTGCTCCTTATCCAAATTTTCAGCAGTCACTCTAATGTAATCCATCTTCTTTCTCTCTTCCATATCTTTCTTTCATTTTATCCAATACAATTAGCAGTTCATCACGAAGCCCCTCAGGCTCAAGCAGCACCACCTTATCCTGAAAAGTCAAAATCCAGCTCAGTAAGCTTTCCCTGTCTGTATAATCTGTATGAAACAAAAGCCTTCCATCAGGCTGTTCCTCAAAGCTTTCTATCCCAAATTCCTCTACCAGCCTCCATTTACATTCTGCCTCAAAAAGAGCCTTCACCCGAACATTTCCGGGGAAAATCCTCTCACTACTCAAATCCGGTAGCGGAACCGAACGTTTAGGAAATTCAACATCCGACAAAACTACCTTATCCATACGATTCAGCTTAAACAACCGGTAATCCTCACGTTCCTTACACCAGCCCCATAAATACCAGCTCGACCACCGAAAAATTAGATAGTATGGTTCAACCCTTTGTTTAAATCATAGCACGTTAAACACGACACCGATATGTCATGTAACCATTGTATCTAACCTCATCTACATTTACAATATTTTTTCTATATTTTTACTTCTTTGCCTCAATATAGTATAATAAAGGCAATGACAGCAACTCTAGCGTGCAAAAATTACCTATGACAGAGAGGCTGTCTTGCAGAAAATCCACTGTTTACCTAAAATGATAATAACGAGCAAAGGGAGGATTACTTTATGAATTTTGGAGAACAAATTAAAAAAATCAGGTCAGAGAATGGCTTAACTCAGGAACAGCTGGCAACCCAACTAAACGTTTCCAGACAGACTATATCCAGCTGGGAAAATAACCGAAATCTGCCTGATCTTGAAATGGTTGTAAAAATTGCAAAAGTATTTAACCTTTCGCTTGATCAATTAATATTAGGAGGGAGTGATATGGAACACAAATTAATTCAAGATGGAAGCGAAACCAATCGGGCAAAAATAAATCGCAGCATTATTATTATAGGAAGTATCTTGCTTTGCATTGGTGCAGCTTGCCTGTTTTTGAAAGGGATTACTGTGGAATACATCGACAGCGAAGGTTTTTTGCATGAAGGCTTTTTCCTTCTCCCTATTGGATTCCTGTTCTTATTCAGCGGCGCTATCGCCTTTGCAGTTGCAGGTATCCGAAACGTCAAAAGCTTTATAATGCACAAATAAAAAAGGTAGCAGGCAGATATAGAACTGCCTGCTACCTTTTTTTATTACCCCATATCTTATTTTTCCCATCTGGCAGATGCTCCACACGGCAGCACCAAGCCATTGCCCGATACCGGAAGACCGATTTCCTGAGCATCTACCTGTCCTCCAAACCTGGAAACCACCTCTGTATTTACCATATAGGAAAGCACCGCCGGCTGCAGGCCAGTTGTGTAGGAATTAATCAGGAAAAACAATGGGTCATCCGACAGCACCTGGGTACAAAGCTGGACAAACGGATGAATTTTTTCTTCAATTTTCCAGATTTCTCCCTTTGGTCCCCTGCCGTAAGACGGTGGATCCATGATAATTGCATCGTAGTGGTTGCCTCGACGGATTTCCCGCTCTACAAATTTCACACAATCATCCACAATCCAGCGGATTGGAGCATCCGACAGGCCAGAAGCTGCTGCATTTTCCTTTGCCCAGGTCACCATACCCTTGGATGCATCCACGTGGGTTACGCTGGCTCCTGCTTTTGCAGCTGCCACACTGGCTCCTCCTGTATAAGCAAATAGATTCAGCACCTTAATCGGACGTCCCGCCTTCTCAATCTTCTCCCGGAACCAATCCCAATTTGCTGCCTGCTCTGGAAAAAGTCCTGTATGCTTAAAATTAAAAGGCTGCAGATTAAAAGTCAAATCGCGGTAATGTATCTGCCACTGCTTTGGCAAATCAAAAAACTCCCATTCGCCACCGCCCTTTTGACTTCTATGATAATGGGCATTTGGCCGCTTCCAGCCTCTGTCCCGTTTCGGCGTATCCCAGATAACCTGTGGATCCGGCCGTACCAAAATATACTTTCCCCAACGTTCCAGCTTCTCACCAGAAGAACAGTCAATTACTTCATAATCCTTCCATCCATCTGCAATCCACATGCTTTTCTATCCTCCACTTCTAATTCTCTTTTCCCCAAAAACTGCTGCGAAACACAAAAGCTCCGCAGCAGCTCTTTTATTCTTCTATGTTTAAATTACGCAAAATCTCAATTAGTGTCTCGGCCGCTTTCTCTTCATCCTCACCGCTGCAAATAATTTCTACCTCATCACCATATTTAGCACAGGTTCCCAAAACCCCCAGAACACTTTTTGCATTCAGCGTCGCATTCCCGGAACGTATTTTAACGGAACACTTAAATTTCAATGCCTCGCCGCTGAAAATGGTAGCTGTCCGAAGATGCAGCCCCTTAGGGTCCTTAATTGTTGTAGCCCTGCTAACCATACTATCACTCCTTATATATTACTACTCACTCTCTCCTCCTTCATCTTCTGTGTCCTGATTGTCTGTCGGTTCTTCCTGCCCCTCCGGAGTAAGCTTTACTGAAATCTTCGGTGTCTCTACCAAATGTAGCTCTTCACCTAGATTAAGCTGAATTTCTACCTGGTGCGTTCCTTCACCAATCCCCTCCAAATCGATATAGGCTCCCAGATTAGCTACACTGAAGCGGCTTAAGGATTCTTCCATCCCCATAATCCGCAGCCTGACAGAGGTATCCGGAGAAGCAAAAGCAAAATTCATACCTGCCGGCATATTTTTTGTAGAAATATCCGCCGGATTCAGATAAAATTCCCGGGTTTCCATTGCCTTAATTGTAATCTTCACCACTACTGACTCCACATTATCCACAATACGAATGCCCTTTGCAAGCTGCTCTTCCAGAGCTATCGTCTGCTCTACATCTGCTGATACCCCATCTACATTAATTTCCAATGGGATAGAGCTTATGTTAGCCAATTCTTCATCAGAGCCTGCAATTTCTACCATCTTCGGTTCATAATCAACCTGATATATCCCATAGCCATGAGCCGGAGTTCCAACCGTTGTCACTTGAACCGGCACACTCTTGGTTTTTAAAATATTTACCTTTGCAGATACCGTCTTTTTATTAAAAGTCAGACGAGAAGCATCAATTTCATTACCATCTGCATCATACAGCTTCGGCTCCAGTCCCTTTCGTGTAAAGGTCTCTGTCTCTCCACTCACATCAACCATTACCCTTGCCTCTTCAATTTTAGCAACTACAGATTCGGCTCCACTGATAGCTAACATCACCGGTTTCGCCTCAATCATACCGACACTGTAGCCATCTGCCGGGGTTCCAGTCGTTGTCACCTTAACATTGACCTGCTTTTCACCGCGATCCTCTAAGGTTATCTGCATCAGCTTTGGTTTCGCTGTAATTTCCAGATTTTCATAAGCATATTTTTCACAGGAAGCTGTAATCTCTACTTTATTAAAAGAAGAAATATTAGACAAATCTACGCTCGCCTTTAAATCAGCAGCCTTGATTTTATCTACAATGCTTCGTTTTCCCTTTACAGTAACAGAAACTGTTCTCCCCTCTACAACATCATATACCTGCCCCAGAGAAGCAATCGCTGATTCATTCGTAATGTCTACAGTAATATTTTGATAAGTCCTTGCTATTATCGGATCGTCCAGATTAATAATTACAATCCACATTATCGCTGCTAAAAACAGGGACAGAAGCTTTATGCCAAAATTATTTGTCAGACGTTCTTTCATCTTTTCTTCTTCCCTTCCATAATTTAATTTTCCGTTTTACCGGCTTTGTATCATTTTCCGCCGCCAGCAGATACTTTTTCAGAGTTTCGCCATCCACTGCACGGATAATCTCACCCTCTAAAGCAATCGATACCTTACCTGTCTCTTCCGAAACAATGACTGTAATACTATCTGTCACCTCACTAATACCCACCGCTGCCCTATGTCTTGTTCCAAGCTCCTTGGAAAGCTCCATATTATCTGACAGCGGTAAATAACAGGTCGCTGCCGTAATACGGTCTCCCCGTACAATGACAGCACCGTCATGTAAAGGTGTATTGTGTTCAAAAATATTAATCAGAAGCTGGCTGCTTACCAGGGAATCCAAGGCAATACCCGTACGTTCAAACTCGTTTAGAGCAACCTCCCGTTCCATAACAATCAAAGCACCTGTCTTGCTCTTACCCATTTCATAGGCAGCCTTTACAATCTCATTGACTGTACGCTCCGAATACTTCTGTTCTTTTCCTTTAGTATCCTCAAAAGGAATCAGGGAAGCAATATAATTCTTTCTTCCCAGCTGTTCTAAGGCCTTCCTAAGCTCCGGCTGGAATACTACAATCAGTGCTGTGATAATAATCTGAATGGAATTTTCAAAAATCCAGAGAATCGCTCTCATCTCCAGAATCACTGCAATCAGTATTACAAAAAGTATCACAATAAGGCCCTTTACCACAATCCAGGCTCTAGTCTGCTTCACCCAGATAATAATGTGATAAAGAACAAATGCTATAATCAATATTTCGAGAATATCAATCGGTGTTATCCTCGTTGGCAAACTGCCTATTGTCAAATACTTTTCAAAGATACTCTTTAAAATATCCATTCCTGCCTCCGCATAAACCAACTAACCTAATTTTCTTAACTTTCCTCCTCAAATCCTCCGGAAGGATTTGGATTATTAATCCGTTTTACATTTTTTTCCGGAGCCGTAATCGAAAGCTTTGGTACTGCTTTTACATAGTAATAATAATCATCATCTTCAAACTGTATTCTCTCCACTGCTGTATAGTCAAGCCCCATCCGGAAGAACCAGACTCCCAGTGCAATCAGACCGGAAATTACTGTACCGATAACCACTGTACTTATATTACCGGTATCAAATACCATCCTTCCGGCCAGGGAGCCTACTATCACCACAATCGTTCCTGCTCCAATACCAATTTCAAAGGCATGGTTAATTACCTGTCTGCGTATAATGTAAGTAATTAAAAGTGCTATGGCAAATACCAGGAGGTCTACCAGCATCTCCTTATTTGAGAACACACCACCTGCAACAATTTTATATATATTCAAAGCATCCTCCATTGATACTCCAAAAGTAGTATTTGCGGTTGTCTGTATTACTAAAAACATATAATATACAATAATTCCACAGCTTACCGGTAAAATTGCAATCGGTGTACTTATAATTCCCATAATCAGCGGAATACAGTATGGAATCTTCAGTACAAATAAAATAGGTGTCAGCACCAGCACATAACTGAATTTCAGTGTAAAACGAAGTACCATACAATACATAACAACGTAGACAAGTGCCACAATCACTGCCAGTATCATCGAAGCACTAAACACCAGACCTATCGTTAAAATGCAAGATAGAAAAACAAAAATACTAGAGCTGGTAAAAGCTGCTATCAACGCCAGTACCATAATTACCGGAATACTCGCCAGTTTATCATTATATCCCAGCTGCTGTTTTATAATCATAAAAACAATAATTGCTGCAACAAATTTCCAAACAGGCTCCACAAAAGTTTTATTTTTATAATAAAATTCCTTTATTCTTTCCTTTATTTCCAATAAAAACATCATTTTCTAAGTTCCTCCTGTCCCAGCTTCGCTTCTTCATAAAGCTTGTGGAGTATACCAAGAACATTGCCAAATTTCTTCTCAAAACGGACAGCCCTGGCATATTTTACCGTTGAAATCGTCACAGTAATTCCTGAATAAACCATTAAAATTAACAGATAAATTCCGAGAATATACATGCCAAGCGTTCTGTAATCAAGCTTTGCCGCATTCGCTATTAAATACTCTGCATGATAAAGTGCAATCATTCCTAAAATCAGAACATAGCCAACAGTCACAGCAAGAATCGTTTTCAAAAGGCTGCAGCGGATATAATCCGATTTGTAGTACTTGCCGATATTAAAATTTTCCTTTCCATGCTTCTCTTCGCTCAGAGCCAGACGGGTCATAATACGGATTCTTTTTTCATCAAGCACGGTTCTTTACTTCCTTTCCTGTCAGCAGACATACTCATGCACTTTTAGTATACTATAGCCGTCATGGAAATTCAAGAAAAAAAGAGGTATGCCAAGACACACCTCTTCTAATCTCACACAATTATAAAAATGCTTTGCCGCAGCAGTAGGTCTGTACTACCTCATAATCATTTGTCAGTACAACAATATCTGCATCATAGCCGGCACACAGACATCCTTTTCTTTTATCCACACCTAAGCATCTGGCCGGATTCCTTGTGCAGGCATTGATAGCTGCATCCATTGGAATACCTGCCTTTTCTACCAGAATCTTAAGTCCCATATTCATAGAAAGCGTACTTCCTGCAATAGTCTGGGTTCCCCTAAGATAAGCCAGTCCCTCCTTACTGATTTCGATGTCATGACCTCCCAGCTGGTAATTTCCTCCCGGCGGGCAGTGCTTTGCCCGAAGGGAATCCGTTATAAGAATCCCTCTGTCACATCCCTTGCTCTGGAAAAATACATTGAGAGCTGCCACATGGGAATGGTGTCCATCACCGATAACCTCACCATAGATATCTCTTACGCGGAGTGCCGTACCCACAAGTCCAGGTGCACGGTGCAAGAATCCCGTCATTCCGTTATAAACATGTGTCATAGAGGAGGCACCATTGGCTATTGCTAACACCCCTTCCTCGTAAGTAGCAGAAGAATGTCCCATACTGACAACCACACCGTTCTGGGCACAGTAGCGGGTCAGTGCAAGATCCTTATCATGCTCCGGGCTGACCGTAATATACTTAATCCAGCCCTTCGCTGCCTCCTGGTACATCTTAAACTGCTCCACGGAAGGCTCAGCAATCGCCTCCGGTGGCTGGGCACCCTTATACTGCATATCCAGATATGGACCCTCAAAATGAATTCCTAAAATCTCGGCTCCTTCATACCCCTCTTCTATTACTGCCGCTACATTTGCAACTGCCTTTGTCAGCACATCCGGCATCTGTGTCACCGTTGTCGGCAGGATGGAGGTAACTCCCTCTTCCGGAATCCTCTTCATCCACTCACGCAATCCCTCCGGCTCACCATCGTTTGTGTCAAAGCCATAAGCTCCATGAGTATGTACATCAATAAAACCCGGCAGCATCCTATCTGTACCATAATCCACATCGGCCGCCTTTTTCTGATAACCGTAAATCCTTTCGATTTTTCCATCGGAAATTTCTAACTGTGCTGGAATAAACTGGCCTCCAATCCACACTCTTTCACTTTGAATAATCATTTTCCCATCTCCTATTCTATCATTCGCTGTGGCCTTTTTCCTTCCTTTAAGGCTCGCAGCGTATTATCATGCAATATCTCTTTTCCATATTTGTCCTGATTTACATAGTAATAATAAAGAATATCTATCATTACTAAAATCGGGAACTGCGGTGATATAATATTTCCATGGTTCAAATACTTTAAAGAAGGTACTAAAACCACTTCACTGCAAAATTCCTGGAAGCTGGTCATATTGCTAGCTGTCAAAAGAACCGTTTTAGCTCCTCTCTTGTAAGATTCCTGCAAAAGATAGATAATCTCCTCTGTCTCTCCGCTCAAACTGATTCCAAACACCAGCTTATACTTATCCTGAAACACTGCCTGCATCTTCATCCGATCTGTATCCTGCAATGAGTCAATGTCCACGCCAATACGCATAAATCGAACTTCCATCTCGCTTGCTGCCAGCCCAGAGCTTCCTTTTCCGCAGACAAAGACTCTCTCCGCTTCATTCATATAATGCACAATCCGCATAACCTGACCTTCATCCATTAGGTTATAAGTCTTATTTAATATATCCTGATAAATATTCAGCACCGTCCGTGTATTACTAGCCGCAGCTTCCTTTCGTTCTGACTCTGACAGACATTCTTCATATTGGTAAATAAATTCTCGGTATCCATGAAAACCACATTTTTTCGCAAAACGCGAAAGAGACGCTTCTGATACAAATAGCAGCTCTGCAATATTTTTGGCTGAAAAGTCCAAATTATCCCTGTTTTTAAGAAAAAAATCCGCAATACACTTCTCTACTTGAGTAAAATTATCATACTTTGATTCAATAATTGGAATAATCGATTTCACATACCCTGCCATAACACCACGTCCTCTCTTCCTTATCCTTATTTTACCATTTCCCTTTCCTTCTGGCAATTCCTGAAATGATAAAAGGCCCCCAGCATACCAGCATCATTCTTATGCTCTGCCATCCGAAGAGTTGTCTTTTGTGCGATGCTCGATACCAGATAACGCTCCATTGCACAAAGAATCCGTGGATACAGATATTCCTTCTGTGCCATAATTCCACCGCCCAATACAACCATCTGTGGGTTAATAACATAACAGATATTAGCAATTCCTTTTCCCAAAACCTCCACCATCTCGTCAATTGCCTCGCAGCAAATCCTATCTCCCTTTTTCGCTTCCTCGAAAATTCGGTATCCGTTCCAGCTGCTCTTCGCTTCCTTTTTCTTTGCAGCTACCTTTTTAGTCAGCACGCTGGCTGCACCCAGTGTCTGAAAATCGCTATCCAGCATATGCATATATCCCACCTCGCAGGCACTACCACTGTAGCCACGGAACACCTCTCCATTAATAACAATGCAACCACCAATCCCTGTTCCAATTGTCAGACACAAAGTAATACAGCTGTCCTTTGCTGCTCCGGATACACTCTCTGCAAGACCAGCACAGTTAACGTCATTTTCCACTTCACAAGGAATTCCAAAACGTTCCTCCATGGTCTTTTTAAACTGCGTACCTGCATAATCCGGAATCTGTGGCCCAGAATAAAAAATAGAGCCCTTTTTCACATCTACCATACCTGCTGTAGAAATACAGATGCCATTGATTTCAAAATTCTTCTGAAAATTTTCTACAATATCAACGGTTTTTTTTAAAATTGATAGTCCGCCCATAAAAGCCTCGGTCGGCTTCTCCCTTCGTTCCAGAATCTTCCCATTTTCATCAATAATTCCATATTTTATCGCAGTTCCTCCAATATCAATGCTAACATACCTTTCCATTTTTTCTCTCCATTCTAGCCTTCCAATAAAAATTTCAGATGCTCATTTTCAAAAAAATTATTCCTCTCGTGTCCGTGCTTTGGATAAATCAAATGCTGTTTTTCGCACTGAAGTCCATTAAATACTGAAAACTGGGCTGAAGGTGGTGATACCCTGTCTAAAAGTCCGGTACTCATCAAGGTTTTTGCCTTTACCATAGGTGCAAAATTCTTAACATCCACATAGGAAAGCTTTTTAAACAGTTCCTCCTCCCGCTCATGCAATGGATCACGCCAACAAAAGAAATATCTAAGACCTTCATAAGCACCTTCATCAAAATCCATCTCCCACACTCGCTTATAATCGCACAACATAGGATAATGTGCCCCACATTTTCGGATTTCCGGGTAAAGAGCAGCACAGGCAACTGCAAGGCCACCGCCCTGCCCCTCGCCATAGACAGTAAGCTCCTCTTTATCCACATATGGCAGAGCTTCCGCTACTGTTATCCACAAAAAAGCATCCTCTATTAACCGGCACAGATACATATTATCCACTACATCCTCTAATCCGTTAAACATTGGTCCATAAGCTGTAGGTCCTTTTCCACAAAAGCCAGAGTCGCTTTCACCTCCCTGCCCCCGGCAGTCAGGTGCCAGCACCCCGCGTCCAATGGCCGCGTAACGACCCAAATAAAACCATCCCCGGGAAGCCTGTGGATAGTCATGAAAAACAACTTCTGTTGGAAACCTTTTCTCCGTATCAGGACAGATATACTTTGCCCTCAAAACACAACCATCTACCGCCTTTACACTAATACGATAATATCGCAATTTTTCTCCTGGGAAAATCACCCTCTCCTGACAAATATCCGGTTTTATTTTTTCAATTTCCTGCTTTTTCTTTTTCCAGAAAAGTCCAAAATCCTCCGGAGCCGGAAAACTCCCCTGATATCTCTTTAAGCGTTCTACCGGCCAATCTACTCCAGGCATAATGCATCCTCCTTCCTTCCAAAGAAGGAAATCAGCTTATCATCAAAGACTGCTATTTCCTCATGTCCATATTCCGGAAAAACATAGTGTTTCTTTGGTGCCCTAATTTTCGAAAATACCGCAAACTGCGAAGATGGTGGGCATGCTTCATCCATTAGCCCTGTACCAAACAATACCGGGCATGAAATCCTCTCTACAAAATTCTGCACATCAATATAGCCCAGCTTCGTAAAGCTCTCTTCCAGCCGTTCCCCCTGCGGGTCAAACCATTTGGTATAATATTTTAAGCCATCATAGACAATAATATCCCGATCCATTTCCCAGGCTCTCCTATAATCTGATAAAAAAGGATATAGTGCAGCACATCTGCAGATATGCGTTGGATTTAAAGCCGTACAGACAAGTCCCAAGGCAGCTCCCTGACTGGCTCCATTTACATAAATTCGCTCCTTATCGAGCCCCGGAAGTTCCATTGCCAGCCGCACCATAAGGCAGGTATCCATAAATACATCTACATAGTACAAATCCTCCGGTCTTCCGTCCAATCCCATAATAATATGGTCAGCGGCTGTCGTTCCCTTTCTACCGCCCAATTCTTCACTAAATCCACCCTGTCCCGGACATTCCATTGCCAGTACTGCCATACCCATTCCGGCAAAAGCCGCCTGCTCAAACCAGCCCCGGGAAGCTCCCGGATATCCATGAAACTGTAGTATTACCGGAACCTTTTCTTCCCTTACCGGCTTCACATACTTTGCATACAGCTTAGCCCCACGAACTCCCTTTAGCCAGATATCATAAAATTCTGTTTCCGATGTTGCTTTTATTTCTGAAGGACGGATTTCCCAGGTTAAGGGAAGGCAAAAGGCCTCCTCTACCCTTTTATCCCAAAACTCCCAAAAATCCGCTGGTTTTGGTGTTATTCCCTTATATTCTCTAAGTTCACAAAGAGGTATATCTCTTGTCGGCATTTTCCCCTTCCTTTCTGCACAAAAACCCCTTTCTTACCTAACCGGCAGCCAAGGGGTTCTCGCCTTTATTAAATTTTCACCTTAAAAATTGCCTTTTTTATTTTCTGTGGCCCCTCCACCTGAATGGCAGTCCTATGTCCGTCCTGTGGATAGCATACCAGAAAATCTCCTGCCTGTAAAATTACATGTCCCGTCGCATTTCCCTCTAATGGGAGGAAATCCTCCTCCGGCACATAAGACTTCTGTTCCATAGCTTCAATAAAACATACATCTATCTGTTCCATGCCGCTTAGCATAACATGGATATCCAGGTATTCTTTATGAGCCTCCCAGAATCTTTCTTCTGCTACCGTAGTTGTATACTCACACAGATTGACAAACATTCTTTTTCCCTCTATCTCATAGCTACCTAGCTCCATAGACTTTAAATCATGGCTTTTGAGATATTCAAAGCAAGCCAGTATCTCTTTTTCGAGGTAATAAAAGTTCTTCAACTGCTTTATATTTCCGTAAATCATTCTATCAGTCCTTATAAATATTTTGCTCTGGCATCACGAATCATTTTTGCTGCTTTTTCTGCCACTGCGTAATCAGAAGATTGTAAATTCATCAGCGGCTTTCTCACTCCACCAATGTTCAATGTTTCATTAATTCTCAGTATTTCCTTAATCACTGCATACATATTGCCTTGGGCGGAGCACATCTTATAAATAATTGAGTTTACATCATACTGAATTTCTCTTGCCCTTTCCATCTGTCCAGCCTTTACATATTCATCCATCTTTAAAATCAAATCCGGATAAACACCATAGGTGCCACCAATAGCTCCCTCTGCACCGATAACGCGTCCACTGATAAACTGCTCATCTGGCCCGTTAAAAATAATATAGTCCTCACCAGCATCCTGTTTAAACATCTGGATATCCTGTACCGGCATAGAAGAGTTTTTCACACCAATCACACGAGGGTTCTCCCTCATAACTGCAAACAGACTCTGGGTCAGAGCAACTCCGGCCAGCTGTGGAATATTGTAGATAACAAAATCTGTATTTTTTGCTGCTGCACTGATATCATTCCAGTATTCTGCAATCGCATAATCCGGCAGGTGGAAATAAATCGGAGGAATAGCAGCAATTGCATCTACCCCAAGTTTCTCTGCATGAGCAGCCAGCTCCTGACTATCCTTTGTATTATTGCAGGCTACATGTGCAATAATAGTTAGCTTTCCCTTAGCCACCTTCATAACACTTTCCAGTATCAGCTTGCGGTCTGCCACACTTTGATAAATACACTCTCCAGAAGAACCATTTACATACAATCCCTTTACACCCTTTTCCATAAAATACCGGGCAAGCCCTTCTACTCTCTCTGGGCTTATCTCTCCTTTTTCATCATAACAGGCATAAAACGCCGGAATGACACCCTTGTACTTATCTAAATTCCTCATTTCCTCTTCACTCCTTTTTTATAATCTCCTCTGCAAAATGGCAGGCTACATAATGTTCTTTTCCATCAATCTCATACCGTTTAAGCTCTGGTTTTTCCGTTTTGCACCGCTCCTTGCACATATTACAGCGTCCATGGAAATGACAGCCACTTGGCGGATTCATCGGCGAAGGCACATCACCCTGCAAAACAATACGGTTCTTTTTATAATGAATATCTGCTACCGGAATCGCAGAAAGCAGTGCCTGGGTATACGGATGAATGGTATGACGGTATAGCTCATCTGCATCTGCCAGCTCCACAATCCGTCCTAAGTACATTACAGCAATTCGGTCACTGATATACTCTACCACACTTAAATCATGGGTAATAAAAATATACGTCAAATTGTGCTTTTCCTTTAATTCCTTTAAAAGATTGAGTACCTGTGCCTGGATAGAAACATCCAGTGCAGAGACCGCTTCATCACAGATGACCAGCTCTGGATTAATGCACAGGGCTCTGGCAATCCCTATACGCTGACGCTGTCCGCCAGAAAACTCATGGGGATAACGATCCATATATTCCCGACGCATATTTACAGCCTCTAAAAGATCTCCAATAATTTTCCGACGTTCTTCTTTTGTTTTAACTCCAAATTTTTTCAATGGATCCGACAAAGACCGATAAATGGTAAAAGAAGGATTCAGCGAAGACTGTGGGTCTTGGAAAACAATTTGAATTTTCTGCCTTGCCATATCCATTTCTTTTCCTTTTAACTCTGCCAGATTCCGAGGACCATCCTCAAACTCGTAAATCATCTCCCCTTCCGTTGGCTTATAAAGCTGTAAAATCGTTTTTCCAAGAGTAGTTTTTCCACAACCAGATTCTCCAACCAGCCCCAGGGTTTCTCCTTTATAAATTGTCAGGTTAATATCATTAACCGCCTGCACATAGCCCGTTGTTTTTCCAAAAAATCCACCCTTTACCGGGAAAAATGTTTTCAGACCCTTAAGTGTTAATAACGCTTCCTTTTCTTTTTTATCTGGCATCCTCTAACACCTCCTGATATCTGGCACAACGTACCATATGCACGCCTTCTATAATTGCCTCCTGTGGCATTCCCTTATTACAGCCCTCGCAGGCATAGTCACATCTAGGTGCAAATTGACAGCCACTTGGACGGTCAAATGGGTCTGGAGTAGAGCCCTTAATCGGATTAATATCCTGATTGGCTCCTCTTCCCAGCACTGGAATGGATTTTAGCAAAGCACGGGTATACGGATGAGCCGGTTTTCCCAGCACTTCTCCGGCTGTTCCGCTTTCAATAATGTTACCCATATACATTACTGCCACATCATCAGCCAGTTCGCATACAACGCCCATATCATGGGTAATCATCATAATTGCCGTATTATATTCTTCCTTCAAATGATGCATCAGCTCAAAAATCTGTGCCTGAATCGTAACATCCAGTGCCGTAGTCGGCTCATCCGCAATTAACACCTTAGGGTTGCAGCTCATTGCCATTGCAATCATTGCACGCTGTCGCATACCACCGGAAAACTCATGTGGATACTGATCAATTCGTTTCTGCGGATTTGGAATACCCATATCTGTCAAAAGCTGCAAAGCCCGCTCTCTCGCTTCCTTTCTTGATACCTTTTCATGAGATCGTATCATTTCACTAATTTGCCATCCAATAGTATAAACCGGATTCAATGCAGTCATCGGATCCTGGAAAATCATTGCAATGTCCCTACCTCTTAAGCTTCGCATTTCTTTCCCATTTCGTTCCAGCTGTTCAATATGAATATCTCCTCTCTCATCCCCACTGTGATAAATAATCTCACCTTCTTCAATCCTCGACAGCTTTGGCAGAAGCTGCATAATTGAAGTAGCCGTTACACTCTTTCCACAACCGGATTCGCCTACAATACACAAAGTTTTCCCCCGCCGGATATCCATGGAGACACCATTAATCGCCTTATTGCACCGCTGATTTGTATAAAAATACGTTTTCAAATTCTTAACTGAAATAATTACATCCTTCTGCTCGCTCATTTGAACCTCCTAACCCTGCTGTGTCGGATCTGTTGTGTCACGAATACCATCTCCCAGGAAATTGATACTCATAACAAACAGAGAAACTACAATACCTGTAGGAAGCCACAGCCACCAATTATTCTCTAATGTATACATATCCTGCGCTGCATTCAGGATGTTCCCCCAAGTCGGCATCTCTAACGGGACTCCCAGTCCTAAAAAGCTAAGGGCAGCTTCCTCCAAAATAAACATAGCCGTACTTAGAGTAACATTAACAACAATCGGACTCAGGGCATTTGGCAAAATATGCTTATAGCAAATAACAAAAGGATTCAAACCAAACACCTTTAGTGACTGTACATATTCCTCCTCCCGGATGGAAAGCACCTGTGACCTCGCCATACGGAAGCACGAACCCCAGCCGCAGATAATAAAAATAATCACGATGTTTCTGGCACTCTGTCCAAGAATAGATACCAGCATCAATACCAGAATTAACTGGGGAATTGACATAAATATTTCAGAAATACGAACCATCAGCTGATCAAAACGGCCACCTCGGTATCCACTATAGCAACCAAGCAAAACTCCGATTGCCGCACAGCCAAGAGCACTTCCAAAGCCAATGGATATTGACATCCGGCCTCCATACAATACACGGGAAAAAACATCTCTTCCCAACTTATCCGTTCCAAATAAATGCTCTGTCGACGGTGTTCGAAGAATATTTTTCATATCCACTGTAGTCGGAGAATAACTGGTAATCAATGGTGCGAAAATACAGCACAGTAAAATAAGAAGAAAAATCGCACCTCCAATTACAGCCAAACGATTGTTAAGCATCTTACGCAAGGCACGGTTACCCTGTTTTCTCTTTTTCAGCTCGCCAGACTCTTCCAATCTTCTTATTTTATCAAATTTTCTATCTAATCTGGCCTGCTTTGCTTTGGCACTCATCCTATCCCTCCTAACCGTTCAGCTTAACACGCGGATCCAGAGCCGCCGTCAAAATATCTACCAGAGTACTTGCAAACAAGGTCATGAAAACAAATAACAGTGCAAGCATCATAACCAGGTTGTAGTTTTGGGAACGTACTGCCGTATTAAAGGCACTTCCGATTCCCGGCCACTGAAATACCGTTTCAATAACAACAGAACCAGCAATCAACGTTGGAAGGCGGAAGCCTACCAGAACAATAACTGGCGTCAGGGATACCCTGAAACCATGAATGAGATTAACTCTCCACTCCGGCAAGCCCTTGCTTCGTGCTGTTTTTATGTAATCCTTATTCATCGTATCCAGCATACTGCTTCTGGCATACCGCATAACACCTGCCGTCATGGAAATTCCCAGCACCAATGCCGGCATCACCAGATATTTTATTCTTCC
This sequence comes from Acetivibrio ethanolgignens, assembly GCF_001461035.1. Classification (GTDB taxonomy): domain Bacteria; phylum Bacillota; class Clostridia; order Lachnospirales; family Lachnospiraceae; genus Velocimicrobium; species Velocimicrobium ethanolgignens. Next base: position 18,089 of record NZ_LNAM01000112.1, on the reverse strand, counting down.
AAGAAAATTAACAACCTCCGGGGCCGTTCGCCCGCCTACCGGAAGCCATCCCAGCTTCAGCGAAAAAATAAGAATTGCACAAACGCCAAAGAAAAACTGAGGAATTGATACTCCAATCATACCTGCTACCGTTAGGACATTATCACCTATACTTCCCTTTTTCACAGCTCCCAGAACACCTAATACACTCCCCAGAACTGTTGAAATCACTAAAGCTGCAGCTGCCAGCTCTAAAGTTGCTGGCAAACGCTGTACCATAATCTGAATTACCGGAACACCGCTGGCCGCACTATAACCAAAATCTCCATGCAGCAGTCTCACCAGCCACTTAAAATAACGAATCACAAAAGGATCGTCCAAACCATACTGAGCCCGAAGTGCTGCATACTGCTCTGCACTCAGTCTGGCTAAGGCCTCCGGATCCATCAGATAGGATGTCGGATCACCCGGAGTCAAGTCCAACAGCCAATATATAATAAATGTAATGATTAAAAGCATCGGAATCATGCCTAAAATCTTTTTCAAAGTATATTTAGCCATTCAATCACCTTTCTATAAAGCATGGGGATTGCACGAAAATCCTCATACAATCCCCCGGTCCATTGCAATTTAGTCTAAATCCTATTTCACTGTCCAGTTCTGGATATTCCAGTTGTAATTGAACTGTGGATTACCAACCTTTTCTATTCCACTTACTCTATCACTATGTACAAGATAGATTGGCTGATAGTACAGCGGAATTACAAATAAGTTCTCATTCTCATATTTCTGAATTTCAAAGAATTCCTGTTTCTGCACTTCTGGGTCAACAGAAGCGTTTGTTGCTGCAATCAGCTTATCCAGCTCTGCATCACCTGGAGTATGAGAGTTGATGGAATAACCAGTCTGGTATCTATCATAATACTCATGCATAGAAAGTGCTGCATTTGCTGCATAACACATATCCCAGTCAACTGCACTTGGTCCGTTTACTGGATCCTCCGGTGCTTTCCATAAAATAGTAGCAAGGTCTCCTTCTACTAAAGTTGCATTCATCTTAACACCAACTTCTGCAAGGTACTGCTGAAGTACTGCCATTAAATCCTGTGTTGCCTGATCGGTATAGTAGTAAACAACCTTAAGCTCTGTATTAGAATCCCATCCAGCTTCCGCTAATAAAGATTTTGCCTTTTCTGGATTGTAATCGTAATTATTCAGTCCGTCTACCTTATCTGCTCCATCTGGAGTCAGGCTGTTGGCAGGAACACCTGAACCATTCATAACACCATCGCAGATAGCCTGCATATCGATTGCGTATGCAATCGCCTGACGAACCTTTGGATCAGCCAGAGGGGATTTGCTTCCATCTGCTCTGTTAAATTTGTTTACATATAACAAACGTGTATAACGTACATCAACCTTATCAATCATGATACCTGCAACTCCTTCCAGAGCCTGGATATCTGCAATGTTCTTAGTATAAGCATAATCAAGCTGTCCGGCTTTTACATTGGTTACAAAGTTCGGATCGGAATCTCCTGCACTTGGATTTAAGTGAATCTTATAGGAAGCTGTTCCACCATAATAGTTTTCAAAAGGTGCAAGAATTGTGTAGCTGCCCATCTGAACCTCTTCCACCTTAAATGGTCCGGAGCCAATCGGACTCTGGAAGTAGCTTGCCTGCTGTAAAGATACAGGATCAATATCTTCCAAATGCTTCTTTGGCAGAGGTGCAAACTGGGTAAAGGTCAGTAATGCATCCGGTGCAACTTTGGAAAATGTTAAAGTGATCTTATTTCCATCTACTGCAATACCGGAAATATGCTCTGCCTCACCTGCTGCATATTTATCAGCACCCTCAATAGCCTCAAAGGTAGAACGGAATACAGAGTTAAGAACTGTAGTTTTCAGTGAATATTCAATATTCCACTGAATTTCCTCTGCTGTAATCGGCTCACCATCATGCCAGGTAATACCATCTCTTAAAGTAAATGTTAAAGTAGAACCGTCTTCTGCCATCTCATAGCTTGTTGCCAAATCACCTTCTCCAGCTATCGGAGATAAGTTCTCATCTGCAAATAGAAGATGTCCATATAATGCCTTGTTGTATATGAATACACCTGGATTTAACCATGGGGTCTCAAAAAATTCTGTTGGACCACCGTTACTATAAAGTACACCAGCTTCTCTTGCAGGTGTTCCGCTTTCTGACGGCTCTGCCGCCGCCTGTGTCTCTACCGGTGCTGCACCCTGGTTTCCACTGCCACACCCAACTAGCATCGTAGCTGCCATAGCAACTGTAAGAACTAATGCCAAAGCTCTTTTTTTCATTTTAACTCCTCCTTTTAATCCTTTATCAATCAAGTGCCTCTGCAATCACTCTGTGCTTTACCTTTGCAACAATTTCTCTCATGGCAGGTGTAATATAAACCTTAGAATCCTCATAGTCACGCTTTACAATACCGATAATTGGTAAATCTACATGTTCCTGAATTTCCCTGATATCTTCTTTGGTATTAGCACGGATACCTACGGCACCTCCCTCTTTTGCCGCTACTGCCATTCGACCATAATAAAAGAAGAATGTAGTGGCTCATGAGGTAACGCCTGACAAGACACGATTAATTTTCCTTTTAAATTCTCTATACTACTATTCATCGGTCATGCCTCCTTTTGATATCTCAAGTATAGCATTTAAGAAATTATTTTCAATAGTTAATTTGTATTTTGAAAGTAATTTCTTCTTTTTCATCTCATTTATACTAATATTTTTCATTCTTTTTTCCTTATTTTTGTACGCATTGCACAATCACATGTATATTATTTCCATTTTCCGTTCTATTATTGAAGTTCTTTGTGTATTTGTTATAATTTTTACAGTTTTTAACCATATTATATGCACTTATTTATTATTAGAAAGGACTTACCATCATTAATTAATCGAGTAGGAGGGGGTGACCAACCCCCGTCCTCTCACACCACCGCTCATGCGGTTCCGCAAGCGGCGGTTCGGTTGTTCTAAGATGTGCCTATGCCTTGCACTACCTATTCCTATCTCTAAGCGTTCTTATCCTTTACTCTCGGTTTCCAACCTACCCTCAAATAAGCAACCTCTTTCGAGCAACTGCCATCTTCAAGCATCAGATAAATAGTGTCTGTCTTATCCCAACCGTCAAGTCCTTTCCTCCATCTACTTTCATAGACCTCCTCAGTTAAGGTGCGTAATCTTTTCCTCCACCTATCTGCCACATTTACACAGCATATCTTCGGATAGTTATAGGACTTTAGTTTGTGTAGCAACCTTACCCGATATGCCATGCCTTATATGTGATTTCTGTTCGTCAGACCAGAGGTTTGAGCATCCGACTTCCTTCAGATTCCACCTCACGATGGACCCTTGTCATCGGCTGTAAGCTTCCCACTATCAGGGTGCTTTACGGACTTTCACCGATTAGATTACGCCCATGCTGGGCGAACTACCAAAAACGCTGAAGCCCCATGACCTCAGCGTTTTTTTCTTAGGGGGGAGTTTTTTACAGCCTCCGAAATCCTACTTTACCTTTACCCTTTCCTCATTTAATACAAAATACATAATTAGCGGTATACATACGAAGCACAAAACAGCTCCTATCCACATTTTACTAACCACCTGAAATACCGCCAGAACAGTTCCCAGTATTGCAATGGTCTGTTCCTCTGAATGTCTCCAAAAAATATGAACCATATCCCGGTGGACAATGACAATATCATTTACACTGTTCATTCCTATCCGTTTCCGGGCAGGTGCCGGAATTCCTATTTGATAATCCGTCAAATTTTCATTTGCCAGAACTCTTAATATTTCTTGCTTTTCCCCGAACTTAACCAGAATCTTGTCATTTTCAGACACACCTAATAAGCTCATCATATTAGGACTTAGTCTGGCTTAGCTTGCGGTCCGCTACACTTTGATAAATACACTCTCCGGAAGAACCATTTACATACAATCCCTTTACACCCTTTTCCATAAAATACCGGGCAAGCCCTTCTACTCTCTCTGGGCTTATCTCTTTTATCATCTTAATTTTTAACCTCCACACGCATTGATCTCCCATTTCCAATTTTAACCCTTGGGTCCCTAATTATCTCCTTAGCGGTATAGACTCTATAAGACATCGTATAGTACTTATCCTCTCCAGCACCCCAGCCATTTTGATGATCCTCATACAAAAGGGCAACACTTCCATCCTTCAGCTCTGTCATACAGGAATACATAAACTCAGCATTGTTCTCATTGACATTCATCGGAAGTAGCCAGCTCATCCTATTATCCCAGTCACCACTTAGCAGGCCAACAAAAATCTTACCGTTTAAGCGATGGCCTCCTTGTGCATAAGGCCCACCGGTACTGCTGGTAGAACCCTCCTCATTTCTTCCCGTAGGGCAAGATATCAAAATCGCAGTTTTTCCCTGTACTGGCTCCGAGTATACAATTGCAGACAGCTGGCAGTTAGCATTTACTGGATTTTCTGTCCTTACCGGCAGAGTCCATCTATACTCCATTCGATTCCCAGCATCCACCAGAAGAGCATCCACATAGTTTAAGGTTCCCGTATCCATATGCCGATAGAAAAACCGCAGCACTCCATTCGGCAGCTCCACCACAGCACTTTCTGAGCTTCTGCTTTTCATAGCATCCCTGCTCCGCTTCCAGGTAGTACCACCATCCTCCGAATAAATAAAGCAGGTAAACTCACTGACCGTTCCATTTGCATTATTATAGCCATAGCAAGGAACTATAATTTTACGATCCTTCGTATAAACGCCCCTTCCAGGTGCTACCAAAAAGGCCTGTTCTCTTGTCTGCTTAAGATTCAGCAGAGCTGGAGCTGACCAGGTAGCACCACCATCCTTTGAGGAAATCATATAAAGATAGCTGGTTCTTTGTACCTTGTAGGGAGAATCCTCAAAAAACAAATTACTGCTGACACCCCCGCCAGTCACATTAAAATAGCGGTCTACCTTTATATTCTCCACAACCTCACCATTGTTTCTTTTATGAATTGTCCCTTTCTTTTGATTGAGGTAATAGTCATAGCTGCGATGATCATTATCACTCAAAAGTAAGTTTCCCTTTGCATCGAAGCCTGTGACGTTTTGTGGTATGGTCTGTTTTCCATTTCCATTTAACGCAACCCCATAAGGATATAAATCGCAGAACAGCCACAGCTTCTTTCCATCCGTCACCAGGCACGGATCAATAAAGCAGGTGGATTTTTCACCATTATATGTATTTCCGTTGTCTCCCAGATAGTTGGCAAAGGTATACCTCCAGCTTTTCCCCTTGTCATCGGAATAGCTGACAATCGTATCCAGGCCACCTCCATCGTAGGTTGTATTCCAACGTGCATCTGCAGCCGCTACGATTCTCCCACTATCTAAGGTAACCATTGCCGGGATACGAAAGCTTTCACTTCCACCAGTTCCCTTCGGAAAAGGAGCCTCTACAGTTTTTCCATTTTTCGGTTTATTTGCCATATGCTCTACACTTGCCCTGGCCAGACCAGAGTTCCCCAATAATAAAGTACCTATCATAAAAAAAATACATCCCTTTCTCAATATCATAACTTCTTCCTCCTACTAAAAATCAAGCAATGCTTCTGCAAATGCCTTTGTAATCAACTGTGGTCTCGTAATAATCGAGCCCACCACCACACTAAACGCACCAAGCTCTATTACACGCTTCGCTTTTTCCGGAGTATTGATATTTCCTTCTGCAATTACCCGGTGCTTTACTCCGGCAACAATTTCCCTTAAAATCTCAAAATCATTTGCTTCAATTTTATCATTTTTACTCTGCTCTGTATAGCCTACCATGGTTGTTCCTATAAAATCAAAGCCCAACTCATCTGCATGAATGGCCTCTTCCACCGTTGAACAATCTGCCATCCACAATTGTTCTGGATATCTTTCCTTAATCTGATGAAAAAAATCATCTAAAGTAACACCCTCCGGGCGAAGTGCTCCCGTAGCATCTAATGCAATAATTTCCGGCCTGACCTCTATGAGCTCCTCAATCTCCTTCATCGTAGGTGTAATATAGACCTTAGAATCCTCATAATCTCGTTTTACAATACCAATTACCGGTAAATCTATCAGAGACTGAATTTCTTTAATATCCTCTTTTGTATTAGCACGAATTCCTGAGGCTCCACCTTCCTTTGCTGCTACTGCCATTCTTCCCATAATGTAAGAAGAATGAAGCGGCTCGTTAGGTAAAGCCTGGCAGGATACAATTAGCTTTCCTTGTAAACTCTCTACCTTGTTTTTCATTCATGTCCTCCTTCTCTAACCCTTTACAGCTCCCATTGTAATGCCCTTTGTAAAATATTTTTGAAAAGCAATAAATACAAGAATAATAGGAACAGCGGCTAGGGTTGCACCAGCCATAATAAGTCCGAAATCTGTAGAATTTTCTGCCTGAAGCTTTGCGATACCAAGGGATATGGTAAGCCTGCTGGTACTGCTTAGCATAATCAGCTGCATAAAGTAATCATTCCAGCTGTTAATAAATGTAAAAATTGCTAAGGCACCAATTCCCGGTTTTATCATTGGCAGAACAATATTGATAAAGGTTTTTATCTCTCCTGCACCATCTACTCTGGCAGCCTCTAACATCTCACCTGGTATTCCCTCTGAAAACTGTTTCATTAAAAATACACCAAAAGGCCATCCTACCGCAGGAAGAATTACAGACCATATTGTATTATATAAATTCAGGGCTGACATTTCACGAAGCAGTGGAATCAAAATAACCTGCTTTGGTAATGCCATTGCGCATACAATTAGGGAAAATAAAATCGTCTGCCCCTTAAAACGTTTTTTTGCCAAGGCATACCCTGCCATAGCTGCTGTTATACAGGTCAGAAGCATGGCCATAACCGCCATAAATACTGTATTAATCAACCAGCGGATAGCTGCTGGCACTACTGGTCCTGCTGAAATTAAAATTGCCTGACCATCCTTAGTAAATCGCCCACTAAATGGAATATAAAATTCCCAAAGTGGTGCCATCTGACGACTAAACAGCTTACGGAAATTATCTAACACCCATTCCTTCGGAAACCAATCTGGTGTTGTAGCATTAATGGATGCACCGGTTTTAAAAGCACCCGTTATAATCCAATACAACGGAAAGGCAAACAGGATTGCTAAAATAACCAGAATAATCAGTGATATAATTTTATATGGGGTAACCTTCTTAACACCGCTATTCATCTTTTTCCCTCCTTACTTTTCCTTTGCCAGCTTAAACTGTATTGCAGAAAGCAATGCGATAAAAATGGCCAGAACCACACCCATTGCATTGGCATAGCCATATCGATACAGTTTGAATGCAGTATAATAAATATAGTACATAACAGTATCTGTACTATGGTTCGGTCCGCCTGAAGTCAAAAGCTGAATCAACGCAAAACACTGGAAGCTGTTTATCGTTGTAATAATCAAAATATATAATGTCGTAGGCATAATCTGCGGCCACTTAATCTTCCAGAACAGCTGGAAGCTGTTGGCACCATCTACCTGAGAGGCTTCTACAAGGCTCGGATCTACATTTCCCAATGCAGACACGTAAAGCACAATTGGCTGCCCCACGGATGTTGTAAATAAAATAAGAATAATACACCACAAGGCAAATCTTTCATCTCCCAGCCAGTTGATGTTATTTTCAATCAAGCCGGTTCCTTTTCCTATATAATTAAAAATCCCATAATAGTTATTAAACATCCACTTCCAAACCACTGTAACTGCTACAGAACCTGTAACCACCGGAAGATAAAATACACATCGAAATACAGAAAGAACCTTTCCTTTTAAATTATAGATAACAGAGGCTACCCACAAGGAAAAAATGCACACTACCGGCACCGACACTATTACTATAATAATTGTATTCTTCAGAGAACGAAGGAAAATAGAATCTTTCCACAATTCTCCATAGTTTGACAGACCAATAAAAATATCCTGGGTGTCCTTTCCCATCGTTGAATCAAAAAAACTAGTAAAGATACAAAGTACCATAGGAATAATAACAAAGCCAACAAAGAAAATCAGACTCGGCAAAAGAAAAAGGTAGGCTGCCGTTGTTTCACGTCTTACCAAAGCCTTGCTTCTGCTATCTTTTTTCGTTCTGTTTGCCATGAAGACACTCCTTTCACAAAAAATATCCAGACATAAATAACGCACCCTTCCGCCCCGTTCAGGCAAAGAAGGGTGCGTTACTATTTCAGCCTTATACAGATACAGTTTTAGTTTCCTGCTGCTGCACTGTTTGCACTAGTAACAAAGATTTCAACCTCAGTTGCAACATTTCCACCAGTACCGACACGCTGTAACATATTCCACCATTCAGTACGAGCAGTTGCCCAGCCTGGAACTACCTGATAGTAGTCACCCATAGAAGGCATAAAGTCCTCGGAAAAAGTATTCATAACTTCGGCAATATCAGTTCCATCATAAATACCAGTTAAGGTAGGACGTACTGGGAAGTAAGTAGATGCAAGAACACTCTCTTTTACCTGTTCAGGATCATTACAGATAAAGTCTATGAAGGTTTTAGCTGCATCAATTTTCGCCTGATCTCCATTATCAAATACACCAAAGCCCCAGATACCGCCACAAAGCTCAGTTTTTCCATCATCAGAAGGGAAAAGCATAGGAATAATGGTATCTCCATTATTTGTCTTTCCTGCTTCAGAAGCATCTGCATTTGTCTGCTGTGCTGCATTCCAGCATAAGGACATAGCCAGAGTTCCGTTACGGAATAATGTAATTTCTTCTCCTCCATTAATAGAAGCGTCAAAGTTGATTCCCTTCTGTGCATACAAAGTCTCTAATGCCTTAACATTTTCCTCGCTATTTGCTGTATACTCTGTATGCTCTGGATTTGTAAAGGTTCCACTGTATAAATTATTAATTAAAGCACGAGTTCCCTGGTCTCCTCCCTGTCCGGAGCAGTAAATAGCTGCCACATTCTCATGACCTGAATCATATACCGCCTGCACTGCCTTTAGGAAGTTTTCTGTTGTCCATGTATGGGTATCTAAGTCTAAATACTGCATAGCATTTGCATTTTCAAAAATTGTCTGATTAATCGCCATACAATGAGCTACCATACAAAGTGGATATTCGTAATAAGCACCATCTGAGGATTTACAAGCCGCTTTTACAGAATCATAAATTTCACCGCCCGCTTCTGTTGCAAACAAGTCAGATAAATCAACCATTAGTTTGCGTGCACCCCAGTTGGCAACTAAACGTTCTGGTCCCTCCATTACAATATCAGGAGCCTGACCACCCTCAATTGCTGTGTTAATCTGGTCATCACCATTGGTATAATCCAGATATTCTACTGTTACACTGATTTCAGGATGTTTCTCATTAAAGCTTGCTATTAAAGAAGCTACAGTTGCAGAATCTCCCCATTTACCAATCGGGTAAGTCCAAAGGGTAATTGATGTGTTTTGATTTGCTGCTCCTCCTGATGTTTCTACAGGTGCACTGGTATTGTTCGCCTGATCCTTTGTGCCACCACAGGCAGTCAATGATAATGCCATAACAACTGCCATTCCCATTGCTAATAGTTTTTTCATAATGCGCATAATCCTCCTTTTTGTTTACTCCGATACAATTACCGCTTCCAGCAATTGCTTTTCTGCACTATCACTATAACATATATTTGAAATTATTTTCAATAGATAAATAATGTTTTGAAAGTATTTTCTCTTTTTTATCTCATTTATACCAATATTCCCCTTTCACAATCTATTATTTTTTGTATATTTTAAACAGTTTTCTGTATATTCTTTCCATTCTCTCTTCTCTTGTCACATATTTTTGTCTATTTGTTATAATTTTCATCATTTTAACAGCATTATATATAAAAAACGGTAAAATTCAACTTGAATTCTACCGTTTAAATATCAAAAATATATTTTTAACTTTTTACTGTAACTGTTCCGCCCGCCATCCCTATGTCAGCTGATACATCCTTGGGCATAACCTATCTTTTTTGAATTTCCATCATAGAAACTGGCTTCGGCTGCTTTGGAGTACCATCTGGATAATATCCTTATTCCTTCGGCTGATAGGTCGGCACAATCTTCTTTACAAAAGCCCGCACATCTGCCTGTTCGCTGGTAATCGTCTGGTACATCTCATCCAACCGTTTTAAAAAGCCTTCCTCATCAAAATCAATTGGCCTACCAATATGTATCAGCTTGTTCTCCGTATTCTGCATGCCTTCCTCATCCATTAAAAGCTCCTCATATAGCTTTTCTCCCGGACGAAGCCCTGTGTACTTGATTTCAATATCACGATCTGGCACATAGCCTGACAATCGGATTAAATTTCTCGCTAAATCATCAATCTTCACAGGCTCTCCCATATCCAGGACAAAGATTTCGCCGCCCTTTGCCAGGGCTCCGGCCTGCAGCACCAAAGAAACCGCCTCCGGGATTGTCATAAAGTAACGGATGATATCCGGGTGAGTCACCGTAACCGGTCCTCCGGCAGCTATCTGCTTTTTAAAGAGCGGAATCACACTGCCGTTGCTCCCCAGTACATTGCCAAACCGAACTGCTACAAACTCTGTTGCAGAGCGGTTATTATAAGCCTGGACAATCATTTCACACATCCGCTTGGAGGCTCCCATAACATTGGTCGGATTGACAGCCTTATCTGTAGATATCTGTACAAACCTCTTTACTCCATATTTATCACAGAGCCGTACCAGCTTCAGTGTACCATAGACATTATTTTTAATGGCTTCATTCGGGCTGTCCTCCATCAACGGTACATGCTTGTGAGCCGCTGCATGGTATACCAGCTCCGGATGGTATTTCTCAAAAATCTGCTCCATACGGTTAGAATTCCTCACAGAAGCAATCAAAACAACCAGGTTCAGCTTCGGGTACTTTGTCCTTAGCTCCTGCTGAATATCGTAGGCATTATTTTCGTAGATTTCCAGGATAATCAGCTGCTTCGGCTGATGCTTTGTCAGCTGACGGCACAGCTCACTTCCAATGGAGCCTCCGCCGCCGGTTACCATAACCACCTTATCCTTGACATAGCCCATGATTCTCCCTGTATCCAAATCGATGGAATCCCTTCCCAGAAGGTCCTCAATCTCCACATTCCGAAGCCGGCTTACACTGACCTCTTCATTAATCAGCTGATAAATACCAGGCAGTGTCTTAATCGTACAGTTTGTTTCCTTACATATGTCTACCAAAGTTTTCAGATCCTTTCTCGGAAGAGAAGGAATAGCAATAATAATATCTGTTACATTATAACGCTTAACCGCCCAGCCGATATCCCGTCTGTCCCCTACTACCTTAACACCCTGGATATAGCTGCGAAGCTTCACTCTGTCATCATCAATGGCACAGACCACCTTGCCGTCCAGGTACTGACTCTCACTGATTTCCTTAATAATGGTATTGGCCGCAGCTCCGGCACCAATAATCATAATATGTTTTTTAGAATCCGTCCGATATTGATTATTAAACATCCTGAGAGCCCGATAAAAGAACCGGCTTCCCCCGACAAAAATCAATAGGAACATCAAATCCAGCGGCCAGAAGCTTCTCGGCATTACATAGCCTGAAAACTTACCTTCCAGGAAAAAATTCATCCCAACATAATGTACAACCTCGGAAAGCATACAGGCATAAATAATATTTGTCATTTCCTCTATACTTGCATACTTCCATAAGCTGTTGTACAAGCGAAAAGCAAAGAAAACCGCCACGGTTAGAAATGTATGTATCCACATATAGTTTATAATTGCTTCACTGTATTTAGGATCAACATTTCCTATACTAAAATCATATCGTATCGTAATCGCACATAACGATGCGAAATTTATCAGAAGCACATCCAGTATCAGCAAAAACGCCCGACGTACCCATAACTGTTTATCTAGCTGCATCTCTATTTCATCCTATTCGTAATCTTACACTAAAACAACCATGCCGATTACCGTCTTTCCGTGTTCCCGGCAAAGCTTGATTTCCCGCTCTAAATCCTCATAACGGGACTTACCGGCCTGCTCAAAGAATACAATGCCATCTGCACGGCTCATATCCTCCATAGCTTTAGCATCCCTTAAAATACTAAAGCCTTCTTTCACCTCGATGCCTTTTTCTGACAACAGCCGAACCAGCTCAGCAGTCTTTTCCTGTGTACAATTTACTGAACTATTCAGATAAATATGTTTCATAGCTCCCTTTTCGCAATAAAGTGAAATATTAGAAACTATCATTTTAAGCTGCTGTTCCTTTGACAGATTAGGAAAATTCCGTTTTGACAGGCCGTCAATCCATGCATCCAGCTTTTCCAAAGCTCCCTTCGCTTCCTTTTCATTTTCCTCAATATAGCCAAGACCAGCTATACCAAGATACCCTTCTATATTGTCCTCTGCCTTCAGCTTTCCTGAAAGAATATATCTCATTGCCCGCAGCATACAAACCAAAAAAGCTCCAAGAATCGCTCCAAGAAGAATATATTTCACTCTAAGCTGTGGGGTCGGCGGTGTTGCAATTACCGGCTCTTCTGCCTCTGTCTGCTCTGTATCCTCTGTTTCCTCTTCTCTTACAATAATCTCACCTGCATATAAGCTCTTCTGATTATCATTAAATGCATTCTTATAATTAGCAATATTATTTTCTAAATTTAATAAATTATTTTTCCTCAGCTGTTGCAGATTATAAATATCATTATCCACTGTCATCTCAACAGACTCATTTACCAGACTCAGTTTATGTACTCCAAATACAGAGGCAAATTCATCCTGATAGTTCTCCAGCTCCTTCTCCAGAACAGCAATTATCTTGCGAAGCTTCTCCTCATCCGGATACTTTACGATAATTGTAAAAGAAGTGTTATTATCAATTACACTAATCATTTCGCCAAAATATTGTGGTTCTATTTCTACACCAGCTGCCTTTAGTGCTGCCTTCTGCCAGCTGCCATCCTTTGCACGGTTTATGTATGATTTCACAATGTCAACAGTAACATCCCGTTCTGTAATTCCCGCATAGTTCGTCTTATGCTTCGTATCTACCCAGTACTGTAATCTCGCAACTGCTACTTCATATGGATTCATTGCCATCAAAAGTGAGTTCTGCAAATAATCGAACTGCATAGCATATTCCTTTTCCAGGCGTACCACCTTATTAACTGCCTTTACTTCTTCTTCCGGCATTTCCTTACGAAGCTGTTCTATCGTAACAGCAGCCTGTTCCTTCTGCTCCTCACCCGTCACCGGCTTTGCCACCTGGTACTCCCTGGCGGCCTTTACTTCTCTTACATACTGTATGCAACCTAAGAAAATTGCCATAAGCAGCATCCATACCAGAATGCTTCTCCATCCCTTTACTACATAAACCAGTAAATCAATCAAACTAATTTCTCTTTCTTCTGTATTCATAATTACCTCTCTTTTTATCTTATAATATTACAGCATTTCTATTATACTATAGAAGCTAAAAATATTCAATGAAAACCCTTCCATCATAAAAGGAGATATCCACTTCATATCGTTGACTTATTTTATAAACATTACGTTGCATTTTCCGTCTTTTATGTCTAAAACTTGTTATACTTCCATAAACCAGATACTCTGAGAAAAATGAAAGAAGGATAGAAACATGGATTCCATATCATTAGCTATCAGACTGAAAGGTCTACGTCAAAAGCATCACCTCACCCAGCAGACACTAGGCAATTATCTGAATATCTCAAAACAGGGATACTGCCATTATGAAAAGGGGACCAGAACCCCTGATTTCTACATACTTGAAAAATTAGCTTCCTTATATAATATGTCTCTGTCTGAGCTACTATCCCCTTGTACGGCAGAAAATATTCCTTCCAATGAGGTGGCGGAGACTCTTCCTTCTCCAGATAATCTTAAGCTTCTTTCTCCCCAGGAGCAAAAGCTTTTAAATCTTTTCTCCCAGCTTTCCAATGAAGAGAAAGAGGATTTTGTGGATTTGATTTCTATTAAAATTTTCCGGAAACGGAAAAATAGAGGATAGTATGAAAATAGCGAGGTCGGAATTTATCCGCCTCGCCTCAGTATAATCCGAAAACAGTGGCAAATAAGTAAAACACCAGCCACCCAATCAATATCCCTAAGCTATCAATCAGTACATCCCCAACAAGTCCGGCTCTCCCCGGAACAAAGAGCTGATGTATCTCATCACCGGCCGCATAAAGACTTCCGATTATCTGCACCAGAAAATACTGCTTTTTTATACTGTAGTTGCTCCAACTGCTTCCATGCACTCCTCCTAAAGCGACTGCCATTCCTAATAATGCATATTCTGTTAAATGAGCCATCTTTCTAATCGGGTAATCCAGCTTTTCTGCCAGCAAAAGCAATTCTTCCTCTTTCCATTCCTGTCCAGTCACATCTGCTGCCAAACGGACAATCCGATAAGCAATTCCTCCGCTTAGATTTCCAGAAACCTCCGCAGGCTGGCTGGAAAAATAAAATATTATTATCATTAAAGCTACGGCTGGAAGCCAGAATAATTTAGTTTTCATAATTTTCCGTTCTATTCCTCTACTCTAGAAAAAGAGTCTGTTTCAGCGTATTATTGCTTATCTTTTATCTGTAATAAATCCAATGAATATTCAACTTCTTCACCATATTCTTTTATAAAAATCTTGTCATATTTATATTACTTGACATCTTAATAAAAGTAATGTAGTATAAAGGTACAAGGTAGCCAACTCCACAGAGTGGCTTCCAATTATGTTATGTTATTAAAAAATAACCAACTCACTTGGTCGGCGGGGTGGTTATTTTTTTCTACCTTTCTTGCTGTCGTTATATGTTAAAATAGATACTATCAAGCTTGCAACAGCTATGATTATCATAAATTCTTCATATGTACTCAACAGATACCACCTCCTTCCGGAAGTGGAAACCACCCAGCAGGTTGACTACCTATCATTACGATAACACACCTAAACAAAATTTTCAATAAAAGATAATTTTACCTTAAAATCGCAACCGGAGAAATCCGGTCTAACAAATATACCTCTTCCGCTGTTTCTTCTGGATTCTGTGCTCCCAGCTTCTCTGCCACCTGACTTAACTCTTTCATTTTTTGTTTTTCCTCTGCTCCCGGCATCATATCCGGTGCCCCTTTTAACATTCCCAATACGTTAAGCACCATTGACAAGGTCTGTTCAAGAGGCAAGAAACCTGTGCAACCCAACAGCATGTCCACGGCTTTTCCTGACTTCTTTGTCTGCTCGGAAGCTTCAGCAAGGATATCATTATACTGACGGATCCGCTTCTTGCGTTCCGGTTCCTCCATTTTCGTAAGCGATGAATAACCTACCGTTCCTATGCATCACCTTTTTATGAGATAATCCTAATACATGGAGTAAATATCTTACGGATCTGTCATGTTGGCTTAAGAGCATTTCACTCTCAAATGTGTTTTAGAATGAAAGCATTTTACTCCAAAGTACATCAGGGATGGAGTTGACATACTCAAATGGATTATCAAGAAATCTTATCCGAAAAGGACCGTTACTGGCTGAACATCATTCAGGAATGCAGAGCCAGTGGCAAATCAGACTTTCAGTGGCTGCAGGAAAACAACATCGCAGCTCCTACTTTTTATTATCATGTAAAGCAGCTGCGAAAAAAGGCCTGTGAAATTCCAAGTCGTAATGGTTCCTGCAAAAATGAAGTCCAGGAGGTTGTTCCTTTGATCATTGAGGATGATGAAGGTGCATCCCAAACACTTTTAGAAACTGTACCGGATAATGCAGTGGCAGTCCGATTGACTGTTCATGGAATATCGGTTGAAATTTCAACCGGAGCAACACAGGAGATCATTCAAAATACACTCTCTGCGTTGCGGTTTCTATGTTAGGCGATATTTCCGGGATCTCCAAGATATACTGCATAACGGGGAGAACGGATATGAGACGCAGTATAGATGGATTAATGGCAATCATCCGGGACACATACCAAATGGATCCCTATGCAAATGCACTTTATCTTTTTTGCGGGAGACGTCGCAATACCTTGAAAGCACTGTATTTTGACAAGGATGGTTTCTGTCTTCTTTATAAAAGACTGGACAGTAATGGAAAATTTCAATGGCCAGGGAATCCTTCCGAGGTACGACCTCTTACCAGACAGGAATTCCGCTGGCTGATGGAAGGTCTTTCCATTGACCAGCCAAAGGCAATCCGTCCAACAAACAAAAAAGCGAAACACTCTTATTGATTTGTGCAATATGGAGAAAAATATTTTTTAGTGAATAACCGTTATTCATGAAAAGACTACGGTTATCCACATCAATGCTCTGAAGTAAGACAAACAATGGTCTTTTCCATACTCTTCAGGGCATTGATGTGGATAACATATCTGAAAAAAACGGAAACCAACAGGTTTTACAGGACTTTCAGAAAAGTTATACACCGTCAAAATGACGATACCTGTGCAGACACCCATTTGTCAATACTTCTGGTATTTCTTATAATAAAAGAAAACGCAGGAGGTATGAGATGTCAGCAACAGAAGAAATTGAACTACTAAAAAAGATCATTGAGATGCAGGCATCTCGTATCGAGGAACAGGAAGCAACCATCAAAGAGCTTCGTGGAGTTGTGGACGAACTTCGTTCTGTGAAAGCAAACCTGGAAGAAACACTGGAAGAGTTCAAACGCCAGTTTTTCGGAGTAAGCAGTGAGAAAACATCTGCACGTAAAAAGAAGGAAGTATCCAGTCCGGAAGAAACGAAAAAAGTCAACGTTAAGGCACATACCCGGGAGCGTAAACCAAAAGCGACCAGGGAAGATCTATACGCAAATCTTCCAGTCAGGGAGATCATCTGCCCAGTGCCGGAAACGGAACGTTTCTGCGATTGGTGCAATGCCGAGATGGTTCCACTGAAACCAACCTTTGTCCGGGAAGAACTACGGATCACACCGGCAAAAGTGGAGCGCATCCGTTATATGCAGGAAGTGCTTATCTGTCCGGAGTGTAAAAAGGATCATGATGGATCCTTTAAGAAAGGCGTCGTTCCGGCAGCATTGATCCCACACAGTCCTGCTTCGGCATCGTCTGTGTCATATGTTATGTTCAATAAATGCTTTATGGGACTGCCTTATTATCGACTGGAAGCAGCTATGCTGCAGTTGGGCGCAAAAATCCCAAGAGAGACAATGGCTAACTGGTGTATTCTTTCAACCCAGAAGTACCTTGTGCCAATCTACGAGAGACTGCATGAGGAACTTCTAAACAGGGAAGTGATACATGCAGATGAGACAACCTGTCAGGTTTTACGGGAGGACGGCAAAACACCACAGTCCACCTCTTATATGTGGCTCTATACTTCCGGAAGTGATGATCTTCCTAAGATCGTTCTGTATGAATACCAGCCGGGCAGAGGAGGAATCTATCCACAACAGTTCCTGAAAGGATTCAAGGGATTGCTCCAGTGTGACGGTTATCAGGGTTATAATAAGGTGGAAGATGTCCTTTTAGCATGCTGCATGGCTCATTGCCGCAGGAAATTTTTCGAAGCATTGCCTGCGGAACGTAAAAAGACCATGAAACTGCTGGATATCAACTCACCGGAAGCAATCAAAGAACCGGAAATACCACAGGAGGATCTGGAAAAGTACATTCCTGCGGAGATCGGAGTTGCTTACTGCAATAAACTGTTCTATTTGGAACGGGAATTCAAGGATCTATCCTTTGAAGAACGAAAAGCCAAAAGACAGGAACAGGAAGTACCAATATGGGATCGTTTCTGTAACTGGCTCGATTCGCTAACCCCTACAAAGGGAAGCAAGTTTGAGAAAGCGGTGAAGTACGCCCAAAATCACAGGGATAGTCTGCGCACCTATCTGCAGGATGGCCGTTGTGAACTTTCCAACAATGCTGCAGAACGCAAAGCAAAAAGTTATGCCATAGGAAGAAAGAATTCCCTGTTCCACACATCCGTAGACGGAGCAAAAGCGAGCAGCATCATATACAGTCTGGTAGAGACTGCAAAAGCAAACAAGCTAAACGTGTTCCAGTATCTCTA
>NZ_LNAM01000111.1 GCF_001461035.1 Acetivibrio ethanolgignens | reverse complement strand
TTTACAAAAATCCATTATCTTAGATAATTTTGAACATGATAAAGCCAGTAGATTTTTTGTCTACTGGCTTCACACAATTTAAATTTTTATTTACCATTTACAATCTTCAAAGTTTTCTAAATCCAACTCAGGTATGTATACCGAAATCCATCTAACCTTATTTGTTTCAGCATCCATTTCAATAAACACACCTTTGTCAGACTCCCATACTTCTTCAAAGTCATCATAAATAAAAGATGGTTCAAATTTTAACATATCTTCTGCTGTAGTCCCAACTCCTATTTTTTCAAATAACTTTCCCTTATAATTATCTAGTGTTGTTATTCGAAATAATTTATTGTTTTTAAGGTGAAACAACAACTCTATATTATTCTGAATATCATATTGAATCCAATCATCAAATATAATTTTTGATGTAACACCTTCCATTTCTAACAAATCTTTTAACTCATCCCTTGTGCTATATAGCTTTATTTCTCCAAATCCCTCAAAGGGTATAATTGGAGCTGTAATATCCAACAACATATTAATTACCTCCTGAAAAAATAATTGTTGCAGTTTCTTTTCCATCTGTTTTGTAAAGACTTTCTGAGCCATTAACTATTTTAATTATACCTTGGTCTGTGGTGCTTATCTTCACATACGGATTGCCACCATGTCTTCCACCACCTGGCGAAACTTGTACTTGAGAAATATTCTTTCCTCCACCAGGATTATTTATCTTTATGATTTGTGCTCCACTTTTTGACCTAGCTGATTTTTGAATTGTGACATCATAACCAGCGTCTGTAAGAGCTTGTGCTATTTCATCTACTGATTTTCCGCTAAATAAACTTGGATTAGCTTTCAAATCATCTATTGAAACCTTCCCATTCTTAATAATAGAATCTAAACCACTCTT
>NZ_LNAM01000110.1 GCF_001461035.1 Acetivibrio ethanolgignens | reverse complement strand
TCCCGGTATGGAGCCGACCGGCCACTACTGGTTTGCTTTAGGGAAATTCCTGCAGGACAACGGAATGAAGCCTGTGCATGTAAATCCCCACCATGTTAAGAAGTCGAAAGAACTGGATGACAACAATCCCAACAAAAATGACCGGAAGGATCCCAAAACAATCGCATCGCTGGTCAATGAAGGGCGGTTTTCTTACCCTTACATACCGACCGGTATTTATGCAGAAATCAGAAGCCTGTCGAACCTGCGCTTTCAAACGCAGGAGGAGCTTACAAGGATCAAGAACCGAATCGCCAGATGGTTTTCCATCTACTTCCCTGAATATAAAGACGTTTATGGGGATTTAAAGGCGGTCAGCGGGCGGATGGTGCTGAAGGTGGCACCGCTTCCGGAGGATATCAGGAAACTGGGGGCGGAAGGTGTGAACCGAATCTGGAGGGACGCAAAGCTGAGAGGCGCCGGAATGAAGAGGGCAAAGACCCTGGTATCGGCCGCAGAGCATAGCGTTGGCAGTAAGGAGGCACCGGAAGCTGCACGGATTGAGTTGAAAAATTTGCTGAATGACATGGATGTATATGCGTCAAGGCTGGAGGAACTGCTTCAGGACATAGAGGAAAAGCTGAAAGAGATTCCATATGTTGATAAGCTGATGAGCATCAAGGGAATCGGGCTGGTCACAGTCAGCGGCTTCATTGCAGAGGTGGGAGACATTGGGCGTTTTGATAACCCAAAACAGCTGCAGAAGCTGGCTGGATACGCAATCGTTGCAAACGACTCCGGTAAGCACAACGGTGAAAGTCGGATCAGCTATCGGGGACGGAAGCGACTGAGGTACGTGTTGTACGAAGCTGCGATATCGCTGATAGGAAAGAACGCTGAGTTTCGGGAAATACACGAGTACTACCGGAC
>NZ_LNAM01000109.1 GCF_001461035.1 Acetivibrio ethanolgignens | reverse complement strand
ACTGTTACCGCAATCCCAAGAAAATAGTAACAGTATCTCCTTTCTTTGTCAAATTTGTATTCTAAAAACCCTTAGCAGGCTATTAACCTGCTAGGGGCGATTTTTTTGTTTGTTTACTTCCCTTCAGTCAACTTTTATATTATCATTATACTGCTAGCAAAATTAACATAATTATGCTGACTGAAGGGAGGAGTTCCTCTAATGAATTTGTTAGTAGTGTACGCATGCCTTGGGAACAATACCTCTATGACTACCAGCAACATTAGAAACCTGGTGTCTTGGTATTCTAATTATCCCGATTTCAGCATACTTTTTATCTACCGCTGAGGCATGCGTACTAAGGTGGGTAGTGGGGAGTGTTCTTTGCTCCCCTACCACCACTAAAAACCCCTGCAAGCGGTTAAACTGGTAGGGGTTGGTTTTATGCTATAACTACACCTTCGAATGCATCTGGACGTAAATGGGTGACATTCTTAGTGTTAATTGTTTTTAAATTTTTACAATCTTTAAATGCTTTATGTCCTATCATTTGCACAGTAGGAGGTAACGTAACCTTCTCTAAAGTAGTGCACCCTGCAAAGGCATTGTCTGTTATTGAGCAAACTGTAGCTCCCTCAATAGTTTCAGGTACCACTAGCTCTGACGGTACTTCTCCTTTGTACCCTGTGATAGCACAGTAACTGTTTTCAATTTTGTAAGTAAACATCTTATTTCAACTCCTTCTCGCTTTTTTGAAATTAGGTTAATTATACTGTTAAACACACGAATAGTTAGTATTCACCTCCTGCCAATTAAAAAGAGGATAACAGATGTTATCTGTTATCCTCCTCTTGGTTATTACTTACTTATACCAAATTTTGGTATAGTTTTAGGTTTTTCTTTACCTACTTTGCTATACTCTGACAGTGGA
>NZ_LNAM01000108.1 GCF_001461035.1 Acetivibrio ethanolgignens | reverse complement strand
GTATATCAGATATAGGAAGAAGATTTAAGAACGCTATGTTTTGAAGCACTTACATATATACTCCAATTATCGTTTCCATTATACATATAAAAAAAATCCATTCCGGCATACTGCATATCTCCTTTTAGCACATGTTTTCTATTTTACGATCCTATGTAAAAAGCAGGTCTTACGACCTGCTTCTTCTTGGTTGGGAATCTATACCCTAAAAATCATTTTTGTAGAGCTGTTAACTCTATTCTTCTTAGTTGGGAGTCTATACCCTAAATTCTTAAGCAGAGCATCTCGCTCTTTTCTTGATTAGATTATAACATATCCCTTCCATAGATACAAGAAAAATTACAAATTTTTTGCCTCATAAAAAATCGCATCAATGCCATCCTTAACAAGCTGCTTATCCAAAGAATATGTTACACCTTTTATTGTTTCGTTAATCTGTATTAAAAATTCATCAATTTGCTTTTTATCGGGAATTTCCTCTTTCCTTAATTTTACAATTTGATAAGCCATATCTTTTGCCTTTGAGATTAACTCAGCTTCATAAACAGACTTTAAGATTTCAATCCTTTCCTCCTGCGGGATACTATATACCATCTCTCGGAGACCTAAAAATAATAGTTTATGGAAAATATGCTTTTCCATTGGACATTCCTTTACTGCACTGCCTTCTTTTAAAGCAATAAATCTATCAGCATTAACTGTTCTAACCTGATTGTACACTGCGTATGTATCATTAGTTTTTAATGATGATGGTAAACTATTCATCGCTCCTAATTTTATTTTATTCACACCGACTCCATTAGGTGCGCTCGTAAGTGGCATAACAATAAATGTTGCTTTATCATTATTTCTCCCTGAATCCGTGAAGTTCAATGCAAGTCAACCTATTAAAAGCCAGTATTTTCTAATGTT
>NZ_LNAM01000107.1 GCF_001461035.1 Acetivibrio ethanolgignens | reverse complement strand
TCATCCTAATGACAGTGCGTAAGAGCAGTCCTGCGACAGCTCAGGAAATCATTAACAATAAGGAGATATATGATGCTTATAATTTTCTCAATTTTTTTTATTATGTTTTGTTATCTACTATTTATTTATCTTTCCCAAAAAAAGATGATAAAAAATATTGTCTTACTTTTAAAAAATTTTTCTACTTACCAAGATATCAATTTTCCTATAAGTGAAAACTTTGATTCTCAAATAGCTATGTCACTAAAAGCACTACAAAAAAATCAATTATCCATTATAGAATCCTCTGTTAAAGATAAAGACATGCTCCAATCTCTTATATCAGATTTGGCGCATCAATTAAAAACTCCTTTAACAAACTTAAAAATGTACCAACACATATTGGACGATCCTTCATTGACATTAGAAGAGAACGAACTCTTTAAAAAAAAATTGAAAGTTCAAATCTCAAAAATAGAATGGATTGTACATAGTTTAGTTAATTGTATGAAATTAGAAGAAAACACCATATCCTTTACTACCAAATCTCTTCCAATAAAAAAAACTTTAATTGAGTCCATTGACAGTGTTCAATTTAGTGCTGATTTAAAAAACATACAAATTATATGTCAGGAATCTCCTAATTGGGATATAAATGTCATTCACAATTATGATTGGACAAGAGAAGTATTTATCAATGTATTAGAAAATGCCATAAAATATTCCGATATTAACTCAGAGATATCCATCAATATTTCTAAAACAGAATTATATGTTATTATATCTATATCTGATAACGGAATTGGTATAAAAGAACAAAATTTAAGTAAAATTTTTCAACGTTTTTATCGTTGTCCTGAGGTGTATCATCTTAGCGGCAACGGTATTGGATTATATTTAAGCAGGTTAATCTTAGAAAAAGAAAATGGATATATTACTGTTGAGTCCACATATGAAAAAGGTAGCACTTTTAATATTTGGTTAGAGGGCGTAAAAAATCTTGTGTCTTTGGATCTTGAATCTTTCTGATAAAAATTAGAT
>NZ_LNAM01000106.1:315-1051 GCF_001461035.1 Acetivibrio ethanolgignens | reverse complement strand
AAAACGAGGTAAAAGTCAGTAAAATTAAGTGTTTTAGCTTAATCAGCAGACACTAATTACTTTTTTTGAAAAAATTGGTCCATTTGGAAGATAAAGCAAATAAATAATAGGAAAATATAGACAGGAATAAAATATTTGTGTTTCTGTCTATATTATTGGAGGTGTATATTTTGAAATCATCATATATTAAAAGAGTTTTATCTGAAATTGTTGATTTGTTTTTTATGTTAATTGTTACACTTATACTGTCTTCAGTTTTATTTTTTCAATTTATGAATAAAGAAATGGTTCAGGTATTTCCTTTTATTCTAATCGAGTGCCTATTCTTTTCAGCCTTATGTTTTCTTGGCTATATTCATATTGTATTAAATTATTTTATACTTAACAATTCAGTAGATGTATTTTATTTATGTTTTATTTTTGTTGTGTTTATTTTTGAAATTGCTTATTATTTTATTTTGGAAAATTTTTTAGGAGGTACAGTAGGGCATAAAATATTCAAATGTCACGTAGTTAATATTGAATATAAAAAATTGAATGGAAAATCTTTATTTATACGTAGTGTTGTAAAAACACTTTCTAAATATTTATTTTGTATTCCTTTTTTAACTATATTCTTCAATAAAAACAATCAAACTTTACATGATATTTTAATCAAGTCAATTGTTATTGATGAATAAATTAACCTGAATTATTCACCATTGCACAGTGAAAGTGGATGAAAGCCACATAGTTA
>NZ_LNAM01000106.1:0-305 GCF_001461035.1 Acetivibrio ethanolgignens | reverse complement strand
CATTGCACAGTGAAAGTGGATGAAAGCCACATAGTTACTGTATTTAAGCTGTTTATTGCATTTCATCTATTAAGTGAATAGAAAAAGAGACCAAATATGTGGTAAAAATTAGGGTAAGCGATGAATAACCTACCGTTCCTATGCATCACCTTTTTATGAGATAATCCTAATACATAGAGTAAATATCTTACGGATCTGTCATGTTGACTTAAGAGCATTTTACTCTCAAATGTGTTTTAGAGTGAGAGCATTTTACTCCAAAGTACATCAGGGATGGAGTTGACATACTCAAATGGATTATCAAG
>NZ_LNAM01000105.1 GCF_001461035.1 Acetivibrio ethanolgignens | reverse complement strand
GAGCAGATGTAAGAGTTGGAAGTTGCAAATGTCTGCTTAATCAGCAGACACTATTTATATATAAGAAAAAATGATGAGAGACCAGCTATGAAAAGCCAAAACTAAATTAATTGGAAATTAAAAATCTTTTTTGTGGTAAAATGGGTAACCTTAATAAGGCTTTTAGGTGGGTGTTTTTCAAATCAACGATATGCATCATAAGAGTTTTACAGAAGAGGTATGTGTCGACTTTGTCGATTTTTGTTTTGCTAATGCTGTACTTTCATATAGTAGAAGTTTTGATGAGGTTCAACACACGCACTTTGTAATTAAAATCAACAAGGTATCGAATAAGGTCGTCATCGTGGTGTGCCGTTGATTTAAGACAAGTGATGAGGTTGTCTTTTTTGAAAGAATCTAATTTAGAGAACAACAAATGGAAAACATCATTGTCATTTGTAAATTTAAGCGACTCAATGAGTATTTCGCTATCAGAAGATATGGCTGAGGCAAAATGGTTAAGTTTTGCAATATCAATGTCTGCGTAAATCATAAGGTTGCACCTCCTTTTCTAAAGTCTTGATACCGTGATACCGACCAGTGATTATCATCGTAGACCTGATGAAAATAAGTGCATGGGAAAACCGGCAACATCCAGCTATAAACAATTCATATAAAGGTAGAGGCAATATACACCTTATAGTAGTCAAAGCTATAAGACAAAATTAAAAGTCCACAGTATCTTATTGCTTTTAGCCACCATATTAAAAGAAGAGGAGATGTGTGATAATTAACTCCTAATTATCATACAAGGTGACAATATGAAAAAATACTTTATAAATAAATATTCCATATTAATGATTGTGGCTATACTTATGGGAGCTATTTCTCAACCGCTGATTGCATACGCATTTATTTCACTCAATTCCATATATGGTATAAACCCTCTAAATATAAAATTTTCTGATTTTTATATTGAGATAGTTATAGTTATGGTTTCGTTGCTTTTTGCCAGTGTAAGCCACATTGCAAAAGGCTATATGTCAAACCGCAGATTATCTCGGGCGATTTCCGCAGATTATTTCAGACGGAAACA
>NZ_LNAM01000104.1 GCF_001461035.1 Acetivibrio ethanolgignens | reverse complement strand
GGTGTTTCCGTCTGAAATAATCTGCGGAAATCGCCCGAGATAATCTGCGGTTTGACAGTTTGAAATACCTTGTGATACTTTTTTAATCATTTCCTCTGTATATTTCATAAAATCAACTCTCCTTCCGTTTGCCATTGAACCATTGTTTTAAGACTAAATTAAAACAACTGCAATTCTTCCATTTACTGTTTTCACAATTGCTTTTACTTCATATCTTTGTGATTCAATCCAGTTGCTAAACTGTTCTGCTTCTGTTTCCAACTCTTCCATATCATCAAAGAATGTGACATTTAATCCATCATCAAACAGTTTGCACTCTTCTCTTGTATAACCATACTCATTCCAATTCTCCAGAAGTTCATCATCTGTTAATTTAAAGTATTCTGTACTCTTTTTTACTTCCATACTCTTAAAATCAATCTTCATATCCTCAACCGTCCTTCCTATTTAAAATCACCTAAACATTTAGGTTTTTTCATTGATACATCAAAATAAGGATACCTTTTCAACCTCTCGTTCTGATCGTACAGTGATAAAAATTCCCCTTTTATATCATCGCCATAACAGAAAAATCTAAAATCATACATCCACTCTAATACCTTTGCAGGATATTTCATTTCCGGCTCAATAAATACCTCTATAATCTTTTGGTGGATGTCATCAATATGATTTAAAATATCTGTTGCAATATGCTTATAATCATAATATTTCTTTTGTTTCATCCACTCTTCCATGTCAATGTTATGTTCTGCAATAAACCCTTCTACACGTCCTTTTGATTCTTCTACATACTTTTCCATGTTGTCATTTAACCATGCGTATTCACTGCAATATTCATTGATATATTCTATAAATTTCTTTATACTTTCCACCATAACACTTTTTGTTTCTTCATAATTTGCTTTGCATAATTTCATACTAAGTGACCTCCATTTTTCAATAATAAAAGCGGATAGATTTATTTTTCCATCCGCTTATATATTCTCTATTCTGTTTACTTGTTTAGTGTGTTCTGCAATATTCTCTTGCTTCTTCTCTGCTATAAAAAAGTGTCTTCGACACATCAACTCCCCTAGCCCCTCATTCATGAGGGGAATT
>NZ_LNAM01000103.1 GCF_001461035.1 Acetivibrio ethanolgignens | reverse complement strand
ACCGGTAAGATGTTCTCCGGCGGCTGGAAGCAGATTGATGGCAAGTGGTACTACTTCTACCCAGACGGCTCTATGGCGGTCAGCACCAAAGTGGACGGCTACGAAGTTGGCGCAGATGGCGCGAGAAGATAACTGACCACAAATTCAGAAAGGACACGAAGCAGCATTGGAGTATATTGAAACAGTAACAATAGATGCCGCAAGCGGTTTTCGGGACATATAACTTCTACTGCTTTGTTCCATTCCCATAGCGGTGCAAGGGAGGCCGCTTATGGGTAGATACCCCTTTTGACCTTTCTCCACCGCTAACAGGTGGAGACTTCCAAAACAAAATATCCAGTCCAATCAGGGCGCAAGTGAACTTACCATCACTTGCGCCCTATTTTTGTACGCGCTGTTTCTACATAAAACCTAAAAAAGCTGGAAAGAAACACAAAAAATGCCACCGCAGGAGGACAAGAAAGGACAAGCCTCCTCCTGTCAGACATTTTTTCTATAAGAACTTCCCATTCGACAGCGTTCCTGACGCCGGCGGCCCTGGATGCCGGTCGCCGCCCCGTTTCGATTCGTCCGCAAACCAACCCACGAATCGAAACGGAGGAACACCATGAGCAGTGAAAGAAAACAACGGTATCTTTACATAGACGGACAAGCTGTGCCGGTAAGCGAACAGGTCTACCGTGTGTATCAGCACTACGAACGGAAAGAGGAATACTTTTCCTATGATCTGAAAGTGGAAAAGTTCCAGAAAGAAACCGCCTCTTTCCTACCCAGCCGCGAGGATTCCTATGAGCGTCTGCTGGAACAGGACAAGCAGTTTGCCGCACCCGGAAAAAGCGTAGAACAGCTTGCAGCGGAACATCTGGAAGCAGAGCAAGTACGCTTCTGTCTTTCCAAATTAAGCGAGGACGAGCGAGAGCTGATTTTACTGCTTTTCTATCAGGAAAAGACGGAACAGGAAGTCGGGAATATGCTACACATTTCGCAGCAGTCGGTCAATAAGAGAAAACAGACGCTCAGCGTTGAGGAACAAAATTATATAACTTTACTAAGTCAACGTATATCACCTTTTATTTAAAATATTCCACAAACTCCTTATTCTTTTAGGTGAGTTATCCA
>NZ_LNAM01000102.1 GCF_001461035.1 Acetivibrio ethanolgignens | reverse complement strand
AGTTTTTCTCTTTTGAGGAATGTATCTTAGAAAAAATACTTACTGGATGATTGCTGCCGATTAGAACACAAGCCTCCGTCACATGGTAGCCTTTTTCGTAAACGTTTTTTGTCGCTGTACTTTTGGAACCATCCCGAACAAGTCCCAGTGCCTCAAACTTGCGGCCTTCCGGTTTTATCACATCGCTATCATCAATATGGATAATGGGATTCCTGGGAACCATTGTACGAACGAAAGCCAGATATGACTTTTGTGCGTCTTTCGGAATCCCTTGGTTAAGGTGCCTGGTGAGACGCTCCACAGAATTCACTTTTTTCGATTTCTCATGAAGCTGATCAACGATATCTGTTAGGAGGCAACTCTGAGCGGCAAGCATGCCGTAGGTCATATCGGCTGTAAACTTTCTATCGGGTTTAGAAAGATGTTTTGAAATCTTTTTTGAAAAAGTTAAAATTTCTCGTTTCAAAGAATAAGTATTTGTAGTAGAATTAAGCATAAGGAATCCTCCTGGTTTTTGTTTAGTATCTTTTTGATTGGACACCTTAATTATACTACAAGACAGGAAAGGATTCCTTATATTTTGGGCATTTTTTGAAAGTTGTTTATGGTGATGGCTATGGAAATGCGGGTCTGTGGATAAAACTGCGGAAACTCAAGGACCTGAACGTATTGACTTTCGTGAAAGAACATGGTAAACTATACTTATCCAAAGAGAGAAGGTAAGGTAATGAGAAACAGAATTGAAAAATATAGAAAACCATTAGGTTTATCACAACATAGGTTAGGGAAGAAAGTTGGAATATCAAGAATAAGTATAAATCAAATAGAAACAGGAAAAACAATGCCAAGCCTAAAAACTGCAAATGATATAGCAAATGCTTTAGGCGTTTGTATGTATCAAGTTTTTGATTTGGACGGAGAAGAAACATATAAGTGTCGTAGTTATAATTGTTGCTAAGAATATATGACTACATTTAGTAAAAGCATTCTGGTGATATGTCAAGAACTTTTTGAAAAAGAATTTATATGTTTTTCAGAAAAAAGGGTAACTTTAATAGACCTTCGGTATATTTTATGAAAAAACCAAATGTCAGTTCGATTTGATATTATATTCGGTGTCCAGCTTTTCGCCGGTGTACAGTTGGTTTTTGACCAGCAATCCAAAAACGA
>NZ_LNAM01000101.1 GCF_001461035.1 Acetivibrio ethanolgignens | reverse complement strand
TGTCCGCTCACTTCCACTTCTGGCTACATTACTGTCATAAATAGCCTTCTGTCTGTCATAGGAACGGTAGCCTGATACTGCAAACAGCGACAGCTGAGCCTCCTCGGACGCTTTAAAAAGCTCCTCTAAAGCCTTCGCCGCATCCTCTCTCAAAAGCTTCTTTTCCTTGTAACCGGAAAAGCTAAAGGGTACTGAAGGTACTACAAGATTCTCAGGTACATAATCCGCCGGCAAGGCAAATTCTTTATTTATCAGTACGGTTGTACTGTCCTTCGTTGTATCAACAAAAGCACCCCCTGCCTTTTGTTCTGATGACACACTGCTATCTATCATGCCTTCTATTCTCTCCCAATCATCCTCATTATAATAATATTCCTCATTCTCAGGATTATTACTTGCATGAGACTGGGTGGCGTAGGTTCCATAGGCAACAATGCTCAGCATACACAGGGAAGCCATAATTACAATAGCCCTCTTCATCTTATGTTCTCCACATTTTCCACATATTGTAATACACTGCTTTAAGTATACCATATATAGGAAAAAAATCCAGAGAAATTTCACATTTTTTTAAATACCTGTAAAATTTTTGTATTAACAGGTCTAGCAACCTATTTATAATTACTTAAAAGGGTATGTTTCATATCCCATAGCTTTTGGGAAAGATCCACATAAACCTCCTGCGGATTTACCAGACGACGCGTCTCATCCCAAAGAGTATTCAATTCTTCCTGACAATAGCTACGGATTTCCATTACATCCGGTTCCTCATACACACACTGTCCACTTTTAAATACCGGCTTAAGAATTTCTCTCACCTCAAAGCCTCCTGCAGGAAGCAACGTCTTTTTCCAGGTAGCAATTGGGTCAAACAAAAGCAGCTCTTCTGATTCAGAAATTTCTTCCCCAACCAGAGAAATTAAATCTGCCTTGATTTTCCTTGTCTCTTTATCATAGATACGGAATACCGTTTTATTTCCAGGATTAGTTATCTTCCAGGTATTCTCGGAAAGCTTAATCTTTGGAACAAACTCACCATTTCTTTCAATAGCAGCCAGCTTATACACACCGCCAAAGGACGGACAATCCTTAGAGGTAATCAGATTGGTTCCAACACCCCAGGAATTAATCGTAGCTCCCTGTGTCTTTAAGGAATCTATCAAATACTCATCTAAATCGCTAGAAGCACAAATTGACGCCTCTGCAAAACCAGCGTCATCCAGCATTTTTCTTGCCTTTTTAGAAAGGTATGCCAGGTCACCGCTATCCAGACGGATACCATACATTTTTGGCATTTTCCCTGCCTCACGAAGCTCTGTAAATACTTTAATTGCATTCGGTACACCAGACCGAAGAGTGTCATAGGTATCCACCAGTAGAGTAGTATTATTTGGATACAGCTCTGCATATTTACGGAATGCTGTCAATTCATCCTCAAAGCTCATAATCCAGCTGTGTGCATGGGTTCCCAGTGCTGGGATACCAAATTCCTTTGCACACAGTACATTGCTGGTACCGATACATCCGCCAATCACTGCCGCTCTTGCTCCCAATGTACCCGCATCCGGTCCCTGGGCACGGCGAAGCCCAAACTCCATAACCGGCTCACCCTTTGCTGCATAGCAGACCCGAGAAGCCTTCGTTGCAATCAGACTCTGGTGGTTAATGATATTTAAAATTGCAGTCTCTACCAGCTGGGCTTCCATAATCGGTGCTACCACCTTAACCAACGGTTCCATCGGGAAAACCACAGTCCCCTCTGGTATCGCATAGATATCTCCACTGAAGTGGAATCCGGCCAGATAACTCAAAAAATCCTCATCAAATATGCCAAGACCTCTCAAATAAGCTATATCATCATAATCAAAATGCAGCCCCTTAATATAAGCAATCACCTGAGACAGTCCTGCACAAATGGCATAGCCGTTGCCAGATGGATTGTTTCGGTAAAAGGCATCAAAAACTACCGTTTCATTGGTCTGGTTTTTAAAATAGCCCTGCATCATCGTAAGCTCATAAAAATCTGTTAAAAGTGTTAAATTTCCAGTCATATCCTTGTCCTCTCTTTATAAAAGCCTGTTTCGCTTTGTTTTATATCATAATGCCCCTTGACAAGACAGATGTCAAGTGAAAAATTTTTGACAATCCTTTCCTGTAAAAAGCCTTGCTTACCCCAGCTCTAAAGTGGTATACTTTCTGTATTACTTAATATGGAGGACATTATGCGTACTATATTCGTTGTCATTTATTTTATTTTTGTTATGATTGTCAGCCTGCCGCTATATCTTTTCGTTTATCTTATAGGAAAAAAAGATCCAATGAAAATGCACAAAGTAAGTCAGAGTATCGTCTCTCATTTCCTCAAAATCATTCTCTTCCTTGCCGGAGCAAAGGTTACAGTAAAGGGTTTGGAAAATGTCCCAACCCATGAGGCTGTATTATATGTGGGCAATCATCGCGGCTACTTTGATATTCTGCTCGGTTATACCACAGTCCCGACACCAACCAGCTTTGTTTCCAAAAAGGAGATGCTTCATTTCCCTTGTGTAAACCGTTGGATGAAGTTTTTAAGCTGCCTGTTCTTAGACCGCGACAATGTCCGTGAGGGACTTAAGACTATTTTGCAGGGGATTGAACAGATAAAAGCCGGCTACTCTGTCTTTATTATGCCGGAGGGCACCAGGAGCCAGGGAGCTAATCTGCTTCCATTCCATGAGGGAAGCTTTAAGCTGGCCCAGAAATCCGGTTGTGCCATTATCCCTGTTGCCATGACTCATACCGATGATCTTTGGGAAAACCAGTTTCCATGGATGCGAAGTGCAAAGGTCTCCATTACCTATGGAAAGCCTATTTATATGAAGGATTTAGAAAAAGAAGAACAGAAGTTTATCGGTGCCTATGTGCAGAAAATTGTGGAGAAGATGCTGGAGGAGGAGAATTCTGGGTTATCGCAGGAATATGTTTGTAAAAAAATGTAATGCTTGCAGTAAATACATTCCTGCAATAATCCGTTACCAGTGAAATAATAAAAAAACAAAAAGCAACAGCACCTCGCGCGCTTTTACGCACGAAACCTGTTGCTTAAAAAACTGTATGCAAATAAGACAGAACTACCTACCTGTCTGTTAAAATTGTCCTACTGTTTACGAACCAAGTCAAATTAAACATCCTTTTCCTTTTAGAAACTGCTCTATATACATACTTTTAAATATACTGCTTTATTATACACGGTAAGGGCAGAAAAGTAAACTGGCCAAAGGGATAAAATTTTTGATTTGAGAGGTTTTTTATCTAACTTACAAGATTTTTTCGGTTTTATTCTGTTTATTAACATTCAATTCATTTATTATATAAGGCATGGACGCACCAATTCGCATAACTACAATTATATATTTGCATTTTAGCAAACAGCTATTGCAGTTTATCCCATTTTGTGGTAAATACCAATGCCTGATTTGGAAAGATTTTTTAAAAGACACCATTTAGAAATAGAGGATATTCTTTATATATACCGCCGTGACAGAAAAAGTGTGATTTGCTCTGAATCCGGGGAGGAAGCATCTTCCGCTATCCCGATGCATGAATTACTGGCATTTCTGCCGGAGGGGGAATTTATATCTATTTCCAGAAACGCAATCGTGCACCGTGACAAGATTCTCAATATCAGCCATGATGGTGTTTATACCATGGCTGACGGGAAAACCTTTCAGGGCAGGACAAGATACTTAAGTACACACAGACGGCTTAGGCGGGAGATGAATTTTGATGCCCCCCTGCCCCGGGAGAATTCTCTTCCCCCATTAACCTTTTACGAAAAATGCAGTATCTTAGACGATATGCCCGTTGCGTACTGCATAATTGAGCTTGTATTTGATGAGGGCGGTCACGGCGTGGACTTTGTTTTCCGTTACTGCAACAAGCACATGGAAGTCGTGGAGGGCATCCCTGTGGAAGAAATGTTAAACCGTTCTTTTTATGAGGTGTTCAAAAATGGGGACAGAAAATGGCTGGTTTCTTACGCAGATGTAGCCCTAAACGGCTCGAAACGCACACTTTACGATTACAGCCCGGAAATCAGCAAAAACCTGACCATCTACTGCTACCAGCCACAGCCGGGGTTCTGCGCCTGTGTGCTGGTGCCGGAGTAAGCCACTTTTACTCCGCTTTATCCTTCGTATAAATTAGCGACTCAATCCTTTCAATCTATCAGTAAATAGATAAAATATCTCAAAACGAAAAAGGTGTATGGATTTGATTTTTCTTTTGCATACACCTTTTTGGTTAACATAACTGCTCTAACGCTGTTCTTTCCTATTCTGTTTTATAACAAATTATCTCTGTCCTGCTTATTATACAAGAACCTTCGCACTTCCATAATCTTATCTTTGCCCTCGTCATCAATAACTACATACCAGACAACAAAGTTTTTCACATAAATACGATAATATGAATACCGTCTTTCTTTCATTGAATGATAAGGCTCAAATGCTTCTGCCACAGGCTGTCTCTCCAATATGGCTTTTTCTACTGCATCAATCAAAGCATTTGCTGCCTTCTCATTATGCAGTTTTTCCTTAATATAGACTATCTTCTGCTCCAAATCCTCATAGAACAGAGGTAAATATCGCAGCTTATACTTTGCATCACCCATTTACCCTCCTCCGAAGATTTGAGAACACCTCCTCATGTGTATACCTTCTGTTATCTTCCATGGCTGCTCTGTCGGCCTCATCAAGTGCGTTTTCCACACCATCTGTTAATCTTGAGTATGCTTCCAGACTTAAAACAACCATGGCACCATAGCCATTCTTAGTTAAATACACCGGGTCTCCTTCTCCCACAGCCCTCTCTATATCCGGAAACTTATTTCTTAAATCTGAAACGGGTCTGATCTGTATCATAAGAGCCTCCTTATCAAAACTTTATCATAATTTTATCTGCATTTTTATTATACCCTAATATGGCTGATTTTACAATGATTATATCCTTCCCGGTAATACTCGCTTGGCAGCTCCTATTCATACTCCTTCTGCGCTTTATCCTCCATTTTCCTGCAAAAAAGCCAAATACAATGTGCTATCATATTGGAAACTAATCTGTGTTCATCTGTAATGCGTCTGCTACAGGCTTTACGGTACTTTAATGGTTCGGGCTTACCAGTTCCAATTAAAAGCCCATTGCGGTCAATATCTTTAATAAGCTCATTGATACGCTTTACCATTTTTTTAGAATTATCGCCCTTCGTAGTCCTAGCTTAAAAGCTATAATAGCAACACTCTTTTCGTTTCTTGAAAATCAAAACAAATCGATAAACCAAAATTTAAATTTTCTTCTTGGCATTTTGTCCTTTTAATGGTACAATAGATAGGCTAGAATATTTCAAGGGGGTTCATTAACCATGAATATGTATTTGCTGCCATTTATGGCATTTTCCTTAAGCCCGCTTATGATCACCTTGATTGTGATTACCGTCGTGCTTGCTGCTATTTTAGTTGCTCTGTGGTTCTACGGTAATAAGCTGCAAAAAAGACAAGCTACCGCTGAGGAGCAGATGGAAGCTGTTGCACAGACTGTTTCTATGCTGGTTATTGACAAAAAACGAATGAAGATAACAGAGGCAGGACTTCCCCAAATCGTTATCGACCAGACACCTAAGCTGTTTCGCCGCTCCAAGGTGCCGATTGTAAAAGCTAAAATCGGTCCAAAGATTACCTCCTTTATCTGTGACGAAAAGGCTTTTGACATCATTCCAGTAAAAACAGAGGTTAAAGTAGTTTTAAGCGGTATCTACATCAAGAACGTAAAAAGTGCTCGTGGCGGTCTTGAGCAACGTCCGGAGAAGCAGGGCTTCTTTAAGCGTCATTTTGGAAAAAAGAATAAATAAAACATACATCAAAAGATGGGCTGCCATACTGGTATGGTAGCCCATCTTTATTTTATTCGATAGGAAAATGCGTCCTATACGAATAAAAAACGCTCCGCTAAGGATCGCACTGCGGCGGCGTGGAAGATGTCGCTTTCGCGACCCGCCGCAGGCGGAGAGTTTGCTTTGCAAACTCTGTGTTCCTACCTCTCCACAATCTTTATCTTAATCACACACTCTGACACATGATTATAATTAACATCCAAGGTATAGCGAATATCTACTACTATGCCCTCTGGAAGCTCTGTGACCGATACTGAGTTTGTATCTATCCCAATCATCAGATTACCTACCGGTGTCTGATAGCAGGTCATCGTCTTTTTTCCTTTTTCAAAGGTCATGACCACATTGTTGAAGCCACTTTTGCGAAGCTCTACGGCATCTTCTGAAAATTTCAGGGTGTTTTTCGTGATACCACCTTTTATGCCGCCTTCATCCTCTGTAAGCTCCTCGTACAGCACATAATGCTTTCCATTTCTAAAATAATACTCACCTGGAGAAATCATCTCCAGAGCCTCATCTTCATTAATTTCAAACTGAAGACCGGCAATTGCTATTAAAACCTCTTTTTTCATCTATAGCTCCATTAGTATTTTTCAATATTAATATCCTGTGTTGTAATTACCCGGCATGGAAGTATCGTATTGGCAAAGGCCTTGAATCGCTCTGCACCGTCACTCACATAAAACTCATGCTCCGGCAGGGAAGCTTCCTCCATGGCCTCTCCGACCGTCATCCGGCTTTCGCATAGCAAGTCCTTTTCCTTCAGCACCTTTCGAAGGCTAATAGCCGTCTCATAGGCTGGATTTACGAGTGCTACGTCTTCACCAATTACCTTTTGCAGAGTATGGCGGATAAGCGGATAATGGGTACATCCAAGCACCAGTGTATCAATGCCATAGCCCTTCAGCTCACTAAAATACCGGTCAGCTACCTCTACCATAATAGAGTCATACAGCCAGCCCTCCTCGACAAGTGGCACAAAGAGCGGACATGCCTTTGAGAATACTTTAAGCTCCGGATTAATGCCCCGGATATATTCATTATAAATATTACTGTTTACAGTTCCAATCGTACCGATAATGCCAATTTTCCCATTTTTCGTCGTCTTTGCTGCCACCTTGGCTCCCGGCTTCACCACACCAATGACCGGAATATCATTTTCCCGGCTCAAGGTTTCTAGAGCAAAGGCACTGGCGGTATTACAGGCAATAACAATTGCCTTTACCTCCTTTGTCCGTAAAAACTTGGCAATCTGTCTGGAAAATCCAATAATTGTATCCTTTGACTTGCTTCCGTAAGGCACCCGGGCAGTATCTCCAAAGTAGATAATCCGCTCTCCCGGAATCTGCCGCATAATTTCTCTGGCAACCGTAAGCCCACCTACACCGGAGTCAAAAACACCAATCGGTGCATCGCTTCCCATAAAAAGTACCTCCTAACGCACAAAAGCCAGGTCAATCAGCTTATTTACCAGTTCCTTTTTACCAATTCCCTTTGCTTCCCAAAGCATCGGATACATGCTGATGGCAGTAAAACCAGGCAAGGTATTGATTTCATTAAATACAACCTCGTTTGTATCCTTTTCTACAAAAAAGTCAACTCTGGATAAACCAAAGCCATCTACTGCACGGAAAATATCAACAGCAGCCTTACGGATGGTCTCCTCAACTCCCTCTGGAAGCTCTGGAGAAATGATCGTCTTAGACTCTGTATTATTATATTTTGCATCATAATCATAAAAATCAGCTGCCGCCAGGATTTCACCTACACCGGAAGCCTTTGGCTCATAAGCACCAAGAACAGCACATTCCACCTCACGGCCTAGGATGGTTTCTTCCACCAAAATCTTTTTATCATGCTCTGCTGCCAGCTCTAATGCCTTTATAAGCTCTTTCCGGTTAGAAGCCTTAGAGACGCCACAGGAAGAGCCTGCATTGGACGGCTTTACAAATACCGGATAGCTCTGTGCTTTTTCCACCCGGGCAATCACACTGTCCATATCTCTAAGCTCATGCTTGTGCACCGGCACATATTTTGCCTGGCGGATATGTAAGGTGTCCACAATAACCTTGGTATAAAACTTGTCCATGGACACAGCAGAAGCCACTACGCCGCAGCCCACATAGGGGATACCAGCCAGTTTTAAAAGCCCCTGAACCGTACCATCCTCTCCATACAGGCCATGAAGTGCCGGAAATACCACATCCACCTTAACTACCTGAGCTTTTCCTTCCTCCATGAAAATAATACCCTTATGGGAAGCATCTGGAGAAAGCACTGCTGTTGTCTTACTGTCTCTCCAGACACCAGACTTCACATCCTCAAGACAGGCAGCCTTTAGCCATCTTCCATCCTTTGTAATACCAATCAAAATCACTTCATACTTTTCTGTATCTATATTGGAAATAATCGTTGCTGCTGATACGCAGGATACCTCATGCTCTGAGGACTGTCCTCCGAACAGCACTGCAATAGTTTTCTTATTCACGCTTAACCTCTTTTCTGCATAGCTTCCTTTTTCAGACTTTTGCCGCTACGCTGGCTTTCAAGTCTGTATTCTGATTGTACTCTTAAATAGAAAAATAATCAATAACCTTATTTAGGTATTCCACGATTTTTAACTTGAAAAATATCTGGTCTTCTTTCTTCTGGCAAAGGCTTTCATATTCCTCCTCTGTCAGAACCTCCTTAAATTTTTCCTTATTTTCTTCAGTAATCTCCTGCTTTGTCTCGTCCACAAAGCACAGAGTCGGGAACATAACACACCACCAGTTTCTCCCTTCTGCTTTACCAAGAAAAATCCGCAAGGCCTCATATTCTCCCGCCGGAAATACCAAATCACCATACTGCTTTACCGGAAATACAGCCTGTCCTAGAGATGCCGTAGCTTTGTAGGAAAAACCATTCTCCTCAATTACCTCCTGCGAAATCACCTCCAGCTCGCCCAGATTATCACCAATGATTTCTCTTGCTTCTTCTACGCTCTCTGCCCCGTCAAGCTCTCCCCGCAGCCTTTCTACTACTGCATCCTTAACCTTCAATTTAAGCTCCTGGTCACAATCCCTGTCACTGTCAGCAATGACGTGCAGGCGGATAATTTCCTCTGCAATCGCCTCCTGATAGCTCACCTGGTCTCTCCTTTCCTTATGAAAAAGTAATAAAATACCTATAATGAATGCCACAAGTAGCCAGAAAATTTTCTTTTCCTTCATTTATGTACGCCTCCTTAGCTTCTCTTTAAGGAAAATTCTTTCCAGCTATTTGCATTTTATACCCTGCTTGTGTATAATAGACTTATATTTTACGCTGAGGAGGTTTTTATGGATACTATCAAGCTTCGTGCCTATGCAAAAATCAATCTTGGACTGGATGTTGTCCACCGCCGGGAAGATGGCTATCACGAAGTCCGCATGATTATGCAGACTATCAGTCTGCATGACCGTTTAAACATCCGTGCCTGTAAAAAGGACGATATTTCCATAAAAACAAATCTTTCCTATCTTCCAACCAATGAAAATAATCTGGTGTACAAGGCCGCCCTGCTTTTAAAGGAAGAATTTGGTATTAGGGAAGGCGTTTCCATCCACCTGGACAAGCATATTCCTGTCGCAGCAGGCATGGCCGGCGGCAGTACTGATGCAGCAGCAGCCCTGGTTGGTCTAAACCAGCTGTTTCAGCTTGGTCTTACAAAAGAAGAGCTAATGGAACGTGCTGTCCGGCTGGGAGCCGATGTTCCTTACTGCATCCTTGGCGGCACCGCTCTTTCCGAGGGCATCGGTGAAGTTCTGACTCCGCTTCCTAAGCTGCCGGAGTGCTTTGTTTTGATTGCCAAACCGCCAATGCATGTATCTACCAAATTTGTATATGAAAATCTAAGCCTAGATACCCTGCCGTCCCATCCGGATATTGACGGTATGACAGAGGCTATCCAGACCGGACAGCTTGAGGGTGTTATAAGCCGGATGGAAAATGTGTTAGAATCAGTTACCATTCCAGAATATCCGGTTATCGGCCAGCTAAAGGATATTATGAAAAATGCAGGAGCAAAAAATGCATTAATGAGCGGTAGCGGCCCCACTGTGTTTGGTATTTTCACAGAAGAAGCCGCCGCAAACAATGCCCTTAAGCTATGTCGGAAACAGAATCCTTCTAACGTGGTGTTTCTTGCAACAGTGGTATAGAATCTACCTGCTTCATCAAAAGCAGCTTATCACCAGGATTTACTGCCTCTGTTTCCAGCTCATTGAGCTCCATGATACTTTCTAATGTTGTATTAAAAGCCTTTGCGATATCCCAAAGGCTTTCTTTTTCGCTTGCGATATAGCCTACCAGTCCCGGAAGCTCACTAAGCTTATCAAGAAGACTTCCCTCTTCCTTTATTTCGGTAATAATCTCTTCCTTTAACGAATCAAACACCAATGCTTCCAGCCCAAGAGAAGCCTTTACCTCCAGCTCATCTGCACTCACCATCAGCGTAGAAAGCTGCTCTACAAAAGGACGAATATCAAAGGTAGAATCCGGTTTTATATTTTTCACTTCAATTAGCTGTTCAAAAGGAATACTCTGCTTCATTGAGTTGACCGGCCGCAGGTCATCCTCTGTAATATAAAGTACCTGCACCTCCAAAACACCCTCAACCCTGATACCACTTTCCTCGATTTTCTCTTCATCCAGCTTTACACTGCCGGAGACATTGCACACCTGCAGAATCGGAAGCTGCCCCTGCTCCAGCCGAATATTCTCAGAAAGCCTTAACTTACTGGCATTTTTCATCAAAAGATTTTTATAATGTGCCTCCTTTTTTACCGGTGAAAGTATCTGGGTTGTCGAATAAAAATCCTCCAGAAGCTCTATTTCTTCCTCTTCATAAAGCTTGATATCCAGCTCCAGCACAGCTTCTATATCCAGTGTCCTCTGCTCCCCATCTTCGTCCGGCTTGACTGCAATATCCTCTGACAAAATGGAAATCCCTATATCACCAATCATATCCTCCCTGCAGCCACTGCATTCCAGCATACTGCTTACAGAGACAACAACTGTCCAATAATCCAATGGTGTCTCCTGGCTTTCTCCGGCATACAGAAGAAAAAGCTCCAAATCCCCTTTTATCGAAAGCTTGTCGCCAAGCAGACGAAGCTCCAGATTCCGCAGCTCCAGATTCCTATACAGCAAATCCTCAATATTCGGTTTTCCCAACGGCAGACTCGCCTCATCCTTTACCCGGAGAGTATCCTTCTTCACAATCGGTGCATTTGTAATATGTATTGTCTTATTCTTTGACTGGATGCCCTCCTCCCCTTCAATCCCGGTTGCTGTTTCCTCTTCGTAGCCGGTCTCAGCACAGAAGTTCAGTGTCAGAATCGCTCTTACATTTAGTTTTCTGGAATTAATCAGGGAAGCTGTCATGTCCTCTAATTCCCATTTTACAGCAATGGTTTCCCCGCCATCAATTTCATCCATATTGACAATTTCCTCAAAAGGAACCTCTCCTGTAATATGGTGTACCGGACGTTCTCTATCCTCACTGATGTATAGAAGATTAAAAACAAGCTTTCCCTTTATCTGAAAGCGACCATTCATTGGTACCACGTCTGTAATCACTACATGCCCCTGTTCCTTTACTATCCACTCGACATCCGGCTTTACATCCGGTACGTTAAAATCATCATCCAGAGTCAGCTGCACCATACTGCTGCATTTTACCTGGTTCATGTGAATACTTCTCTTTAACAGCTCCATATTATCCCTCCTGTTCCTTACACTATATTCCAAAGAACACAAAAAAAGAACCGGCACACATCTACCGGTTCTGATTTATATCCAAAGCAGCTACATCAAAGAAAGGCATACATCCTTTG
Source organism: Acetivibrio ethanolgignens (assembly GCF_001461035.1). GTDB lineage: Bacteria > Bacillota > Clostridia > Lachnospirales > Lachnospiraceae > Velocimicrobium > Velocimicrobium ethanolgignens. The sequence goes on along the minus strand of NZ_LNAM01000101.1, from coordinate 44,489 downwards.
TCAGCACATCCGTATAACTATAAGACACCATCTGGCTGGTCGCCTCGACGTCATTAGCTACCTCTACCAGAAAAATACTTGGATAAGTCTCTGTAATAATGCCTTCAGTCACATCAATTTTATGTCTTCCTTTGTTCGATTTAATACGCACCCTGCTCCCAATATGAGCATTTACTACTTTTCTTACCTGTCCTACGTCCAGCTGTCTCATGATATGCCTCCCTCATTCTGGTTTTACTCAGTCAACTATATCATAAGAGACAATATTTGTCAATAGAATTTTCAGAAAATTCAGCTCATTGTATTTAGTTGTGTGTAATATTATGCACAACATCCTCTTGATTTTCAGTTTCTTTTAATGCAAGATTTTGTTTTCTTAATTTTCTTTCTTTTTATTCCATAGTTGTATTGCACAATTTTCCATTTCATTTTTGTGCATATTATACAATTTTTTTTGCACTTTCAGCTTTTACGTCACAATATCTTGTCAACTTTTTGTTTGATATCCACAAAATCTTGTAGCCTATTGCGGCAAGCTGTCTAACAAACAAAGTGCCCCATAACCAAACAGTGGATTTGGGTAACCTTCCTCCTCCGGCAGCTGCCTGGCTCCGTTAATTAAATAGGCACGAATCTTTTCTCCATACAGATAAGGATCATTTCCCTGTACAATTCCCCATTCCATTAAAAGTGCCGCCGAGCCTGTCACAAAAGGTGTTGCCATAGAGGTTCCGCTTTTTACTGCATAGCCGCCGCCAGGAGCTGTAGACATAATTCCTACCCCCGGAGCTGTCAAATCCGGCTTTACCGTCCGGTTGTCCCGGGTAAAGCCACGCCCGGAAAAGGGGGCATAGCTGTTGGTTCTTCCATCGTAGGCTCCAACAGAAATCGCCCTATCTGTCGTTGAAGGTATCGTAAGGGTTGTTTCTTCTGTCGGTCGTAAAAACCGGGTATCTGCTGAAAGCTGTCCACCTGCCGGAAGCCACAAATCAAAGGTACCCTCAATTAGCCTTCGCGGAAAAAAACGAATTTTCCAGATGCCAGCATTCATCCTCTGCCTTACCGGAATAAAATCAAAATACAGCTCCTGTAAAGGATTGTAGGGAACCGGTTCTCCATAATACATAAGAATTTCCGTCTGCTCCAGTGTAAATCTCTGCGTTCCTAGAACACGACTGATTCTTCCGCTTTCCTGCCCGCCAGGGCTTACAAGCTCCACATCGTAATCATCATAAAAGTTTTTCCACAACTGCAGGTTGATGGAACTGGTTCCTTCAGCTACTGCAAATTCTACCTCGGTAATTCCTGCCTGATTTAGAAAATCCCTGCCGACCTTTCCGCTGACATGCCGCCCTGCAACTCCATCATTACCAGTTCCAATACAGATTACATTTTTCCAAATTGCTGCCATTGTATTCAAATAGGTCTCTAAAAGTGAACGTCCGCTATGGGAGCCATAACTGTTTCCAAAGCTTAAATTAATAGCGACCGGCCGACCTCGCTGGGTTGCCACTTCAATAATCCAGTTTACTGCCTCCATAAGCCTTGTAGTTCTTGGGAAAGAATCTCCCTCCGTATTTCCCAGCTTTACAACCAGAAGCTCACTTTCCGGTGCTACACCTGTATACTGCCCCCGGCTTGCCCTTCCATTGCCACCGCAGATACCGGCTACATGGGTGCCATGCCCTGACAAATCCACCGAGGGCACCAGTTCAAGAGCTGCCTGTCGGCTTCCAGCCGCTAAAGCCTCATTAATCCGTTCTTCCGTATATAAGGTACCCACCGTGTAGCCCGGCGGCGGCCCCAGTGTCTCCTGCGATATTGTCTGATCCCACAGCCCCAGTATCCGGGTGCTTCCATCCTCTCTCCGGAAATCAGGATGGCTGTAGTCAATTCCCGAATCAACCAACCCCAATATAACACCCCTTCCGGTCAACTGATAGGGCGGTCTTGTTAGCGGAACAATACAAGAGACTGCTTTTCCCTGATTCACAGCGAAAAACAGTCTCTTTGGTTTTTCAATAAAAATAATTTCTTCGTAGCCTACCAGTTCATCTATCCTATCCTCTGCGACTATCACTACTGCATAGCCACTCATCAGAGTAGTAACCTCTGCCGAAAGCTCTCTTTGAATCCTCTCAAGACTTCCCACATACCGTACAATCAACTCCCAGCGTTTCTCTTCTGGCTCAAAGCCCACCTCTAAATCCAAAGTCTTTTCTCTTTCCCGATTAGTCACATTAAGGGCCAGACTCAGCTGGTTATCAATCTTACCACTATCCATGAAGGCTCCTGTCTGTTTTCTTCTATTGTATGCATCCCTTCATATTAAAAATACCACCTACTATTCTAAACAAAATTATTTGTTATTTTTTACTACTTATAGTAGCATATTAATATATGATCTAAGTATATTCCTTTAGGAGGCAACGAAAATGCAACTAATGTATTATATCTTGAAGTCTATCAAAAAATATTAGAATCCATTCATTCTTTAGAATATATAGAAAACACCCCTCTTCCATCTGAACGCTATCTTTCGGAACGCTATCATGTAAGCCGTTCTTACTATCATTCGAGGAGATAAATATATCTTCAAGATAGATTTTCCAAAAGATATGACTGATAGGGCTGTCCTGTTACCAGAATAACACAAGAGACTGCTTTTCCCTGATTTACAGCGAAAAACAGTCTCTTTGATTTTTCAATAAAAATAATCTCTTCGCAGCCTGTCAGCTCATCTATTTTGCTACTACACTAGTAATTCTCCGCATGAACCTCGAAATAGCTTTGGGAATAGCTGCATACCTGACATACCTCTGGTGCTTTAGTTCCTACCACAATATGTCCACAGTTTCTGCACTCCCATACCTTTACCTCACTTTTAGCAAATACAGCCGCTGTTTCTACATTCTTCAGCAGTGCCCTATATCTCTCCTCGTGATGCTTCTCAACTGCACCTACCATACGGAATTTGGTAGCCAGTTCAGGGAAGCCCTCTTCCTCTGCAGTCTTTGCAAAGCCTTCGTACATATCTGTCCATTCATAATTCTCTCCAGCCGCGGCAGCTTCAAGATTATGAGCTGTATCTCCGATACCTCCCAGCTCTTGGAACCACAGCTTTGCATGCTCTCTCTCGTTTTCTGCAGTCTTAAGGAAAAGAGAAGCTATTTGCTCATAGCCTTCTTTTTTTGCCACAGCTGCAAAATAGGTATACTTATTCCTAGCCTCTGATTCTCCTGCAAAAGCAGCCTCAAGATTCTTTTCAGTCTGTGTTCCGGCGTATTTTCCATCTGCATTGCCCTCCTCTAGCTTTTCAAAAACAGTTACCGGCTGTTTACAGATTGGACACAGAAAATCTGCTGGAAGCTCCTCTGCCTCATGTACATAACCACATACCTTACATCTCCATTTTGCCATTTCTTTTTCTCCTTTCAACTGAATTGTCATACTTTTATCCTCATAGAATGTATGTAACATCTTTTCTGCCATTTCACTTAACGGCTTTCCATAGAACTCTTCATACAATTGTATAATCTCCGGGTTCTCATGACTCTTGCGGAGGGTCATTTTCTCGTCTTGGTCATATAAGCCTGCAATCCTGTCCTTACGAACCTGCTCTGCATCCTTCATTAAATCCTTAGGCTGGCCGCCTCCACCGATACAACCGCCAGGACAGGTCATTACTTCAATAAAATGATATTCTTTTTCTCCTTTCTTAACGCGTTCTATCATCTTACGGGCATTCGCTGTTCCATAAACAACCGCAACGTTAATCTCCATGTCTTTTATCTTTAGAGAAGCTTCCCGTATTCCATCATAGCCACGCACTGGCTCTAATTGAAATAATGGATCCGGTGCATTTTCTCCGGTAATGTATTCATATGCTGTCCTCACAGCTGCCTCCATCACGCCGCCGGTATTTCCAAAAATTACAGCAGCACCGGAGCCCTTTCCCATAAAACGGTCATAGGACGAATCCTCCAGACTATCAAAATCAAGTCCCTCTTCCTTTGCCCAAAGTGCAAGCTCCCTTGTTGTAATGACAAGGTCCATATCACGCAAATCAGGCTTTCCAAGATAGTCTGCAGCATCTCGCATCTCTTCTCTTCTGATTTCATATTTCTTGGCTGTACATGGTGTCAATGCTACGTTGACTATTTTATCAGGGTCTAATCCCATTTTCTTTGCAAAATACGTTTTTATTGTTGGTCCTTGCATACCAATTGGACTTTTTGCTGTCGATAAATTTGGCAAAAGCTCTGGATAATAAAGCTCTGTAAACTTTATCCACGCAGGACAGCAGCTGGTAAACTGCGGAAGAGGCTTATCCTTTTTTACGATTCTTTCAATCAGCTCACTTGCCTCTTCTACAATAGTAAGATCTGCTGCAAAGTTTGTGTCAAGGACATAGTCAACACCTAATTTTCGAAGAAGGCTAATCATTCTGCCTTCCACAAAGGAACCAGCAGACATACCAAATTCCTCTCCAATCGCAACCCTTACCGATGGTGACGTGCTCACAATTACGATTTTATCCGGATTCTTTACTGCTTCCCTGACAGCTCCATACTCATACCTCTCAGTAATGCTATTTGGTGGACAGACATTAGCACATTGTCCACATTGAATACAGACTGCCTTTCCCCCTGTCTGGTCAAAGGTATAGGTTCCATGTACACCAATCTTCTGCGTACAGACCTCTCTACACATACCACACTTGATACATTTGTCCTCCTTTCTTATAATACTTGGATTGCCTTCCTCAATTGGAACCCTGACATCTAAAGACATATGTTTCATTTATTGTACCTCCTTATCCTTTTCTTTAGTTAAGCCTTCTGTGGAGAAACAGCAATGAGTAAAAAGCCCAACTTTAGCTCTGACTGCCATCTCTCCAATCTCTTAGACTTGCTGATAAACTCTTTCTGGCTTTCCTTTCACTGCGTTCGATTCGGTCTTTGCAATTTGAATCACTTCGTTTTCCCATGAAAGATAGAATTCCTCTATGTATTAATTATAGCATAAAAACTTAGTAAAATCCATTTATTCTTGTGTAATTGGCTGAGAAGCACCTATAAAATATGTCTTTTTATGATATACAACAATCGTATCTGTTGGTGTATCTAATTTTGAGACGAACAAAGAAAAAGCCACTCCTGCTGCTTAGGCAATCAACCTGCAGAAGAAGTGGCTTTGTAATCATTTAGTCCTTTTTTTATTTGTAATAAATACCCTTATCACGAAACTCTGTTTTTATTACAATATACGGATAGCTTGGCTTTGGCGATATCGTCTGTTCCTTATCCGGTCCCAGCAGATTTGTTTCGACATAGACAGCCTCTGGAGTCTCCTCCAGCCGTTCTACCACGATACTGTAACCACCAGTCGGCTGCTCGCCATAGCCTGCCACCAGATACAAGTCTTCTCCATCGGCATAGCTGATTTGGAATTCACCTTCCTTTTTTTCCTCTATCATGCCCTTTAGCTCCTCCGGTATGGAAAGCTCTTCAACTATGGTATATTCTAGCCTTTCGCCTTTTTCTTCCTTCTGTTTTTTTAATCCGCAGCCAGTAAGAAGAACTCCCGTTGTAAGGAAAAGACCAGCTGTTAAAATCCACCGTATAAATTGTTTCATAAAATACTCCTAAATATTCTTTTGGTGTCATTTTATGAAAAAATGGAGTTTTTATACCAGCTCATTTACCATAGCTTCAATCCTCTTCATAAATCCTGCCGCTTTTTCTTCAGCATCTTCTAAGGAGGTTCCTACAATACCAAAGTAGAACTTAATCTTTGGTTCTGTACCGGAAGGTCTTACGCACAACCACGCATTGTTTTCCAGCTCATAATAGAGTACGTTAGAGGCTGGAAGGCCGGTTTTCGTTACCTCACCACTTACCATATCCTTTTTGGTATCCAGCTTATAATCCCTGGCTGCTAAAACCTTATAACCGCAAACCTCATCTGGTGTATTCTCTCTTAAGGTGTTCATAATATTCTGAATCTTCTGAAGTCCCTCGATACCGCTTAAGCCAATAGCCTTAACACCTTCCTTGTAGTAGCCGTACTTTTCATACATGGCAAGCATAGCATCCCAGAGAGTCATATTTTTTGTCTTATAATACGCGGCTGCTTCACAGAGTGCTGTTGTCGCTACGACTGCATCCTTATCTCGTGCATGGGTTCCGATAAGACAGCCATAGCTCTCTTCAAAGCCAAAGAGATACTCTCCCTTTCCACTGGTTTCAAAGCCTAAAATCTGCTGTCCGATATACTTAAAGCCGGTCAGCACCTCAATTAAACGGATACCATAGTGCTTTGCAATAGCTGCTGCCATATTAGAGGTAACGATGGTTTTAATCAGTACTCCATCTGCCGGAAGACTTCCATTAACCTCTTTTTTCTGTCCAATGACATAGTCTGCCAGAAGACTTCCTGACATATTACCAGTCAGAGGAATATAGCTTCCGCTCTTTGTATCCTTTACATAAACACCAAGACGGTCGGCATCCGGGTCTGTTGCCAGTACTAGGTCAGCATCCTTTTCCTTAGCAAGCTTCAGTGCCAGAGTAAAGGCCTCTAAAGCCTCCGGATTCGGATAGCTTACTGTTGGGAATTCCCCATCAGGAAGCTCTTGCTCCGGTACTACATAAACATGGGCAAAGCCCATTTCCTTCAGCATCCGGCGTACTGGAATGTTGCCGGTTCCATGAAGTGGTGTATAAACAATCTTTAAATTATCACGCTCTGCTTCAATACTGTCCCAATGAATGACCTGCTTTTTCAGTTCTTCGATGTATGTATCATCAATGTCTTTTCCTATTACCTGGTACAAGCCCGCTGTCTGGGCAGCTGCCTTGTCCATCGTTTTCACTGTATTATAATCGGTAACTGCCTTTACCTCATCCATGATACCACTATCATGAGGAGGAGTAATCTGAGCACCGTCCTCCCAGTACACCTTATAGCCGTTATACTCCGGTGGATTATGGCTGGCGGTAATGTTGATACCGGCTGCACAGCCTAATTTTCTTACTGCGTAGGAAAGCTCCGGAGTCGGTCTGAGGCTTTCAAATACATAAGCTTTGATTCCATTGGCACACAGACAGAGTGCCGCTTCATCTGCAAATTCCGGAGACATCCGTCGGGAATCATACGCAATCGCTACACCCTGTGCCTCCTTACCCTGCTTTTTAATATAATTTGCAAGTCCCTGGGTTGCCTTTCTTACAGTGTAGATGTTCATACGGTTTGTTCCTGCTCCGATGATGCCACGCAGTCCCGCAGTTCCAAACTCCAGGTTCGCATAAAAGCGTTCCCTGATTTCATTTTCGTCTGCTGCGATACCTCTGAGCTCATCCTTTGTGGCTTCGTCAAAATACGGGTTAGAAAGCCACTCCTCATACATTTTTTTGTAATCCATCCTATATCCTCCATTCTTAATTAGATTCTTTTTTCACCATATCCGGGAAGTTTAGGGTAACATCGCTTCCATCATCTGTTATCTCACAGCTATAGCTCCGGGTAAGGCAGCCCGTCTGGCTGAAGGTAATCACATGGTTGCCGATTTCCTTGGCAAAGGTAACCGGTACCACTCCCTTATAGGCACCATTCCAGTAAAGCTTTGCCCCCACCGGTGCTGAAATTGTAATTACATGGTCCTCATCCACCAGGGTTGTCCAAAAGCTGTTAGCACTGCTTTCCGTACTCTCTGAAGCTTCTTCTATATCAGAACTGTCACCTTCTGTACTATCCGGGCTGCTGTCAGTATCTGATGGCGTTATCGTTACACCATCTGTCGTACCTGACGTATCTGCTCCATCTATGGATAGGCTGACACAGATGACAGGAGTCTTTTCCTCTATAGTAAGTATTCCCTGGAAGGTTGTATAACCCTCCATTTCTACCCGGATTTCATAATCACCGTAGTTGAGCCTAAGCTTTTTACTGTAATCCGTTTCAATTCCATTGATATACAGCTTAGCTCCCTCCGGATCTATCATAAATACTGCTTTTCCAACTCTCTCTTCATCTACACGGAATTCTGACATATCAAGGGTATATTCCTCATTCCGCTTAATTGTCACTTCCTTTGTGCCGGTAAGCTCTCCATTTTCCATCTTTACCTTATAGGTACCTTCTCTGGCAGCTATCAGCATATCTTTTGTTACAGGCATTATAATACCATATCCGACTTCTATCGTACCTCCTAAAAAGGCATCATAATTTGCCAGACGGATATAGCCGTGCCCCTTTGTAATGATTACGGAATAGACCTGGTTGCCAATTCCCTTCATCATAAGCTCATCTCTGGCATTGATATCTATAAGACCCAGTTCCTCACCAGCTCCTGTGACAAATAAGTCTTTTTCATAATAATAAAGCTTCTGGGCTATCGTTACTCTCTGATTCGTCATGTCAAATTGAAAACGGTTAATACCACCGTATTCCCAGGCCTCTTTATTGATTTCTACTTTTGTGAGCTTATAGCTGGCCTGATAGTAATAAGCATTGACTAATTCACCTATCATAAGCCAGCTAATCAGCCGCTCCTTGTCATAACGGTCCACTACACGGGTGCCGCCGGTATAGGTAAGAGTTCTGTCAATATCTGCATCCGTATCATAAATAGTGATTGTGCCTTCAATTTCATCAATTTCCTTTACGATACCAAGTATTTTGGTATCATAGCCGTCCTTTATTTCCTCTTTGGCTGGCTGGCTTTCTATGGGAGCAGCCGGCTTACTGCTTTTTTTCGTTGTATTTGCAATGGCAATGGCTGCTGCAAAGATAATGATGATAACCATTCCCCCCAGGAACCAAAAGCCTTTCCCTTTTGTGGACATAGAACTCTCCTTCTCTTTCGGAGGCAGGCCTTAAAAAACCCTTCGCATTTTTTAAGCCTCGCTCCGCTCGGCAAATAGAGTTCACCAGAAAACGCAAATTTCATGCAAGCATGATTTACGTTTTCTGGTGAACTCTGCCTGCCTCTGCGTTATACGAACATTATACCCCAATTGGGGTTAAAAGGAAAGAGAAAACACGTCTTTTAGGAACATCTTTTTTTCATTCTCCAGTTCCCGTACTGCCTCCAGTTTTTCTACATCCTTAATGGCTATCCAGGATTTTTTGTTGTTGTAATAATGATTCAATATTTTCCAGTATTTCTCCGGATAGGATAGCAAAATCCCCAAAAGCTCCCACTGTATCTCAGACAGGGTCTTCTGTTTATTGTACTCCCGCAGCATCCGTTCTCCCATGGCTTGCTTCCATTCATTTTTTTCCATTACCTTCCTCATAAAATAATACAGATCCATAATCTGCAAGCCTATTCCGCCTTTATCAAAATTAAGGGTAGCAATTCCTCTGCTGGTAAATAAAAGATTATGATAGCTGTAGGAGCCATGCACTAGTGTCACATTTTTCTGTACCTCTTCCAAAAGCTTCTCCAAAGGAAATTTATTCATCTGCTCCAGCGTATTCTGTGCCTGCTCAAAAAAAGCCGGAAACGAATTTAAGATGTTAATTTCAAATTCATTTTTCTGCTTCTTGCTACGAATATAGCTATAAACCCTTTTCAGCTCCCGCGTACGCTTTTCCATCGTTTCTGCCAAGTGAAAGGCTTCGTTGCAGACGGGAGGCTCTAAGAGAGTTGTTTTTTCTAAAAAACGATGCAATCTTGCCAGATTGCCCGCTGCTGCCAGAAGGGCCTCTCGGTCTCGGGCACTGCACTCCTCACCCCGGTACCATTCCTTTAAAAGATACCGTTCTCCCATTGTATCCTCTGTCACCAGAAGTTCCTCCTTATTTCGTACCGGGCGGTCTGTCCTCGGATAACCACACATCATCAGAAAATCTGCCACCTGTTCCTCGTACCCCAGTCGGCGGTCACTTCCCTCTGCTTTTTTCAAAAGATAAAGATTTTCATCCGTTTCCAGCAAAAATCCACTCCTGATACGACTCATGCTATGTATATCTATATCATAATGGCTCAAAATCTCTTCAAATCGTTCCTCCAACCAAAAAACCTCCCGCACATAATATTCACTTTAAATATTATGTACGGGAGGCGTTTTTCATGCCTTTTTCTAATGGGCAACATAGCTGTGCTCCACGCCTTGCCTTCTTTTCTTCCTTATAACTATATGGCACCACCATATCAAAGGCCGCTTGATTATTAAATGCATCTGTCATAGCCTATACCTTCCCTCTATATTCCTCTGCCAATGAAAGTAATATCTCCTTCTCATTCTTTTCGGGATTCTTAAGCACCTGTGCCAGAAGTTCTGCTAGTATTTCTCCCAGTTCCTTTCCCGGTGCAAAACCATGCTTAATTAAATCCTTTCCATTCACCTGAAGCTCCTTCAAGCTCAAGCATTCTCCAGCCTCCCGGATCTCCTGGTAGATTTTTTCTGCCCTGGAAAGCTTTGAAAGCTTTTCCTTCCAGGTCTTCGGATTCTGCCCCAATATATCCGCTCTCTGTAAAAGAAACAAATCCTCCATCAAATCTGTACCAATTTTGCTGGCTGCCCTGCGCACCGCCACCGGCTTATCATCAAAGCAGTAATCGTGCCATTTTACCAGACGGGTTACCATATCAATCGTATAGTTATCAAATTTCAACCGACGCAGTATTTCTCTTGCCAGCCTGCTTCCGGTTTCATCGTGACCGTAAAAATGGTCAATTCCCTTTTCATCCCGGCTTTTCACCTGTGGCTTTCCACAGTCATGCAAAAATGCTGCCCAGCAAAGAATAGAATACCCTTTCTTATCCTCCTGATTTCCCTGCTCCTTCCAGATAGCCTGTACTGCCTCCAGCACCTTTATGGTATGACCGCCGACACTATAAATATGATGCGGATTATTCTGCTCTGTTATTGCCATAGCATCCCACTCCGGTAAAATCACCTGAGTCATCCCAGTTTCAAGGGCTGTCATCAAAAATCCCGGATTCTGCGAGGTCAAAAGCTTATCCAGCTCCACCCGGATTCGTTCGGCACTGATATTTTTCAAGGTCTCTGCCTTTTTGCAAATGGCCTTTTTTGTATCCTCATGAATAGAAAATCCTAGCTGCCCAGCAAACCGCACAGCCCGAAGCATTCTCAAGGCGTCCTCGTCAAAACGTTCCTCAGCTTCTCCAACACAGCGGATGATCCTCCGCTCCATATCTCCCATGCCATCAAAAGCATCAACAATCCCTGTTGCCGGATTATACGCCATAGCGTTAATCGTAAAATCGCGTCTTTTTAAATCTTCAATCAGATTTGTGGTAAATTCTACACTTTTTGGATGACGGCTGTCCTCGTATTCTCCATCAATCCGGTAGGTTGTAACCTCAAAGCCCTCTTTTTCCAGCATAACAGTAACAGTCCCGTGCTGGATTCCCGTGTCAATGGTCCGTTTAAACAGCTCCTTTACCTGCTCCGGCCGGGCCGAGGTGGTAATATCCCAGTCTCCCGGAATCCGGCCTAGAATCGTGTCACGGACACAGCCGCCGACGGCGTATGCTTCAAAGCCATGTTCCATAAGAGTAGTAATAATATATGCCACTTTATCCGGAATTTCCATTACCACCTCAAACCCACCTTTCTTTTTCTTATAGATTTACAATACTCTTAGTATGCCTTGCCCCAATATACCATGGTTTTAGCAGGCTTTCCGCAGCAGATACAGGTATTTGCAATCTGCTCTTGCTTCTCTGGAAATGGCATACAACGAGCAGTTGCAGAAGTGTCCTCTTTAATCTTATTTTCACAAGCCTCATCACCACACCACATAGCCTTTACAAAGCCCGGCTTTTCAGTGATGGTCTGCTTAAACTCTTCGTAATCAGTAGCCACGTAGGTATGTGTATCCCTATGAGCTCTTGCACGCTCCAGCATATCATTCTGCATTGTTTCCAGAATCTCAGAAAGCTTTTCATTTACCTCATTTAAGGATACAACCAGCTTTTCTCTGGTATCACGTCTTACAATCACACACTGGTTTGCCTCGATATCCTTTGGTCCCAACTCAATACGGACAGGAATACCACGCATCTCCTGTTCACTAAACTTCCAGCCAGGACTCTTGTCTGAATCATCTACTTTAACGCGGAAGTTAGAGGATAATACGCCCTTAAGTTCAGCTGCCTTTTCCAGAACGCCTTCCTTCTGCTGCATAATCGGAATAATCATAACCTGAGTAGGCGCAATTTTTGGAGGCAGTACCAGACCGGAATCGTCTCCGTGTACCATGATAATCGCCCCAATTAACCGGGTCGTCATACCCCAGGAGGTCTGGTGTACATATTTTAGCTTATTATCTCTATCGGTATACTGAATACCAAAGGCTTTTGCAAAACCATCACCAAAGTCGTGGCTTGTCCCGGACTGCAGTGCCTTACCATCGTGCATCAGTGCTTCAATCGTATAAGTTGCCTCTGCTCCTGCAAATTTTTCCTTATCTGTCTTTCTGCCGCGGATAACCGGTATCGCCAGAACCTCCTCACAGAAATCCGCATATACATTCAGCATAAGCTCTGTACGCTCCTTTGACTCCTCAGCAGTCGCATGAGCAGTATGTCCCTCCTGCCACAGGAACTCTCTGGAACGTAAAAATGGCCTGGTTTCCTTTTCCCAACGGACAACAGAACACCACTGGTTATAACATTTTGGCAGATCTCTGTAAGACTGAATCTCATTTGCGTAAAAATCGCAAAACAGTGTTTCGGAAGTAGGCCGAACGCAAAGTCTCTCCTGAAGCCTGCTTAAACCGCCATGGGTTACCCAGGCAACCTCAGGTGCAAAGCCCTCTACATGGTCCTTTTCCTTTTCCAGCAAACTTTCTGGAATAAACATTGGCATATATACATTCTCTACCCCTGTTTCCTTAAACCTTCTGTCCAGCTCCTTCTGGATATTTTCCCAAATAGCATAACCAGCCGGCTTAATTACCATACAGCCTTTTACGCTGGAATAATCAATCAATTCCGCCTTCTTCACCACATCGGTATACCATTGTGCGAAATCCTCTTCCATAGAAGTAATCTCTTCTACTAACTTCTTTTCCTGTGCCATAAAATGTAATCCTCCTTGTTTTTAAATAAACTTTTCCTAGAAGTCGAAATTCTCCTCCTGCATTTTTGCCCGGAGAGCTTTTTATTCGATAGGACGCACTTTTCCATCAAATAAAAAAATCGACCCCCCTGTAACAAGGGACCGAAAATCGGCGGTACCACCCTTATTAACTGTCCAAAGCAGTCTTTTGCTTTCCCAGTTCTCCTTTAGAACCTCCCAATGCGGGGATTCCTGTATGCGTTAACGCCGCAGCTACGCTATGCTTTCGCACAGAAGCTCCAAGGCAGGTTCCGAAAAGCCGCTGTAAGAATGTTCCACCTGTCATTCTCTCTCTTTAACAGCCCTTCTTTTCGTACTATCCCTTTTCATCGCTGTATCATATTGTTGATTTTAAGGGAATTTTTCACTATTGTCAAGCCAGATTATTACATTTGTCACATTATTTTCCTTGCAAATGTAACTAGGCTTTTCAGACTTTTTCTCCTATAATAAAGCCATCAAATAAATCAGGAGGTAATCATATGCGTTCACGTTTATCCAACATTTTGTGGGGTCTGTTCTTTATCCTTATCGGTATCGGCTTCGCAGGTAACGCTTTTAATCTTTGGGACTTTAATTTATTCTTTCCTGGCTGGTGGACCTTCTTTATTATTATTCCTTGTGGAATCTCCATCATCCAGAACGGGTTTCAGACCGGTACAAGCATCGGCCTTGTCATTGGTGTCATGCTTCTTTTATCACGCCAGGGCTTCTTTAACATGCGGCTTGTAGGCCAGTTGATTATTCCTGTTATTCTGGTTATTGTGGGTCTTGGTATCATGTTTGCCAATACCTTCCAGAAAACACCCAGGAACGGCCACTTCGGCCCCAACGGACAAAACTCTTCCGGAAGCTACGGAGGAGAAAGCTACACAGGTGCAAACAACTACACAGCAGGGAGCAACAGTGACTGGGAGCACAGTACCCATGCCAACGGAAGCGAAGCCTACACTTCCACCTTCGCCGCCCAGAATATAAATTTTGATAACGAGATTTTTCACGGTACAACTGCCAATGCCTATTTTGGTGCTGTAGACCTCCATTTGGAAAATGCCATTATCAATGAAAATGTAACTATTTATTGTAATACTACCTTTGGCGGTATCGAAATTTTTCTTCCGAACTACGTAAATGTAAAGGTTCAGAGCACTCCGGTTTTCGGCGGTGTAACTAACCGCAGACGTTACATGACAAGTCCGGATGCTCCTACCGTTTTTATTAACGCAACCTGTTTGTTTGGAGGTGTTGAAATAAAATGAATACTCAGCAGAAATTTGTCAAATATCTCGCAACAACCCTTGCCATCCTGTTAATTGCAGCTATTATCGGTGGCATTGTAACAAGTGTTTTATTCCTAACCGGTGTATATTCCCCAGACAGCCATTATCAGGGACACCATTCTGGCATCCTTATTACAGATTCCTTTGACAGCAGTAATAAGAACCGTGGCAGATATACTGCCACAGATTTTTCTGACCGTGAGCTTTCCTTCTCCGGTATTCAGAATATCAAGCTTGATGCTTCTATCTATTCTGTTTACTTAAAAAAAGATGATGTTAATGAAATTCAGGTAGAGCTTCATAATGTCTATAATGGTTATATCGTAAAGCAGGATGGAAATACCCTGATTCTGGAAGAGCCGAATAGCTTCAGAAATTTTTCCTTAAATAACCTGTTCGACCTTTTAGATAATGCCAATAAGCAACGTAACGCTTCTATCCATATTACCGTTCCACAGGACTTTACTGCAAAAGAAGTGGAGCTTAACGGCGGTGTGGGCAATATTGAGCTGGAAAAGCTGGCTATGGAACATCTGGATATTGATGCCGGAGTCGGCGATATTAAAGGATTCCAGGTCACTGCTTCTTCTGCTGATATTGACGGTGGTACCGGCAACATCAAATTTACCAGCTCAGCCTTTGGTAATGCGGAAATCGACTCCGGTGTAGGAAACGTCATTTTTAGCGGCACACTTCAAGGCCACACCTCTATTAACTGCGGTGTAGGCAATACCGAGCTTTCTCTTTCTGATTCTAGAGAAAACTACTATCTCTCCTTAGAGAAAGGCTTAGGCACAATGACCCTCAACGGAAACAAAATAAAATTTGACGATACCTATACCGAAAATCCGGGAGCTCCTTACTCTTTGGAGGTTAGTGGCGGTGTAGGCAATATCACCATAGACTTTGCAGACTCGTTTTAATAATAATCAGGGCGGCAGGTCCGAGAATAAACCCGAGAATACCAAACAGCTTAAGGCCAGCATACATGGCAATTATGGTAAATATGGGCTTTATTCCAATCCTGTCGCCTATTATTTTGCTCTCTATCAGCTGCCGCAGCACCTGGCAGATTACATAGCAGCTAAGGAGCACTGCTCCATGGAAAAGCTGTCCCTTAAAAACCTTAATAATACTCCATGGTATCAAAATGAGCCCACTGCCAATGGCCGGAAGGGCATCCAGTACTGCAATTACCGCACCAATCAGGAGACTATAGGGATTTCCTGTCAAGAAAATTCCAATTCCGCATACCAATATGGTAAATCCCATAATGATAAGCTGGGCCTTTCCATAGGCAAGACCGGTTTTAGAAAGCCTGGCCAGAACCCCTCTTCCCTTCTGATACCACACCGATTCTTCCCAGATAACCTTCAAGTCATCACTATCCCGCACAATCAGAAACGTCCCTAAAAATACAAGAAGCAAAATCCAGAGTGCCGAAAACAGCTTTCCTACACCAAATACCGTCTGTCTGGAAAGCTCCGGTAAAAGCCTTGTCCGAACCACGCCACCAGCCTGCTCCATCCCCAGCTCCATAAGTCTGTGGCATTCTCCTTTTTCAAGGCTGAAAAGCTCATCGCAATATCCACAAAATTCAGCTGCCTGAGTCTTAAAAAGCTGTTCGTAAACCGGGAAATCCCGTGCCAGTTTTCCGAGCTGGGAAAGTCCTAGCCGCCCCAGTCCAAGCACTAAAAACCCCAGGATACCAATCAGCATCGCAATTAAAAGTGTTCCTCCAATTCCCTTTGAAATATGGAGCCGTTTCTTTAAAAAGGTAACAGCAGGCAGAAGCATCCAGGCTATCAACCAGGAAAATAAAAAAGGAGCTACCAAAGGCAGCAGATATTTGAAGCCCAAATACACTGCTGCCGTAGTTCCTATCAAAATACAAATCTCCCGATATTCTCTTTTTTCCATGCAATCACCTCGACACTTTTCCTTTAGTATCTTCCGGTTGCCGGATTATTATTTATTTTTTTCCTTCAATACAAAAAACTCTGAAAATGGATATTTTTTCGGTATAGATTCAAAGGATAATTGCTTTCCCGTTATAGGATGATGAAAAGACAATTGCCAGGAATATAAGGCAATTTCTTTAAAACCAGCCCTTTCCTTTTCACCAGGATTATATTTTGTATCTCCCCAAATACCAGCCAAGTGTTGGGAAAGCTGTACCCGGATTTGATGATGACGTCCGGTAAAAAGTCGAACATTTAAAAGACTTAGACCTCTTTCTTCTTTATCCTTTACCGTCCCCAATACCTGATAGGAAAGCCTTGCCTTTTTAGCCTCTCCATCCTTCTCCCCTGCTATTATAGAAAGATTCCTCCGCCCATCCTTTTTCAGATAATCACAAAGTTCTGTATCCTTACCAATCTCATCAGAAAAATCACCGCATACCACAGCCAGATATTGTTTTTCCATCTGCCCGTTCTGTATCTGCCTACTTATCCCTGCCGCTGCCTTTGGTGTCTTTGCATATACCACAATGCCACCTACCGGCCTATCCAGACGATGCACAGCTGCTACATAAGGCACACCGCCCTCTGGCTCCTTTTCCCGCAGATAATTCTTGATTTTACTTATCATATCTATATCCTGAGTTCTATCGCTCTGGGATGGTACTCCGGCAGGCTTTTCGCATACAATAATATCCCTGTCTTCATAAAAAACAATAAGCTCCATGCTTCCTCCTCAAAATCTATTTTAATACCAAATCATAGCTCTCTTCTATCATTCTCTTAATTTTCTTCTTTGGAACTGTCCCATCTAATATTACTGTATTCCAGCGTTCCTGCTTCTGATGATAACCAGGTATAACCGCTTCATATCTACTTCTCCATAAATCCTTCCATTCGAGGTCAACCTTAATATTGATACACAAATTCCCGCCTTTTTCATAGATCCAAAGAAATACTTTTTTATTTTTCCGCACCCTTACCAGCTGCCAGTTATCATCATGAAAAGGAGCATCCTGATAGGTATCCGGAAAGGATAGTCCATATTTAATTACCCCTTCTCTTGTTCTCATTGTGCCACTCATTTCTTCGACAATTGAAAATTCAGAAATTTTCTCTCTTTAATTTCTCATAGACTCCTTCTACTGTATACACTGGCAGTTCAGAAATAATCTTAGCAATCTGCTCAATTAAGAATATATCCGTTTCCAGTTCCTCTGCAATTACTGTAACTGTCTTATTCTTTCCTATTTTTTTCTTGGTTTGAGAAATAACAGTAAAAAGCTCTCCTTGTTGAATTCCCTGCTGAATCCCCTGCTGAATTCCCTGCTGAATTCCCTGCTGAATCCCCTGCTGAATTCCCTGCTCAAGACCTTCCCGTAAAGCTGCTCTTTTATGAGCGTGAAGATCCTTTTCATACATTTCTCTGGCCTCACATTCCAGCTGCATCATTTCATCTTCATTTAATTCCTTTAAAACAGCAACAAATTCTCCACATTCCGGATGGTTCTTTTCAATCATGTCCAATTCCTCCCATGTTTGGGCCTTAAAAAGCTGAGCCCAGTGATAAATTTCCTTATGTTCCTCGTTACAGCCATTTTTTAGCTTATTTAATTCTATCACATAAATGGAGAGTTTGTCATCATAAGGTTGAAAGGTGGATGTATTTAAGAAACGATACTGAGAAAAAAAGTAAGGTTCATCCGCTGACAGATTAAAATCCAGAATACCGATATGTACCGTTGGATTAGCAGTTTCGTAATAATCCCCCCGGTTTAGTGAGGTAAAGCTCCGACACAGATAATAAAGAGAGCGTTCCGTCCAGCCCTCGATGCGGCTTACCTGCATTTCTATACCAATCTGCTCCCCATGATTAATACTAAGCCGGATATCCAGAATACACTGCTTTTCCTGAAGCCTTTCTCCAGGAATCAAGGGATTTAAAATCTGCAAATGAGTGATTTCCTCTGGCTTCCGATCCAGAACTGCAGCGAGAAAATGACGGCAGCTTTCCGTGGAACGTTGCAGGACAACATGAAACATGTAATCATTAGTTAACGGGTAACGAATTAGTGTCTTTTTTTCTTCCATAGGCAAAATCCTTTCTTTAAGTAAAAATTAGTTTGTAAAACTTCTGGAAAAAAAGCGGCGAACAGCCCGGTTAGCATCCAGAAATGAAAATAAGATAGGGAAATAATAAATATTTGAAATGAGAATATCATAAAAGCGTAAATCTGTCAACAGGTAGACGGTAGGACGAAAGAATTAATTTTTGGGTTGTAGCCTTGTTTTGGAGTTGTTAGTCATTATGACATCCTCCCACACTTACCCTCTCTACAAACGTGGTCCAGCTTCCTGGACACACTAAAGAAAAAAAAGACTGTCTGAGCGTGTCATGACATATTGTAACAACACTTCCAAACAGTCTCATTTTAGGTATTGCCTTAGATCATTTCATTGCATCTGAAACTTTCATCCTGATTTCTTGCGGTATTTGTTCAGAATAAACAGGTTCAAAAATTTCTTCTTTTATTCCAATACTGATATTATCGCCTTTCAGCTGATGAGACACAAACAACATATCCACACCGCTGTCTATCATCTGATTTGCAATTTTCCGTCCCAGATTGTCGTCCTTCCAGCTGTTCGTATAAGCACGAAAGGAAGACTCGAATGCAATCCCTCTTTTCTGAAGGAGTTCTTTCATATTCTCCTCATATACATCCAAAAGCTTCTCCATTGCCGAATTTGGGTATCCGGCGATCATTCCTATCTTTTCGTTCTCTTCGATATTAGCAGCAATAATAGATGCCAGATAGCTTGCTTCGTACTCTTTGATATTAATCAATGCAATATTACTATGTTCACACTTGTTTCCATTGATAATGCAAAATGTTGTATCTGGATATTTTGAGGCAACGATATTGACTGCCTCACTAAACTGCATACCAGATGCCAGAATGAGATCATAACCGTTATCTCCATATCGTTTGAGCATCATCTCAAATTCAGCTTCCTGAACATTGAATTCACATTTGATGTCTATTCCATATTTTTTCCGGCAGATTTGTACACCTTCATAATTCATGTCATTCCAACTCAAATCTCCAGTCTCACCGGGAAACAATACAACAATCTTACTGTCTTTTAGATTTTTTTCTGTATCTTTGTTGTTTCCACGACAGCCAACAATGTAAAGCCCTGCCAGCATCACGATAAACACGCTTAACACAAAATGTCTTCCAATATTCTTCTGCAGCCCATCCCACATCTTATCATACCCTCCTCAGACCTGTACACAAACTCTGTTTTTACATTACTTTATCTGTATACGGTTTGCGATGAAGGAATCTTCCTGCTCCCTTCTCTCCAAGGAACTTGTGATCTTTTACAATTATTTTTCCTCTCTGCATTACCAGAGAAATATCGCCCTGAATCACGGTTCCCTCATAAGCGGTATAATCACCGGCACCATGCATATTGGATTCTTTAATCTGCATAGAAGCATCCGGATCAATCATGACAAGATCCGCATCTGTTCCCGGCTGAATCGTGCCCTTTTCCGGCATCAATCCATAAATCCGACACGGATTGGTACATAATAATTTTACCAGCTGGTTGATCGTAATTCTTCCTTTTCTGACACCTTCTGAATACATCAGCATCAGGCGCTCTTCCACTCCCGGAGCCCCGTTTGGGCATGCCGTGAAATCATCTTTTCCCATCTGCTTTTCAATCCCATAGTTAAACGGACAATGATCTGTTGCAACGACCTGAATCGAACCATCTGCAAGCCCCTCCCACAGAGCCTCACAGTCTTCTCTTGTTCGAAGAGGCGGTGACATGATATATTTCAAACCATCTTCTCTCTCATAACATTCTTCTGTTAATAGCAGATACTGTGGACAAGTCTCTACAAGAATATTCTTCTGTCCTCTTCTTCTGGCTTCACGAACGGCCTCAAGGCTTTCCTTACAGGAAAGATGCACAATATAGACCGGTGCATCACCCGCTATATGAGCAAGTTTCAATACTCGTTCGACTGCCTCTGCCTCTGCAAGATTTGGACGGCTCTTTGCATGATAAATCGGTGCTGTTTTTCCCTCTTCTTTATATTTCTTCTTCAGGAATTCAACCACGTCATGATTCTCACAGTGGAAGGCCGTAATCCCGTTGATCTCTTTCATCTTCATAAGAATCTGAAGAACATCTGCATCATTTAATTTAAATCCATAGGTCAAATAAGCTTTTACACTCGGAATTCCATCCTGCACCATTGTCTCCAGCTCATCCAAAATTTCCTGGTCGACATGCTGCGCCACACCATGCAGGCCATAATCAATCACAGCCTTTCCTTTCGCCAGTTTTTTATAGACATCAGCCTGATAATGCAGCGGAATCCCTGCCGGTCCAAATGCCATATGATCCACAATAGAAGTAGTTCCTCCGCAGGCAGCTGCCACGGTACCATCATAGAAATCATCTACCGCTCTTGCGATCCCCACATCCAAATCCATATGTGTATGTACATCCACCGCACCAGGCAGCACATATTTTCCTTCTGCATCAATAATCTTTGCATCTTCTGACTTCAGATTTTTACCGATACACACAATTTTTTCATCTTCAATCAGAAGATCGGATAAATAACTTTCATTTTCTGTAACAATCTGTCCATTCTTCACTAATATCTTCATAAACTCAGCTACCTCCTTTTTATTTTTTAGTTATTTTCAATCACAAGAAGTCCGCACAGCTTGCTTTCCGACTCACCCGGAACGGCCTTTACCATCGTCACTACCTCATCTTTCGAATACAAAGCACATCCCATATCTAACCAGACTTCCCCCTCAGGAGCCGCAAAAGCTTTTTGGTAACATAATGCCAAACGTCTGCTGTCCGGTTCATTGTCACCTGTTTCCTGATAATGATACACCATCTTTCCCCGATCATCAAATACTGCCACATCAGAAACTGCCTCTATAATCTGTGTATAATCCGAAAACCATTCCTGCATCGTTTCTGTGCTTGAGGAATCACCTGTAAGCATAGCTTCTTTTAGCTGCTCTTCGACAGTCCGCTCTGCGAACTTGGCGACATTCAATACCCAGAAATTAATATTGATATCAATTCGGTTGATTGTATCTGACATCTCATTCTTTTTATTTTCAATCACCATAATTCTTGATGACTCATAAGACTGGACACCAATGCTAAAGCCCAGTACGATGACCATTACTGCAAACATGATGACCAGTTTCTTCCGGACTGACATTTGATTTCCCTCGTTTCATATAATTTGGGATTCTGCACCAGCTTCCAGATTATTTTTTCTACCGCATCATTCACCTTATCTTCACTCCATTGTTTGCGATAGCTGTAGTTATGCCCATCCATCCGTTTCCGATGCTTGCATTACGTCCAAATCGGGAAAGCTTAAATACCAGCACAAGCTGTACATCATCTAAGCTCTCAAATTTCCCGAATCAAATATTGCATTTATCATATACTTCTATGTTCACCTCTGTCACCTGCAATTCTTATTCCTATTTTTCACATAATACTATACGTATGCTATCGTCCCAACTAAATATTATCATTTGTTCCAACTCTATTCAATATCTATTCTTCACAAATTTTCCAGGAATTATTTTTATTTCCGTCATTAAGCATTCCTCACAGACACTGTGTTTTCACCATCGCCATAGAGCTTTTCCCTTTCTTTCTGCAGAATTGGGAACTTCTTAACTGTCTATGAAACGGAGGTTTGTGTCATGAACAAGCATACAGAAAAACTACGCAAAAACTACATTGAAAATCCACCTGAAGGCATGACTTCTGAGGAAATCCGCTCAATGAGTGATGATGACCTTCTGAATATGGATTATTTCCTAAACGAAGAAGACTTTGATTTCGGCGAAGAAGGAGAAGAAGGATTCTACATCTTCTAATCATAATCGTCTTCTTTGTGTGCCCACCTTCCGACGGGCTATTTTCCTTTCGAAGTTCTCCGAGAGGAGAGCTTTCCTGCAAAGCGAAAAAAGTGTTGGTACAATACCAACACTTTTTTCTGTCGTCTGAATTTTAACAAATCTACAATCCAAAATTCCAAATCATCCACACAGACCTATAGTCTAGTAAAAACCAAAGCAGGACAGATGGTTTTGCTCGGCTAGGTCTTTTCCTGGAATGATACGAAATTCGCTCCTGTCCATATACAGCATGAGGCTTACCTGCCCCTTTTAGCTCAATATTTTCTTTAAATCCTCTTCCGGTGTACTGATTGGCGAAATATTATAATTTTCTACCAGATAGCTTAAAATATTCGGTGAAATAAAGGCCGGAAGCGTAGGTCCCAAATATATATTTTTAATTCCCAGATGTAAAAGGGTTAAAAGGATGCATACCGCCTTCTGTTCATACCAGGAAAGTACCATGGATAGCGGAAGCTCGTTGACAGAGCAGTTAAAAGCTTCTGCGAGGGCTACAGCTACTTTGATGGCACTATACGCATCATTGCACTGCCCCATATCCATAATCCTTGGAAGACCTCCGATTTCCCCCAAATCCAAATCATTAAAACGATATTTTCCACATGCCAGAGTGAGAATAATAGAATCCTTCGGCGTTTTCTTTACAAACTCGGTATAATAATTTCTTCCAGTTCTAGCACCGTCACAGCCACCTACCAGGAAGAAATGAGAAATCTCTCCCTTTTTCACAGCTTCAATAACCTTATCTGCTACAGAAAGAACCGTTCCATGAGAAAATCCGGTTATCACTGTCGTTCCACCATTGATACCGGTAAACTGGGTGTCTTCCTTATAGCCTCCCAGCTCGAGAGCCTTTTCAATCACTGGTGTAAAGTCCTTATCTTCCCCGATATGCACCATCTCCGGATAAGAAACTACCTCTGTTGTAAATACCCGGTCAGCATAGCTTTCCTTAACCGGCATCAGACAGTTGGTTGTATAGAGAATCGGTGCCGGAAGGTGAGCAAATTCCTTCTGCTGATTCTGCCATGCCGTTCCAAAATTCCCCTTCAAATGCGGGTATTTCTTTAACAGTGGATAGGCATGAGCCGGTAGCATTTCACCATGGGTGTAGATATTAATTCCTTTACCCTCTGTTTGCTCCAAAAGCTTCTTTAAATCATACAGGTCATGACCGGTAATTACAATAAATGGTCCCTTTTCTATCATTAGAGACACCTTTGTTGGTACTGGTGTTCCATAGGTCTGTGTATTTGCTTTATCCAAAAGCTCCATGCACCTTAAATTAATCTCACCAACCTCAAGAACGATCGGAAGCAGCTCCTCCATTCCCATGTCATAGCCAACCACAGACAGGGCCTTATAGAAAAAGGCATCCACCGCTGCATCACTATATCCCAGCACCAGAGCGTGATAAGCGTAAGCTGCCATACCACGGATACCAAATAAAATCAAAGATTTTAAAGAGCGGATGTCCTCATTGTCTGTCCACAGCTTCTCCATGTCATAATCATCTGTATTTCCACATCTTGCAGCACAATCCGCACAGCCTGGGGAAATTCGCTGTTTCTCTCTTTGCACCTCATCAATCAACTGCTGAATCGTTTCATCGTTAAAGCTTACATTTGTAATCGTTGTAAACAAGCCCTGGATAATCAGCCTTGTTGTTTCTTCCGTATGAGGATTGCTGCTGCAGGTTTTTGCAAGACCAATCAAGGCCCCTGTCAGCTTATCCTGAAGTCCGGCTGTCCGACTTGTTTTACCACAGACTCCGGCATTTCCGGTACAGCCGCTGCAGCCTGCCGTCTGTTCACATTGAAAACAAAACATTTTATGTTCCATAGAAATAACTCCTCCTTTTTTAAGTCTATTCTACTCAAAAAAGCGGAGGAGTTATGTTGTTTTTCCAACACTGGAAAAATTTTTAAATTTTCAGCATACGATACCCCACACCCACATGAGTCTGGAAATAAACTGGGCTGGAGGAATCCGGTTCTATTTTTTTTCGCAGGGTTGCCATAAAGACCCTA
Source organism: Acetivibrio ethanolgignens (assembly GCF_001461035.1). Taxonomy (GTDB): domain Bacteria; phylum Bacillota; class Clostridia; order Lachnospirales; family Lachnospiraceae; genus Velocimicrobium; species Velocimicrobium ethanolgignens. The sequence goes on along the minus strand of NZ_LNAM01000101.1, from coordinate 20,125 downwards.
AGAGAAGCCACATCATTGTCCCAGGCGCTTCCCCAGATTTCTCTTGTAATATAGTTATGTGTTAATACCTTTCCTACATTTTTGGCAAGCAAGCATAAAAGCTTATATTCTGATGGAGTCAGGTGCAGCTCCTTGTCTTCCATATACACACAGCCTGCTGCATAATCAATTTTCAGACTCCCATTCGTAAAAACAGAGGCCTGTATCATATCACTTATCCCTGTATCATTAAGACGCCGAAAGGTCACACGAAGTCTTGCTAAAAGCTCCTCTACGGAAAATGGCTTTGTCAAATAATCATCAGCTCCGGCATCCAGGGCTTCTATCTTATCTGAATCTTCACTTCTGGCACTAATTACAATAATCGGTGTCTTAGTCCAAGTACGGATTCGTTCGATTACTTCTATTCCATCCATATCCGGTAGCCCCAGATCAAGTAAAATCACCTCTGGGTTGTAGGAAGCAGTCTCCCGGATAGCAGCCTCACCTGTCGCTGCTGTCTTAAAACGGTAATTATGAGTCTCTAGCGTTGTCGTAATCAGATTGCGAACTGCTGTATCATCCTCAACTACCAGAATTAACGCTTTATTCATGTAATGTAACCTCCTCTATCGGCAGCGTAAATGTAAATACCGAGCCATGAGGCTCATTATCCTTTACATAAATACTTCCCCCATGAGCTGTAACAATAGATTTACATAGAAAGAGTCCCAGTCCCAAGCTTCGCCGGCTGTCTGCCACCTTGGAATCCGCCGTATAGAACATATCAAAAATACTCTCTTTTTCCTCCTCTGAAATCCCTTTTCCATTGTCACTTACTGTCACAACTGCCAGTTTTCCCTCCTGATGAGCTTCTATTACTATTTTTGAACCCTCCGGGGTATATTTTATCGCATTATCTACCAGATTGATAATCACCTGGATAATCAACCTGGCATCTATTTTCACAATTAAAAAAGCATCGCTGGACTTCATTTGTATATTATGCTCGCAGGATTTTCTGTCTATATGGTGCAGAGCCTCAGCAATCACCTCATCTAAAAGCTCCGTTGTCGGACGAAGCTTCATCGTTCCATCCTCCAGCCGCGTTACAGAAAGAAGATTTTCCACCAGGGTAATCAGCCAAAGAGAATCATCATAAATATCCTCATATAGCTGCATCCGTTTTTCTTTACTTATATTATCTTCATTAGAAAGCAAAATACCTGCATTTCCTGAAATCGAGGTCAGCGGTGTCCTAAGATCATGGGATATGGACCGTAAAAGATTGGCCCTCAGCTGCTCATTCTGAGCCAAAAGTGCCGTTTCCGTCAGCTGCCTCGCCTGAGATTTCACCTGAGCCGTCATAGAACTGGTCAAAAAGGCTGCAATCAGCATAATGACAAAAGTCGCCGGATATCCGGTATCATAGGCATTAAAACTGAACTGCGGTTCAATAAATAAAAAGTTAAATAAAAGAACACTAATAACCGAAGTTACCATGCTGTATATTCTCCTTGAAGTCGTCACCGCCGTAACCAGCACTCCCAGAATATAAACTGTAATAATATTTGCTTCACTAAACCCGATGCTGTAAAACAGAAAACCAATTCCTGACGAAATCATAAGAATAATAACACTTTTGAAAAAATCAACCATCTTATTATCTCCCACTTTTTTGTTCTTCTATTTTATCTCATTTTCGAATACACTTCCAGCCTCATTTTTATCCATATCTGGCATCTCCTCTTCAGAAAATGTCACATCCTCTAAAAAGCCTCCCAGCCTTCCAATCACATAAAAGCCAAAGGCACCCAATCCCAGTATTATCAAAGTCAAAAGCAGGGTTTTCATAGCCTTCGCCCCCTTTTTATAAATGAAAGCATCTATGTATATTTTTATTTTTTCCGATTACGAGAATGGTTTCTCCTTCAGAAAAGCTGTATTCCGGCGTCAGCTCTGGATTTAGATATCCATCTTTTTTAACAGCTATAACATTTAACTGGTATCGCTTTCTTATGTCTATCTGCTGCACGCTCTTTCCTATCCACTGTTCTGGTACCTCTACTTCAAAGATGGAATAATCAGCATTCAGTTCAATATAATCAAATACATGATTCGAGCTGTAGCGGATAGCAGTCCAGAGTGCCAGCTGCTTTTCCGGATAAACGATGTGGTCTGCTCCATTCCTGAGAAGGAATTTAGCATGTACATCCCTTGCTGCCCGGGATACTACAAGCTTCGCTCCCAGCTCCTTTAAAAGAGACGTTGTCTCCAGCGAGCTCTGGAAATTATCTCCGATTGCCACGATGCAGACATCAAAATTATTAATTCCCAGAGATTTTAAAAAATTCTCATCTGTACTATCGCCTATCTGGGAATTCGTTACAAAGGGAAGAGCCGCCTGTACCCGCTCTTCATCTTTATCCACTGCCAATACCTCATGTCCCATCTCATCCAGCTTCCTTGCTGCATGTCTCCCAAATCTCCCCAATCCAATCAGTAAAATCGATTTCATACTAAAAGCTCCTTTAACCAACGTTTATTTTTTCTTCTGGAAAATGTGAATGATAGCTTCCTTTTTTGGAAATGACTGCATACACCAGAGTAAGACATCCGACTCTTCCAAAAAACATCAATCCTATTAAAATAATCTGTGATATAGCTCCCAGCTGGGATGTAATACCTAGAGACAGTCCCACGGTTGCAATAGCCGAAGCCGCTTCAAATAAAGAAGACAAAAGTGGAATCCCTTCAATTCCGCAAATCAGCATGCCTCCTGTCAGGAATAAAAGCATATAAATAGCAAAAATAGCTACGGCATTATGTACAGACTCCGAGGAAAGCCTTCGTCCAAAGCATTCCGCTGTATCCTTTTTTCTAAATACCGCTGTCATAGTCATCGCCAATACCGCCAGTGTCGTTACCTTGAAGCCTCCAGCCGTCGAACCGGAGGAACCACCAATCAGCATTAGAAAAATTGTAATCAGCTGTCCCGGCTCTGATATTTTACTCAAATCAATCGTATTAAAGCCCGCTGTTCTAGGCGTCACTGAATGGAACAAAGAAGCCAAAAGCCTTTCTAAAAGGCTCATATCCTGCCATTTTTTCTGTCCAAATTCAATAAAAAAGAAATAGAGTGTTGGCAAGGTAATCAATACTACCGTAGTCAGAAGCACTACCTTGCTCTGCATCCTGTACTTTCTCCACTGAAAGCGGTTTTTCCGTATATCCTCCCAGGTCAGGAAGCCAATACCACCAATAATAATCAAAAGCATAATTGGCACATTAATAAAAGGATTGGCCGAAAAATACATGAGTGAGGTCTTACCCTGAATCTCTCCCATCAAGTCAAAGCCGGCATTACAAAAGGACGATATGGAATGAAACAGTGAGTACCATATTCCCTTAAGCCAGCCAAATTCCATACCAAAGGACAAATACAGACTTATCGCTCCTATAAACTCTATAAAAAATGTCGTCTTCAAAATAAACACTGTCAGCTTTACAATCCCACCTACTCTATGGGCTGATATGGCTTCCTGCAGTGTACTTCGCTGCATCAAACCAATTTTTCTACCAGAAAGCATAGCAATCGCAATCGCTACGGTTACTACCCCCATACCTCCTATCTGAATCAGTAAAAGAATAACTGCCTGTCCAAAAAAAGACCAGTACTGTGCCGTATTGTGAAGCACCAGCCCCGTCACGCAGGCTGCCGAGGTAGCAGTAAATAATGCATCTAAAAAGCTGGCTCCCTTTAAATCATTAGTCGCTATCGGCAGCATTAAAAGAAAGCTCCCAAGCAATATAACAAGAAAAAAGCCCAGTATAATCAACTGAAAAGATGAAATATACCGGTTCAGCTTCTGAATTCCCATAATACACGCTCCAAATCTCATTTCGTGTACTTATTATAATCCCGATTGCATTAAGTCCATATTAACGTTTTAGAAATAGTATTAAGATTGTATAAAGAAAAATGAGAATAAAATAGACGCTAAATCTAACAGCCGTTGAATCCTCCGCAATCAAATGGTACAATATAATAATAAACCATTTGATTGCGGAGGTTCCTTATGGCACTTGAAAATAAATTAGGTCTTGATGATTCTTCTGCCCTTGCCCGCGAAGAAGAACGCATAAGCAAAAGAAAAGCTATTGAGCTTTTTGAAAACAGCATACTTGATAAGCTAGAAGCAGGTAAGTTTTCTTCTTTAAGAGCAATTCATAAGTATTTGTTTGAAGATATTTACGATTTTGCCGGTCAAATCAGAACTGTTAATATAGCCAAGGGCAATTTTAGATTTACACCGCTGATGTATTTAGAAGCAGCACTTGAAAATATAGATAAAATGCCACAGTCCACCTTCGATGAAATCATTGAAAAATATGTGGAAATGAATATTGCCCATCCTTTCCGAGAAGGCAATGGTCGAAGTACTCGTATTTGGCTTGATTTGATTTTAAAAGCTGAAATCGGTCAGGTTATTGATTGGAGCAAAGTAGATAAAGACGATTACCTGATGGCTATGGAACGCAGCCCTGTCAAGGATATTGAAATAAAGCACATTCTGAAAGCTGCACTTACCGATGAGGTAGACAGCCGTGAAGTCTATATGAGAGGAATTGACCACAGCTATTACTATGAAGGCTACACAGCCTTCAAGGCAGAAGAACTCTAATTAAGGGGGTGGTTGTAAATTGCAACCACCCCCTTGTTATCAACTACCTCCAGCCACCATGACACCCAATATATACTAATACAGCTGTTTTCCTTCTTTTGCAGAAGGTATATTTGCATACTCTCTGTTGTCAAAAATAACTGTACCATCCTCATAAATTGCCAAAAGATGAGAACCTGATTCTTCCCCAAAAAATTGTTCTATATACCATTCCATTTCTAAAAATAAATCTCTTTCCTTCCCTTTTCCGAAAAATCCAATATGGTAATCTTCATTTTCAAATAAAATCCTGCCATTTTGATACAGAGTTAATATCCGCTCCTTTTTATCATAGATAAAATGTAACTCTATTCTTTTTATATTCTCGTCAATTATTTCTTTCTTTGTAAAAATAGTTCTTTTTAATCCCCTATAATTCAAAATTTCCCTAACTTGACTCATTACTGGCTCTTCTCTTGTCATTTTGATTTCTCCATCTGAAGCATGAGCTGTAATTACTGATGTATTTCCTTCTATATTGAATGCAGTAATCTTATATACTACAAAAGAAAAAAGAAATATACTTCCCCAAGCGATAACTATAATACATCTTTTTTTCCATGACCAGCTCTGTATTTGCTCTATTTGAGAGAAAAAAATTGTGATACCCAAAAATATCAGCCACATCCAGATCATCTCATACTGACGTTTACCTGTTAACGGTATGATTTTACATACTGCCAACAGGTCTATAGTAAAAATTCCTATTAACGCTATATCTATAGCTTTTTTTAAAGAAAATTTCATTTTCTTCGTTTACCTCTTTCCCTATACATAATCGCCTCACTCAAAAGTCGTCCTCTATTTTCTACTTTTTTAAGCTTTTCTCTCTATCTATTATACTTATTTTCCCCCTTGGTGCGGACTTCGGGTACAAATGATGGAGTTGAGGGTACAAGTGATAATTTTAGCCCTCATAAGGAAGTATTACCGACGTTGAAAAGGTTTCCCCGGTGTAATCCATTCGTATTTCTCCTCCGTATTTTTCCAGAATTTTTTCAATATTAGAAAGCCCCAAACCATGCTTATTCTTATGCTTCTTTGTCGTTTTAAATCTTCCATCCTCAAAAATCAGCTCACCATCAAAAGAATTTTCAATTAGAATAATTAAATTCCCCATGCTACAGCTTATCCGCAAATCTAGCCTTTTATCTTCTGCTTTCAATGTGGCTGTAATGGCGTTATCCAGCAGATTTCCCAGTATAACAGTCATATCATAGGCTAAAATATTTAGCTCTGGCGGAACACAGACGTCCACCGCTATTTTTGTATCCGTATCATACAGCTGTTTTAGCTTAAAATTAACGATACTATCAATTACAAAATTATTCGAGCTGGAAAAGCCTTCTCCTGTCATTTCAACCAGAATTTTCCCGACATAATCCTCTATTTCATTTCCTCTGCCATTTTTATACATAGCAGACAGCATAAGCAGATGATTTTTCATATCATGCTTTAGTGCCCTTATGGACTCATTCGACTGCTTCATAATTTCAGCCTGATTCTCATAAGCGATATTCTGCTGCTCTAACATATACTTCTCATTCTTTACAGCTATGGAATTATAAATTTTTTCATCAATTAATATCATGGTTATATTTACTAGAATTAAAACAGCTCCACTAATAAGGACATTGAAAAGAGTTAAATTATCCTTTTCCAGAGAAATTGCGAATAAATACAAAGTTCCAAACAGAATAATAATAAAGGCAGCATAATAAGCAGAAGGTATCGGAAAATCCTTCCTCCTTGCATTTTTATATCTATTTAGTAAATAAGCAGTAAGCATCGTTACCGTTCGTATTAAAATTAACCCTATTCCCGAATGAAAGGTGCTGTCTTTAAGTGCCGAAATATCCATAAAACCAATACTCACTGACATTACTATTTCTATTACAAATAATATGGCATAAACAAAGGATGAAACCACTATTTTTTTCTGCAAAGAACTCTTGTAATTAAAGGAAATCCCAAAGAAAAAGCTTATAGTAAAAATCAGTGTTACCAATGGAATTTTCGTAATAAACGGCAGCACTGAGGATACGATAAAATACAACAAATACGTCAGCCTTTCTATCCTTTTATCATAGGCATCTTCCTTAAAAAAAGTATGAAAAAGCTTGTATATGGCAAAAGTAAATATGGGATTGGTTACTATATGAACTAACTCATACTCTGGCATTGTGTTTCTCCTTTTCTACGTCTATCAACATGCTTCGGATATTTTTAAGATTTCGTTGACTAATCGGAATTTCCACTCCGTTTTTCATAAATGCACTTTCCCTCGTAATACGTTCTATTTTATCAAAATTAACCAAAAATGACCCATGAGGTTCAACAAACATCGGTGATAGCTTCTCCCTTATACCTTCCAGGGTTCCATAAAACCAATCCTCGCCTCGGTTAGTTACAATTCTGATTTTCTTTCTTCTGCTTTCAAAATACAAAATATCCTTTGCATCGACCCTTACCACATCATAACCTTTTTTATATTCAAAAATTTGATTATCCAGACCGAACAATTTTATGGCAAGCCTTAAACACCTTTCTATTTTTTCATGATCAAGAGGCTTCTTTATAAAGTTCAAGGGCTGGACATCAAAAAGCTTTTGTTCATATCCATCCTTTGAGGTTATAAAAACAATCTTACTTATGTAATTATCAAATTCATTTCTTATTTTACTGCCTACCTCAATGCCTGTTGCCTCTCCCAACTCAATATCTAAAAACACCAGATCAAAGCTATATTCCTTTTCCATAAAATGAATGAGCTCTTCCCCGGAATAAAAAACCTCTATTTCCATCTCCACAGTACTTGTTTTTCCAAAATCAAATATAACCTTTTCTATTTCTGAACAAATATAGGCATCATCATCACAAATTGCTATTTTAACCACTTAATCTCGCCCCTTCTTCCGTTATAATCTCATTATACCAGAACCAAAAACATATTCCAGCATAATTCCATTGCAAATCAGCACGAATTATGCTGGAATTGTATGAAAAATTCCAAAAAGCTATGTAGTTATTTTCTCGTGTTTTGTCTGAGTATTGTTTCTGTACTTCTGCCAGCCTCCACCCAGGCTAATGCCGCTGAGGGAGAAACGCTCCTTACCTTGAAGATTGGTGATACTATCTATGAAAATGTCACCTCAGGTTCGGTGATTACCGGAGATTTTGATATTAAAGATCTGGAATTCTGGGTGCAATCAGTCAATGGACATCCCCTTGAAAATGTAGGAAATAAGTCCACCGCCACCGATGCCCAGGGAAGAAATCCTCTTGAAATTGGGACAAATAAAGAAACGGATAATTTATGGACGGTCACCCTCATCTATCATGCCGTGGATGACCCGGTAGAAGCAAACAGGGAATACGGCTTTGAGGTAGCTGGTATTGTATTTACGAATTCTAAGGATGCTACCGTAGAAGTTCCTACCGTTTCAAAAATCACCAGCTTCAAGGCTTCTTCCATGAGCAAAGCCCTGAAGCTGACCTGGAAAAAGAAAAGTGTAGATGGTTATCAGATTCAGTACAGCTTAAACAAGGATTTTAAATCAGCTAAAACCATTAAGGTATCTAAGAGCAAAACAAGCTATACTATCAAAAGCTTAAAAGCGAATAAAAAATACTATGTACGGATACGCGGCTATAAAAATTATACCGATGACTTAAATAATGAGCAGACTGTATATGGTAAATGGGTTAGCTTAAATAAGCAAACAAAGTAAAGAACAACGAAAGCCCCAGAGTTTAAGTCTCTGGGGTTTCCGTTGTTCTGATTATTATCTTTTATTATACTTAAAATACCGGAATTACTGCTCCTGCATAGGTTTCATTAATATAATTTCTTACCTCGTCCGACTGGAAGGCTTCGATAATATCCTTTACCTTCTGGCTGTCCTGAGTGCCATCCTTAACAGCAATGACGTTTCCACGAAGAGTAATTTTTTCACCTACAATTTCCTCTATGTAAAGTACATTAGAGGTGTTTCCAAGGTCTGCCTCAAGTGCATAGTTACCATTGATAATAGCTACATCCACATCCTCTAACATTCTTGGAAGTCCGCCAGCCTCGATTTCTGTAAACTGGAAGTTGTGAGGATTCTCTGTGATGTCAGCAGGTGTGATTTTTCCCTCCTCCGGAACGGCAATCAAACCGGTTTCAGCCAGTACTCGTAATGCTCTGTCCTCATTGTCCTCATCATTTGGAACTGCAATGGTTGCTCCATCCGGAAGAGAAGTCAGGTCAGCTATGCTTTTAGAATAGATACCCATTGGCTCAGCATGAATAGAAGCTACAGAAACCAAGTGCATATCTCTTTCTGCATTCTGTCCATCCATGTAGCCTAAGGTCTGGAAATAGTTGGCATCCAGTTCGCCCTCTTCCAATGCGGTATTTGGCTGAACATAATCGGTATACTCAACAATTTTTACCTCATAGCCCTTTTCCTCTAAGAGCTTTGCTGCAACCTCAGTAATATCCTTGTGAGGCACCGGGGTAACACCAATCACGATTTTCTTATCGTCCTCTGCTGCCTTCTGTGAACCACATCCAACACAGCTCACTGCGAAAATAGCTGCTAATGCAAGTGCAAGTACTCTCTTTTTCATAAACCATTCCTCCTTAACAAGTCTAACCTGATAATCTGCTATATAAATGATTGCCCAGTGCCTGGAGGCCCTGTACAAAAATAATGAGAATGACACAGGTTACAATCATCATGTCCGTTTCATAACGCTGATAGCCGTATCGAATCGCCACATCCCCCAGACCGCCGGCACCGATAGCTCCACCCATGGCAGAGTAGCCGATAATACTGATAACAGTCAGTGTAATACCGGATACGATAGACGGTACAGCTTCCTTAATCATTACCTTAAATATAATCTGGGTATTAGAGGCTCCAAAGGATTTTGCTGCCTCAATAACTCCCTTATCTACCTCCCGCAGAGCGGACTCTATAACTCTCGCTACAAAAGGAATCGCAGATACCGTAAGGGGTACGATAGCCGCTCCTACTCCATAGGATTTGCCTGCAATCGCCCGGGTAAACGGGATAATGATTACCATCAATATAATAAATGGAAAGCTTCGGAAAATATTTACCAGAAGGTCTAACACCGTATACACTGCCTTATTTGGCTTTAATCCATCACTTGCAGTAACTGTCAGGATAATCGCCGGGATAAAGCCCAGGATAACTGACAGCCCAGTAGATGCAGCTACCATAATAAGGGTTTCCTTACATGCAGTTAAAATAATATCAGCCATTAGGAAAGCACCTCCCATAAAATATCTTTTTTCTGAAGGTAAGCCGTCACTGCTTCCTTGTCCTTTTCTTCTATATTAATAACCAGGCTTCCCAAAATCTCATGACGGAATTTCTCAAGCTTACCGCCAATAATGGAAAAGTCGATATCAAGCTCCTTTGCCATTTTGGTAATGACCTGATTTTCAGAGGATGTACTAGGGAAGTACAGACGGATATTAATTCCCTCCTCCGGATAAAATTCATCCTCTTCCTCATCACCCAGAAATTTCTTTAAATGCGTATCCGGGCTTAGGAAGATGTCTCCCGGCTTGCCCTCCGCACGAATTTTTCCGCCATCAATCAGGGCAACCCTCTGGCATACCTCCTTAATAACCTCCATCTGATGGGTAACAATAACAATGGTAATTCCCAGCTGCTCATTAATCTTTAACAGCAGGGATAAAATATCCTTTGTTGTCTTTGGATCCAGTGCAGAAGTGGCCTCATCACATAAAAGGATAGCCGGGTCTAAAGCCAGAGCCCTTGCAATCGCAACTCTCTGCTTTTGTCCACCAGATAACTCCGATGGCTTTGCATATCGTTTTTCAGACAATCCAACCAGTTCTAACAGCTTATTAACCTTTTCCTTAATCTCATCCTTACCAGCACCCCAGACCTCCAGAGGAAGGGAAACATTTTCAAAAACGTTTTTCCGGTTCATAAGATTAAAATTCTGGAAAATCATACCTAAATCCTTACGAAAGCTTCTAAGCTCCTTCGGACTTAAATCCTTTACCTCCCGGCCCTTTACCTTAACACTTCCGCCAGTATAGGTTTCCAGACCATTGATACAGCGAAGAAGGGTAGATTTTCCCGCCCCGCTGTGGCCAATCAAACCGTAGATTTCTCCTTGATTGATGTGTATATTGATGTCCTTTAATACAGAAACATCGCCGAAATGTTTTTCTACATTGGTAATTTCTATCATTGCGTGCCACTCCCTGCTGCAATTTATAAATATTTCTTTAAAGTCTCTGTCTTATCTGTCTTTTCCCAAGGCAGAGCCAAATCATTTCTCCCAAAATGTCCATAGGCAGCTGTCTGCTTATAAATCGGACGGCGTAAATCCAACATCTTAATAATGCCTGCCGGCCGAAGATCAAAGTTTTCACGGATAATCTCAATAAGCTTTTCATTGGAAAGCTTTCCTGTACCGAAGGTATCTACCATAATAGAAGTCGGCTGTGCTACACCAATCGCATAGGATAGCTGAATCTCACACTTGTCAGCCAGGCCTGCTGCTACGATATTCTTTGCAACATAACGGGCTGCATAGGCTGCAGAACGGTCAACCTTAGTACAGTCCTTACCGGAAAAGGCTCCGCCGCCGTGGCGTGCATAGCCGCCGTAGGTGTCTACGATAATTTTACGGCCAGTAACGCCGCTGTCTCCATTTGGTCCGCCGATAACAAAACGGCCAGTTGGATTAATAAAGTATTTTGTCTCTTCATTTACCAGCTCCTGAGGAATCACTGCATCAATTACATACTTCTGGATATCCTTGTGAATCTGCTCTTGGCTAATCTCAGCCGCATGCTGGCTAGAAATAACAACTGCGTTAATATGCACCGGTTTACCATTTTCATCATACTCTACCGTTACCTGAGATTTTCCATCCGGACGAAGATAAGGCAGTGTGCCGTTCTTACGAACCTCTGTAAGCTTTCTGGTCAGTTTGTGAGCCAGAGAAATCGGATATGGAAGATACTCCTCTGTCTCATTGGAAGCAAATCCAAACATCATGCCCTGGTCACCAGCTCCAATTGCTTTGATATCGCTGTCAGACATGGTATGCTCCTTTGCCTCTAATGCTTTATCTACACCCATCGCGATATCGGCAGACTGCTCATCCAGTGCCACGATAACACCGCAGGTGTTGGCATCAAAGCCTTTATCGGAAGAATCATACCCAATCTCACGAATAGTATCCCGGACAATTTTCTGAATATCTACATAGCCCGTTGTTGTAACCTCTCCCATAACAAGAACCAGACCGGTTGTAATCGCTGTTTCACAGGCAACCCGGCTCATTGGATCCTGCTCCATCAGTGCATCCAACACTGCATCTGATATCTGGTCACAGATTTTATCCGGATGTCCTTCAGTAACAGACTCCGATGTGAATAATAACTTTTCCATAAATTAAAATCCTCCTTTGTGCTTTATTATTTCTCTTGAAGGAGCGATTTGCTAAAAAAGAAAAAGATCCGTATAAGACGGATCTGATTATTCTACCAAATCCTCTTATTGTTCGATTGCTCGCTTAGATTGGCACCTTCCGCTATGCGGGGTTGCCGTGGTTTCACAGAGCCTTAACTCTCCACCACTCGGAATAAGAGAAATAATAATATAAATTTGTTAAAAGTGTAAATACAGCATACACGTTTTTGCTCCATACGTCAACCCCTTTTTTATAAAAACTTTATTACCCCTTTTTTTGTGAGTATGGTATACTTATTTCATATATAGCAATAAATGTACAAATGGAGACGAATAGAATGAAAATTAAAGAACGTCTTATGGTGGCATTTCTCATCATTATAACTATACCAATCATTATGATTGCGGCTGTAGGTGGTGCTATCATCAGTCACCAGATGAATGTCATCGAAAAATCCTATAATGTAGAATCCAATACCATACAGATTTTAATCAATCCTATCCAGGTATTGAACCGGATGACCCGCGGTATCTGCAACAATATCGAAACCTGTGCCAAGGTTTCTCCAGAGAAGCTGGAGGATAGGCGGTATCTGGATGAAATTAACCGGGAGCTCAAGGAAAAATATTCCTATCTGGTGCTCCGTAAAAACGGAAGCTACGTCTATATTGGCGATGAAGCTGAGTTTTCCCCTATTGTAGAAAATATGCCGGCTTATGGTTCCGACAGCTCCGGCATCGACGGCGGCTACTATTTAAGCGGCGACCATCCATCCTTAGTAAAACAGCAGGATTTTTTAACCGCAGACAATAAAAAGGCTACTATATTTGTAATTACTGATATGGATACTATACTACCACAAATGCGATCCTCTGCAACACAAATTGCCCTTTCCTTTATTTTGATTATCTGTTTTACAGCAACCATTCTGACCCTCTGGATTTACAGCAGTATTCTAAGGCCCCTGAATACCTTAAAAACCGCTACCATTTATATGCGTGAAGGCAATCTGGATTATGAGGTAAAGGCAGAGACAGACGATGAAATTGGCGAGCTTTGCGAGGATTTTGATAAAATGCGTATCCGCTTAAAGAAGCTGATGGAAGAACGGCTTCAATACGAGGAGGAATCCCGTATCTTGATTAGCAACATTTCCCATGATTTAAAGACACCACTAACAGCAATTAAAGGCTACGCAGAAGGTATTCTGGACGGTGTCGCCGATACCCCTGAAAAAATGGACAAGTATTTAAAAACCATTTATGCCAAGGCAAGTGATATGAGTTCTCTTGTAGATGAGCTTTCCCTATATACTAAAATTGACTGCAATGCTGTTCCTTACAATTTCACCCATCTGAATCTGGAGCAATATTTTTCAGACTGTGTCAACGATTTAGCTTTTGATTTAGAGGTTAAAAACATTGAAATTGGCTATTTTAACTATGTTGACAAAAACCAGGAGATTCTGGCTGATGCAGAACAGCTAAAGCGTGTTGTAAATAATATCGTAGGAAATTCCGTAAAATATATGGATAAGAAAAAGGGCTTGATTAATATAAGAATCCAGGATGGCGGTGATTATGTTCAAGTGGAAATCGAGGACAATGGAAAGGGTATCAAAAAAGAGGACTGTACCAAAATCTTTGAACGCTTTTATCGTACTGACGCCTCCAGGAACTCTTCCCAGGGTGGCACCGGACTGGGGCTGTCCATTGCTAAAAAGGTCATTGAAGACCATGGTGGACAGATTTGGGCGGCGGGAAAGGAAGGCGTTGGTACCAACATCTTCTTTACCTTGAAAAAATGGAGTAAACAACCAGATTTATCAGAGGAGGATATTAAGAAATGAGCAGAATACTGATTATTGAGGATGAACTTGCCATTGCAGAGCTGGAAAAGGATTATCTGGAGCTTTCCCAGTTCGAGGTAGTTATTGAAACCAGAGGTGACAGCGGTCTTGAGCTTGCAATGAAGGAAAACTTTGACCTGATTATTTTAGATTTGATGCTTCCAAATGTGGATGGTTTTGAAATCTGCCGCCAGATTCGTGAGGAAAAGAATACGCCAATTATTATGGTTTCTGCCAAGAAGGATGATATTGACAAAATCCGTGGACTTGGTCTGGGAGCCGATGACTATATGACAAAGCCATTCAGTCCAAGCGAGCTTGTAGCTCGGGTTAAAGCTCATCTGGCCCGTTATGAACGGCTGATTGGCTCCGGTGTGAAAGAAAATGAAATCATAGAAATCCGCGGCATCAAGATTGACAAAACAGCCCGCCGCGTCTATATTAATGGAGAGGAAAAAACCTTTACGACAAAAGAATTTGACCTTCTAACCTTCCTGGCACAGAACCCAAACCATGTATTTACCAAGGAGGAGCTTTTCAAGGAAATCTGGGATATGGAATCCATCGGTGATATTGCAACGGTAACTGTCCATATCAAGAAAATACGGGAGAAGATAGAGGCCAATACTTCAAAGCCTCAGTATATAGAAACCATCTGGGGTGTCGGATACCGCTTTAAGGTGTAGAGGCAAGATAAAAAGCCTTGAACACCGCATAAACACTAGATAAAATCGCTTTTGTTATATGGTAATATATGATAAAATATTACCAAAAATATTACCATAGGCTGAAATTCACGAAGTAAAGGAGAACGCTATGGAAGAATTAGTATTTAATTTTGATGAAAGCGAAGTACCAAAGAAGAAAGACCTTTAAGACATTGGCAGAAGCAAGAAAGTGGCTTCATCAAATAGAAGTACAAAAGGCAGAAGCCAAAGAGAAAAAGGTCATTTACAAAAATGAGGGTATTCGTTTGGTGGATGTGGCGGATGAATTTCTGGAACTGAAACGCAAGCAAGCCAAAAAGGGAAAGATTAAAGACAGTTATGTTGAACAACTCCGCATACAGACAGACCATTTCAAAAGGTTCTTTAATGGTGAGCGTACCACATTTGTAAAGACCATACAGACCGCACAGATTGGAGCATATTTTGAATTTGAAGAAAAGCAGGGAATTTCAAGGAAGTCAATCGAGAAATACAAAACCCATTTAAAGCAGATTTGGGCATATATGCTGAAAGATAAAGTAAGGTATGGTGTAAGTGAAAATGTTGTTGAGGGTGCGGAAATTTCTGCACCGAAAAAGGAATATAAAGCCTCTGCACTTGATTACAAGCAATTAAATGAACTGATTTATGAAGCCACCACAATGGAAGACCCGAGTTTTTTGTATCTTGTTGTTATGTCTATGACACAAGGACTTAGACGAGGGGAACTGTGTGGCTTGATGTGGAAAGATATAAACTGGGAAACCAAAAGAGTTGCCATTTGCCATAATCGTGTGCAGTTGGTAACGAAAGATACAGTAAAACTGCCGAAGTGTGAAAAGGTTCGAGAGATTGAACTGCATAACGCTGGCTATACCACATTAAAGATATATAAGGAATGGCAGGAGGCTATACTTGGCAGACCAGTAGCACCCGAAGCCTTTGTTTTACAGTGGGAAATAAATTTATTACAAAACTATGTATGCCACACTGGAAAAGTATCTCGCAAGTGGAAAGAAATTTATAATTATCTCAATAAATGCCGAGTGAAAGCCAAAAAGGAAGAATTACCTTATGGCAGAATACACGACGGAAGACACACATACATTACTTTGCTATTACACGGAATTGAAAAGGACGATAAGAGCATAAGTCGATCTTTTAATTACTATACGCAACGTGCCCTTGTTTTTCATATGTACCAGACTGCATTACATTTTTCATATAATGCACACGTCATCCAATGCCGTAGCCGTTCATTATTTTTCAATAATCAAGTCGCCCTCACTTGGTTCGGCATTATTTTTGAGGTTGTCCGCCGTGGACATTTAACATTTTGTTTGCTTTGGGTGATGTTTTTTCTTATCGTACACCCATTAAAAAAGTTCTGAGGTGGTGAAGCACATCAGAACTCTATATAAAAAACTTTACAGTTTGAAACTGTCGATTGTCTTTGTAATTGCTTCACCAACTACACCCACCCAAGCGGTGGCTTTTTTAATTTATTTACTTGTCAAAAACAATATGACCGATAGAGAACAGTTTGGAGCAAAAACTTTTATAAAATTTGAAAAAAATTTTTGAAGTTCCGATTTTATCAAAAATTGATTTTTGAACGGCGGTATTTTGAAGGTTTTAGCGTTGTTTTGGGGCTATTTTTGAACAAAAAAGGCTATACAGAAGAAAATTGATTTTTAAAGATATTTTTGCCCGAAAAGTATCAAAGGCAGACCGAAGAGGAACGATAACTGAGCCCCAACTTTGCTGGCAAAGTAAAGGGGCTTATACCTTGAGGCAAGATTTAGAAGTACAGACGGTCTTGCTCCAAGTATTTGAGAGGAGGGGGAATTATGGCAAAGTTTAGTTTTCATTGTCAATGCTATAAAGCAGGGCAACTTGGAGGGATTGATAAGCATAATCGCAGATTAAACAAGAATTATATCAGCAATCCCGACATAGATACGGAACGAAGCGGACAAAACCGCATTTATATTGCACCGAAGCAATCTCTTTATAAAGATTGTAAGGAACAAATAGAAAAGCGAGTTGTGGCAAGCGGTGGCAGAATTACCAAAGCAAGTAATTGGATTTGTGAGGCGATATTTTCATACCCCGAAGAATTACCACTTGAACGCTTGGACGAATACAACGATTTAATTATAAAATATATGAATGCAAAATTTAATAATAATGTAGTGAGTGCGGTGTGTCATTTGGACGAGGGAGGCGGTGTTGACGGAAAGGGCGGACTTCCACATTTGCATTTAGATATTTTAATGATTACCGAAGACAACCGACTATCAGCCAAAACACTTATAACAAGAGATTTTATAACTTCGATGCATCGAATTATGCCTATCATACTCAAAAAACATGGTTTTAATATTGACGAATACGAAGAAACCGAAGAAAAGAAGCAGGGCGGATTGTCTGCAAAGGAATATAAGAAGAAAATGGAGCAGGAAAAAGAAGAACTTAGCAAAAAATTAGATAATATGGTAAAGGAATACAACGAATTGGCAGACCGATATAATAAACTCATTGATGATAAAGCCGAATTGGAACGAAAGAACAAAAAAAGGGCTTATGAAATAATGTATCAGCAGGAACATAGCCGATGAATCTGATTGTAAATACAGAGATATTTGATATAATTTATGTGAGATAAATTTTTAGTAGTAGAAAACCTAATTTTATAAACTACCAATTACTATATGTATTTTACCTTCTATTTTTTGCAACTTACCTAAAATCTTAAGACAAATAAAATGTTTCATTGTATTATTTCATCATCAACAGGAAAGGAGGTCGGAGAATGAAAGTAAGTGTAGAACTTTCATCTGAATACAATGAACCTTATGCAATTATTTATGCTGATAAGGTAACGGATGAAATTCAGAAAATGATAGATATACTAAGTGCTAATGAAACTCCGATAACGGCTTTGCAGAATGAGGACAACATAGTGATTTTGCAACCAGATGAAATATACATGGTTAGGGTCGAAGATGGAGATACGATAATTTTTGGAGAAAAACAAAAATTTCGTTCACGAAAGAGACTTTATGAACTTGAACAACAGTTGGGAAGACAATTTATGCAGATATCAAAATCAACATTAGTAAATTTGGCTTATATGGATAGTATTGAAGCAGGATTTAATGGCACACTTCTTTTGAAATTAAAGAATGGTTGTAAGGATTATGTATCTAGAACATATTTGCCCGAATTTAAAAAGTATCTAGGCTTGTAGGAGGTAAGGTAAGATGAAAGAAATGATGAAAGATTTAATAAAAAGTACAGTTATTAGTATAGGAATAGCAATGGTAATTTTTTGTTTTGTCGGTATGGTATTAGATATAAGCAATGGTGGAAGCTTTAGCTTAGAGAATTACCAATTCACAAAGATGGTTGTTGGATGCGTGCTTGTAGGTTTGGGATTTGGAGTTCCATCTATAGTATATAGAAATGATAATTTTCCTATGCCGATAAAAGTCATTATTCATATGGGAATAGGATGCATAGTTTATACGATGGTTGCTTTTGCAGTTGGTTGGATAGGAGGTACAACAATTATTCAGAATGTTATTATTGCAGTAATTCAATTAGCAGTAGCCTTTATGATTTGGTTTGCGTTTATGGTCTATTTTCGTAACGAAGCAAAGAAAATTAATGACAGAATTCAATCCAAGAAAGGCTAAAAGTTTAAATTTACAAAGATAGTATGCTTAATGTGTGGTATCTTTTTCTTTGCCTAAAACTCCGAAATATTTCCACAAAATTCATACAAAATATGAGTTGCTTTTGGGGTGTTATGAGTTATAATTTTTATATCAGCGAAATGGTAATATTACCACTTTTGAAAAGGCGGGGCGAATATTACCCAAAATATTACCACAGAAAAAATAAAGTAGTTTAGAAAAAGTGTGAAAAACAATTTTCTGTATAGCCAAAATCTTGTGAAAAGCCTTAAAACACCCCGAAAATAAGATAAAAAGGCTATACAGAGAAGAAAATAGCGGTGGGGTGTGCTATATCGGTTTAAAGTATAGGAGGAGTAAGAGATGCAAGATGAAACCAAATGCCTGCATTCAGGCTATACACCAGAAAACGGAGGACCTGGCGTCATGCCGATTGTCCAGAGCACTACCTACCGTTTTGATTCTACCGAGCACATTGGACAGCTTTTCGATATGCCAACTGCCCATATGTATTCCCGTTTTTCCAACCCTACCGTGGAGTGTGTGGAAAAGAAACTGGCAGACTTAGAGGGCGGTGTGGGAGCTATGTGTACCTCCTCCGGGCAGGCCGCATCCCTTTTATCCATTTTAAATTTATGTTCTGCCGGGGACAGCTTTATCAGTACCTCCACCATCTATGGAGGCACCGTTAATCTTTTTGCTGTTACCCTGAAAAAATTTGGTATTGAGTGTATTTTCGTAGATGCAGAAGCTGATGAAGAGGAGCTTCACAGGGCCTTTCAGCCAAATACCAAGGCAGTTTTTGGAGAAACCCTGGCAAACCCGGCCCTGGCTGTTTTAGATATTGAAAAATTTGCAAAAATCGCTCATGACCACCAGGTGCCATTGATTATTGACAACACCTTTGCAACCCCAATTTTATGTAAGCCAATTGAATTCGGTGCTGACATTGTTATCCATTCTACTACAAAGTATATGGATGGTCATGCCCTGCAGGTTGGCGGTGTTATCATCGACAGCGGTAATTTCGACTGGACTTGCGGCAAATTTCCTGAGTTTACCGAGCCGGATGAATCCTACCATGGAGTTGTCTATACCCGTGATTTCGGAAAGCTGGCCTATATTATCAAGGCTAGAATGCAGCTAATGAGAGACTTTGGCTGTTATCCAGCGGCACATTCTGCTTTTCTTTTAAATCTCGGCCTGGAGACTCTGGCTGTCCGTATGGAACGGTACTGCGAAAACGCGAAAAAGGTAGCCGAATATTTCAAGGCCTCCGACAAAATCGAAGAGGTTCACTACTCTGCCCTGCCTGGAGATAAATACTATAACCGTGCAAAAAAATATCTGCCAAAGGGCAGCTGTGGCGTTATCTCCATCGTTATCAAGGGTGGCAAGGCCAATGCTGTTAGGTTTATGGATGGCTTAAAGCTCGCCTCCAACGAGGTACATGTTGCTGATATCCGCACCTGCGTTTTACATCCTGCCAGTGCTACCCATCGGCAGCTGACAGATGAACAGCTGATTGCCGCAGGAGTAAATCCTGGTATGATTCGCGTTTCTGTCGGCCTGGAAAATGTGGATGATATTCTGGCTGACATCGACCAGAGTCTGGCACAAATTTAATATTCTATAAAAAAGTGTCTTCGACACATCAACTCCCCTAGCCCCTCATTCATGAGGGGAATT
>NZ_LNAM01000100.1 GCF_001461035.1 Acetivibrio ethanolgignens | reverse complement strand
TTGCGGTTTCTATGTTAGGCGATATTTCCGGGATCTCCAAGATATACTGCATAACGGGGTTATCCTCAGCTTATTTTTATCCTCAGCTTTTCATTTATGCCCCATAATTATTGCGAAAATACTCTCAAAGCTGAGGATAATTATTATCTTATTCCAAAGATCCTAGCTAATGCTTCCTCATCATCCAGCCATTCAGCTGTTTCAGATACATCAACACTATTGTTTTCCATGGCCTCTTTCAGCATTTCAATCGATAGAGATGCATATATACGGGTCGTTTGAGTGGAAGTATGTCCCAGTATTCTGGATACCAGTTCAAGTTCAACTCCATTTTGATACAGTCCACAAGCCCTAGTTCTTCGGAGCATATGTGGGTACAACTTTTGCGGAAGACCAGGATGCTCAGGTCTTATTTTTTCTGCATACTTGTTCAGTATTCTTTCTACATTTCCGGTTGACATGGCAGACATATTTCCTTTGATCACTGTATAAAACAGGGGATAATCACCGTTTGTTTCCGATGGTAATAATAATACGTGTTCTCAACACTTTCATGTCCGAGATATTTACTTAGATACGGCATCATGGCAGTAAGGTTTTCTCCCTTTTCCATCCAAAGATTCATTCTTGTGACTACAAAACTATATCTCAGGGAATGTACTGTAGGATATTTAGAATCGGAAGCACCTGATGTTTTCTTCCAGAATTCCTGAAATTTTTTGTTTATAGATGCCACCTGCAAGGGGGGTATTGGGATCAGATGATGGAAACAGATATTCTGAGTAAAAATAATACTTATCATGTAATAAATCCAGCATATCCAGACACATTTTGCATACATCATCTGCGATATAGATCAACCGATCCTTATCCCCTTTTGAGCGTAGTATCAGAGCTGTTTTTTTCAAAATCTATATCTTCCATTTTTAATTTACGTGCTTCTGATACACGTAATCCACAGCAATAATTAGTGTCTGCTGACTAAGCAGATATTTGTAACTTCAAGCTCCTACCTTTACTCCTATCACGCCAGAATCGGAGTAACTGCAAAAGAGTGCAAAGTATTCGCCTCTGAATTCTAAACAAATTCATCACGAATACAGATAATGCGATAGAAGTCAACTGGATTTCTTTCAGCTTCGTGCTAATGCAACTCATCCCATAGCAACGTTTGCCCAGACTAAAG
>NZ_LNAM01000099.1 GCF_001461035.1 Acetivibrio ethanolgignens | reverse complement strand
CTTACTACCACTCTTAATCCCAATTTTGCTATCAATTTTAATTGCCTCTCTAGTTATATTAGCTGTCTTTTCCGTTATATTCTCTGTTGCTTCCTTCTTTAAACCTTTACCAGTTATTTTTGTAACACCCTCTGTTACCTCTCCAGCTATCTTTTTAACTGATTTTTTTATTCCATTTTTTATCGTATTATTTCCCAGCTTTACAATTATTTTTCCTCCCACTTTAATTATTGCACCCAAAGCCGCCATCTCCAGAACAGAAATTGCTGCCTTATCCAGCTTGCCTTCAGAAAAATAAACAATTGTATTAACTCCATCTGCAACAAGTCCTATAGGTCCTGGAACCACACCTAGTGATGACAGAAAATTATGTATATCCTCTGCTTTTTTATTCGCATCGCCTCCCTTCGATATTACAATTTGTTTTGGAATATAGGGTCCTCTGGCATCCCACCTTCTCCGTTCTTCCGGTGTTACCTCTTTACTTGAAGCCTTTGTTCCCCGAGCATCCTGACGGATTACTGTAGCATTTACCTTCTCCTCTTTAGTGACCACCGTCGGCTTTTCATTCTTCTTTGTATCCACAACTGTCTTACCAGCCTTTGATGCTTCTTTTTTTAATGTATTATATCCTTTTTCTGCTGTATTGACAATGGCTGTTACTCCCTTTTTTACTCCCTGGGATGCTTTATCCAAAGCCCCCATCTTCTGACTACTTGCTGTATTCGTACTTTTCTTATTACCGGTTGCCGTACTTCCATTTATCCTACTACTTGTATTTGCTTTTGCCGTATTCGTTTTCGTCGTATTTGTTTTTGATGTCTTTGCCGCCGTCGGCTTAGAGACTGTCGATGTTTTTGGTGTTGGAGTAGTTCTGACTGCCTTGCCAGAAGAACTGCTTTTAGAGGATGTCCTGCTCGGAGCCACCCTGGATACCGGCTTGCTCACCGGTCGATAAGAACTCTCTCTTACTTTCATCTGTATTCTCCCTCCCTGTTATATCTGTTGATAAAGTACCTGCTCCTGTAACGAACACACAGTAAACAAATCCTCTAAAAGAAACTGCCCATCCAAAAAGACTCTTAAGGTCCACATCCCCTGCTGCTCCATCCCTGTTTCTGATAAGTTCAACCAAAACCAGAGAGTAACTGTTTCTTCTTTTTCTTCGTATAGCTGGTTTTCTGCATACTGGTAAAGC
>NZ_LNAM01000098.1 GCF_001461035.1 Acetivibrio ethanolgignens | reverse complement strand
ACCGGTAAGATGTTCTCCGGCGGCTGGAAGCAGATTGATGGCAAGTGGTACTACTTCTATGCGGACGGATCTATGGCGGTCAGCACCAAGGTGGACGGCTATGAAGTCGGCGCGGATGGTGCGAGAAAGTAACTTACTACAAATTCGGAAAGGACACGAAGCAGCATTGGAGTATATTGAAGCAGTAACAATAGATGCCGCAAGCGGTTTTCGGGACATATAACTTCTGCTGCTTTGTTCCATTCCCATAGCGGTGCAAGGGAGGCCGCTTATGGGTAGATACCCCTTTTGACCTTTCTCCACCGCTAACAGGTGGAGACTTCCAAAACAAAATATCCAGTCCGATCAGGGCGCAAGTGATAGCAAGTTCACTTGTGCCCTCTTTTTGTACGCGCTGTTTCTACATAAAACCTAAAAAAGCTGGAAAGAAACACAAAAAATGCCACCGCAGAAGGACAAGAAAGGACAAGCCTCCTCCTGTCAGACCTTTTTTCTACAAGAACTTCCCATTCGACAGCGTTCCTGACGCCGGCGGCCCTGGATGCCGGTCGCCGCCCCGTTTCGATTCGTCCGCAAACCAACCCACGAATCGAAACGGAGGAACACCATGAGCAATGAAAGAAAACAACGGTATCTTTACATAGACGGACAAGCTGTACCGGTAAGCGAACAGGTCTACCGCGTGTATCAGCACTACGAACGAAAAGAGGAATACTTTTCCTACGACTTGAAAGTGGAAAAGTTCCAGAAAGAAACCGCCTCTTTCCTACCCAGTAGAGAGGATTCCTATGAGCGTCTGCTGGAACAGGACAGGCAGCTTGCCGCACCCGGAAAAAGCGTAGAACAGCTTGCAGCGGAACATCTGGAAGCAGAGCAAGTACGCTTCTGTCTTTCCAAATTAAGCGAGGACGAGCGAGAGCTGATTTTACTGCTTTTCTATCAGGAAAAGACGGAACAGGAAGTCGGGAATATGCTACACATTTCGCAGCAGTCGGTCAATAAGAGAAAACAGACGCTACTGTTGAAGCTGAGAAAAATTTTTGAAGAATTTTTCTAAAATCGGTTGTTAAACTGCTTTCCCAACGGGGAAGTAAGTGAGGGGGTCTGTCTCCCTCATGCAGCTTGACAACTGAATAGACGGCATTTCCGGTACACAGCGTTGAGGAACAAAATTATATAACTTTACTAAGTCAACGCATATCACCTTTTATT
>NZ_LNAM01000097.1 GCF_001461035.1 Acetivibrio ethanolgignens | reverse complement strand
TAAAGTGTTCCATATAAATCATCTGCATCAGGTTTTCATCGTCTTTGTGGAAGTGAACCGCCTTATCATTAGTTTTAAATTTCTTTTTGACCAGCCTGGTAAAAACAGCTCTCTTACTTTAGTTTTACCAGACTTTAAACTTATATGGATGATTTGGAAATTTGAATTCTCACTTGAGGTATTTTTAGGGATTTAATAACTGTTATATCTTGTTATAAAAATCTCGGCAGACCCTTGAAAACACTAAAGTTTTTGTTGGTGTCCTATTCATCACATCTTGTATCGTGTTATACCGTTTTACCCTTGGTTATGAACCCTCATAAGGGAAAAAATAAGGGAAAGAAAATCTGGTAACAATTTGTAATAAATTAGTAACTATTCAGAACCATCCTTATTCAAAGATGAAATCAGTATGACCTGAGATTGCATTTTTGATTGCTTCGTAAGCATTGTATCCCTGTTTATGTGCCGTGCCTACGTAGGACATGATTTTTAGATAATCTCTGGCACCTTCCTCTGTTCGGAAGCATCCGGATACTTTGGTCTTGACCTTTATCATCCGAAGATCACGTTCTGCCTGGTTGTTATCAAACGGAACATTGAAGTTATGGATAAAAAGGCAGACTGAGGCCTTGTAATTCGCAAGGCGGTCTACAAGGGCAAGGATTTTTCCTTTTTTCTTCCGACCACGTTTTTTCTCCGTGGTTTCGGGAAGTGGATTTTCCTTCCGAGCCTGTTCGAGAAGTTCATCATACTTTTTTTCGAACTTATGATAGTGATAATAGCTCAGAAAGTCCTTACCTTTCTCTACCGCTTTGTCTTTGACCTTTTTCATTTCCAGTAAAAGGTCTATAAATGCAGATGCCCACTTCTGCTCAGGATAATTTTCATCAATCCCCGTTAATTCACGGAGAAGATGGGCACAGCAGACTGCATGCTGAATATCCGGATAATTCCAGTAGGAAGCCCAGCAGTCATGCATGGCAATCCCTTTGAATTCCGGGAGAACACCGCATTGTTCCATGCCTGCATTTCCACGTTTGGGACTGATATCAAGATAGGTGTATTCACCGTTTGAGGCATCATGAACCCACCAGAGTTTTTTATCCACTCTGGTTCCTGTTTCATCGAAATGTCCAAGTGCGGAACCGATCATTTTATCCTTGATCTTACCTACTGTTTCACTCAGACTGTCAGCGCATCTTTTTACCATGCTGCTGATCGTTCCTGTCGCAATCGGAATGTTAAATACTCC
>NZ_LNAM01000096.1 GCF_001461035.1 Acetivibrio ethanolgignens | reverse complement strand
CGTTGCTATGGGATGAGCTGCATTAGCACGAAGCTGAAAGAAACCCAGTTGACTTCTATCTCATTATCTGTATTCGTGATGAATTTGTTTAGGATTCAGAGGCGAATACTTTGCACTCTTTTTCAGTTACTCCGATTCTGGCGTGATTGGAGTAAAGGTAGGAGCTTGAAGTTACAAATATCTGCTTAGTCAGCAGACACTATATAATTTAAATTTTACAAGGATAATATGTATTAGTGTAAATTATTACTGAATATTTTGTGATTTATAGTATATAATATAATATGCACTTGACGTACAGAAAACTGTACGTTATAATGAAAGTACAGAAAACTGTACGTTGTGATATGGAGGTGTGTTTATGTTAGCAGTAAATTATACAAATCTTCGTGACAATATGAAAGCGTGTATGGACAGAGTTACAGATGATTATGAAACAATGATTGTTACGAGAAAAGATAATAAGAATGTTGTTATGTTATCTGAGGAATCTTATAACAATCTTATGGAAAACGCTTATATCATGGGCAATAAGGTAAATTATGATTGGTTAATGGAATCTAAGGCACAGTTAGAAATGGGTAATGTTTCCGTACAGAATCTTATCGAGGTAGATGCGAATGAATAAGGTATTTACGGAGAATGGTTGGAAAGACTATGTTTATTGGCAGACAGAAGACAGAAAGACACTGAAAAAAATAAACAGTCTTATTGAGGATATATGTAGAAATGGCAATGAAGGTATCGGAAAGCCTGAACCATTAACAGGAAATTTGGCAGGATTTTGGAGTAGACGCATTAATGATAAAGATAGGTTAATATATAAAATTGATGAAGCCAATGTATATATTTTGGCATGTAGATACCATTATAGTGACACATAAAGATATGAAGCACCAACGGAAGAAGTATTCTTCTGAAGGTGCTTTTTTGCTTTATAGGAAAGACCGCCTACGGCGCTCTCTTGAATTGAAAAAAGCCCGCAGGTCGGCGGGCACAACAAACGGACGATTGCTGGCTTAGAAGATGTAAAAACCTTCTTCACCAAAACCGTCATCAAGTTCATCATCATTTAAGAAATAATCCATATCCAGAAGTGCATCCTCGCTCATAAGGCGAATGTCCTTGGATGTCGTACCTTCTGGCGGATTATCCATGTATTTTTTGCGCAGTGCCTCGATATCTGGTTTCATGGTGTTCATCCTCCTAGTATAATAATGGCGTAGTCAATCAAAACTACTGGTTAATAAGTTTCTATAAATCAGATAACAGAAGAAGGGGTGAAGTGATATAATAAAGTTGTAACAGGGGTGGCTAATAAGATATAATAAATCTAACAAGAAAAGAGGTACTCATTATGCCACAAAGT
>NZ_LNAM01000095.1 GCF_001461035.1 Acetivibrio ethanolgignens | reverse complement strand
TAAAGTGAACCCATTTGTCAAGACACTTTTTTCAAAAAATTAAGTTGGATTTCGGAAGGGATAATCCCATCCTTCATCTCCCTTGTTTACCCACTAAGTGTGGATATATGAACTGTCAAGGGTGTGCTGCCTGGCAGCTTCCGAAGGAACCCTTTACAGCTCATATATCCGCGCTTACCCTTCGGGAAGGGAGAGACAGGATAATTACCTGTCCCAGTAGACTTCCTCTGGCGTGCGGTATTTCAACCGTGAGTGTGGACGCTCGTGATTATAAAAGTTCATGTAATTATTGATACCAATACGTGCTTCTCTTGGTGTCTCATATGCATTTGGATATACATCCTCATATTTTATGGTTCGCCAGAGCCTTTCCACAAAGATATTGTCGTAGGCACGACCACGGTGATCCATACTAATCCTGGATCCTGCATCCAGAAAAATCTGTGTGAATTTGGGGCTTGTAAAATGACTTCCCTGGTCAGAATTCATGATTTCAGGTCTGGATACCTTCAATGCTTTGTGGCTGGTATCCAGAACAAATCCGATTTCCATGGTGTCACTCAGTTGCCAATGCAACACAAACCGTGAGTACCAATCAATGATTGCCACCAAATAAAGCCAATCTGTTTTGACTGGTATATAGGTAATGTCGATGGACCAAACCTGATCTGGATGGTCGATTTTAAGCCCTTTCAGTAGGTAAGGATAAATTTTATTGGACGGCTCCGGCTTGCTTGTGTTTTGCCGTGGATATATGGCCTGTATGCCCATTTCCTGCATATGCCGAAGGACTGCTTTGTGATTGATCAGATAATGCTCTTTTTCGTTAAGATACCAGCAAATGCGACGGTATCCATACATCGGGTATCGGGTATAGATTTTGTCAATCATCTGCTTTATGTACAGATCCTCTGTGGAATGTGGAGCCGGCTGATAATAGAGCCCGCTTCTATTAAGTTCCAAAAGGCTGGCCTGTACAGAAATGGAAAGAGTTGATCCATTCATATCCACAAGCAGTCGGCGTTCCGGTACGCTAAGTTCAGAAACCAGATTTTTTTTTCAACCACTCGTTTTGAGTGGTGAGCTTGCCAATCTGTGCATATAAATCGTTGATTTCAGCTTCGCGTGCTTTTTGAGCCTTACGTTCTTTGGATGAGTTGTCCTGGAACAGTGTATACAGTTGAGTTTCTGCCTCCCGCTTCCACTTTGAAAGCATATTGGGATGAATATTGTTCTCAGCAGCAATCTCATTGATGGTACGCTCGCCTCGAATTGCTTCAAGAACAAGCCTGGATTTCTCCTCTGGTGAATGTTGTTGTCTTGCCATAGTTGGACTCCTTTCGCTATAAAATCATAAGGGAAATCCAACTTAAAAACAACGATTTTTTTGTCTTAATTTATGGGTTCATTATA
>NZ_LNAM01000094.1 GCF_001461035.1 Acetivibrio ethanolgignens | reverse complement strand
GGTGTTTCCGTCTGAAATAATCTGCGGAAATCGCCCGAGATAATCTGCGGTTTGACACTTTGTGATATTGTAGTTATTTTCTCTTACCTTGTGAATATCCTCAATCGTAAATTTAGGACTTATAACTAATGTTTCCATAATTATTTTTCCAAATCTTCCATAGTCATACATGGAAGTTCTTTCTCTTGTCTCAACTGCTTATCATTCGTAAAGAACATATCACATCCACTAACAATAGCAGTTGCAATCTGTAAAGCATCCATAGCCTTAAAATTCTTATACTGACCTCTTATCTTTGCTCCTTGCTCTGCAATTTCAGAATTTATATCCACGACATCAATATTCATGTATTCAATAAACTTCTTGAAGTTATCGGCAAAATCCATCTTTCCGCTACTGTATGGAAATACAAGATATTCCTCAATAGTAATGGCAGAGGTAACAATCTGAATATTTTCCTCAATACACTTTGTAAAGAATTTCTTTATAGCATCCATATACAAGGAACTATTTTCCAGATAATAGATAATTGGTGCAGTATCAACAAATACACGCTTAAATTCTGTCATTATCTCTCAACTCCCTTATATAAGAATCTGCATTCTGTCCTCGTTCTGTTGCAGGCATAACAAACTGGTCAAGATTAACAACTCTTTTTGTTGTAGTATCTGCATCACCTAATAATCCATTAACACCACGCATAATTTGAATAACGAAACTCAGCTTATCTTCTGGTACTCTTTCCAACAGTTCAATAGCTTCTTTTCTAATTGCTGTCATATTGCATACCTCCTTCTTTTATAACAGATTATTCCTTAAATCTGTTCTCATATGCCAAGTCAGGATTCAAGTCAACTTTCCATTCAATCAAATCTTGTGGCTGACATTGTAACAACTGGCATATATCCTCAATGGTCTTTGTTGATACATCACACATGAAATCTTTTCCATCGTGACTATCTTTGTATTCCTGTAGTTTCTTTTCAATCTCTTCCATTGAAGCACCGCTACACATTTTTAACTTTGCAAGTGTGCCTTGTGGTATCAATGCTTTTTGTCTTATAGTATAGGTAGTAATACCCTTTTCTTTTAGTTTTTCCATCAATTTATTATAATTAACCATCATAATCTCCATTCGCATATAATATACATTTATTTCTGTGTATATTATAACACTCCTTCCGTTTTTTTTCAATCAGCACCGGAAGAAAGTTTCCACCGATGCCGACAACTATCAAATCATTTCTTTTAATACTTTATGTATAATTTTCCACTTGAGGCACTTTTTGTTTTTAATACGCATCTGAAACATAAAAATCTTTGAAATCTTTTCCATAAAATCTTGTGGGTATATATCATGCTTGATAAGGTAAAGTGAACCCATTTGTCAAGACACTTTTTTCAAAAAATTAAGTTGGATTTCGGAAGG
>NZ_LNAM01000093.1 GCF_001461035.1 Acetivibrio ethanolgignens | reverse complement strand
GTAAATGGCTATAAATTTTTTAAAATTAATGCGAAAAGTTTTTATTCCTCAAAGCTGACGGTAAAATGAAGAATAACCGAAGAAAAATCGAGAGAGGGTTAGGGATACTTCCCTATGGAAATTCAACCACACAGACGATAGGAAAGTGTGGGGGATTTCGCCTGTGTCATGACACAGGCAGTGCTTGCTATTCTTGCTATTCTTGCTATTCTTGCTATTCTTGCTATTCTTGTAGCGAATTCGGTATAACTTTGCTTTGGTAACTAAGTTAAGTTATTCTCAATGAAAAGAAGATGGAAAATAAAGGGCAAATCTCAACATTAAAAGGAATAAGCATCCTGATAATCGGGACATTTTTGAAAGTTGTTTATAATGTTTGGAATGTATGTGAAATGCTGTAGATAAAAGTACGAAAGTGAAAAAGTACGAAAGTAAAGAAAATATTGATTCTGCCGGATGTTTTTGTTAAAATAAAAATGTATTAATTTTATTAAGATTGTAATAGATGTTTGAGGTGTATAAGTGAATAGTGAAAAAAAATTGAGATTACAGGCTTTCAGTTGAAGTTGATAGCGATTATTGCAATGACACTTGATCACATAGGTGTGTTTTTTGTTGTACCTCCAGTTTATTTTTTATTTAGAGTCATTGGACGTGTTGCATTTCCTATAATTTGTTTCTTGATTGCAGAAGGATTTGTGCGTACTAAAAGTGTAAGAAAGTATATATTGCGATTGTCAGTGTTAGCAGTTGTTTCTGAACCTATTGTAGATAAATGCTTTTATGGGACTTTTTTTTATTCACAATCACAAAGCGTTTTAATATTATTTGTGATTGCGTTATTTGCGTTATATATATCAAAAAAAGTAGATGATAAATACGACGAAAGTAATTTTGTACGAATTCTTTTAAGAACTCTAATTATATTACTGACGAGTGTAATTATATATGTTTGCAAAACAGAATATGGAATATTAGGATTTTTTATGATTATTTCGTCCTATTACTTTAGGAAAAAATTGCCAGTGTTGATAGCAGCATTACTTGCTTGTAACTTTTTCTTTTTGGATCCAATACAAGCATTTGGAGGGGTGGCAGTTATACCAATAATCCTTTATAAAGGTAAACAGGGAAGAAAGATGGGATTATGGATGTATTTTTATTATCCGATTCACATTATTGCATTATATATAGTAATGGTTTCAATTAGTACAATGAATAGTTCCTATATTATATCAGAAAAGCAAATGACAGATATTACAGCAGAATCAACTGAAAAATGGGGGGGGGGACATAGTGTTTGATGAAGAGACAATCTTATTTATTGGTCAATTACCATTGGAATTTGATGGAAATGTGGAAACATATAATAACATAGAATTGAGTTGCCCGACAAATGGACAACCAATAGCACTTTGAAAACTTAACACATTAACCTCA
>NZ_LNAM01000092.1:1034-1443 GCF_001461035.1 Acetivibrio ethanolgignens | reverse complement strand
CCGGACAAGAACAACCCCAACACCCCGACCACCGGACAAACCACACCGGTGAAACCCACAACCAACGGAAATGCCAACATCAACAAAAGCGCCGTACAACAGGCAATCGACAAAGCAGCTGCTGATGCGAAAAAGAATGGCAACACCGCAAACGGCATTGCTGTGGTGGTTCCTGTAAAGATGGATGCCAAACTGAAGGATGTACAGATTACCCTGAAAGCGGACACGCTGGATAAGCTGGTGTCCTCCAATGTCAAGCAGTTCACCATCGACACCGATCGTATGGCAGACTTTGACTTCACACTGGATACCCTCAAGGAGCTAAACCGCCAGACCGGCGGCGAACTGATTTTGAAGATCAAAAAAACGGTTGTTTCCTATCAGAAAGCCAAGAAAGCCAAGAAAGCCA
>NZ_LNAM01000092.1:0-1024 GCF_001461035.1 Acetivibrio ethanolgignens | reverse complement strand
AGAAAGCCAAGAAAGCCAAGAAAGCCATAGGAAGCCGTCCGGTCTATGACATCACACTTGAGTGTGTTAAGGACGGCAAGAAAACTGCTGTCAATCTAAATGGAGAGACCATCAGCGTTGCCATCCCTTATACTCCGGCGAAGAATGAGAAGACCGGAAATCTGTATGCAGTCTATGTGGACAAGACCGGAAAGGTGGAATGGCTGACCAAATCCAGCTATGACGCAGACCAGAAAGCCGTAATCTTTGAAGCGGCACATTTCAGTATCTATGGTGTGGGCTACAAGAACCCAGTTCCGAACTTCACCGACATCAATGGTCATTGGGCTAAGGAACATATCCTGTTTACGGTCAGCCGCGGGCTGTTCTCCGGCACAAGCAAAACCACCTTTAGTCCGAACACCACCCTGACACGGGGAATGTTTGTCACTGCCCTTGGGCGTCTGGCAGGAATCAATCCGGCAGATTACAAAAACGGGAAATTTACTGATGTGAAAACCGACGCCTACTACGCTCCCTATGTCAACTGGGCGGCAAGCAAGGGCATTGTGAATGGCACCGGTGCTACCACTTTCGCCCCGGATAACAAAATCACCCGTGAGCAGATGGCAGTGATTATGAAGAACTACGCCGATAAGATGGGCTATTCTATCCCGAAAATGCTGGAGGCTGTGACCTTTGCCGACAACGCGCAGATTTCCTTCTGGGCAAAGAATGCGGTCAAGACGATGCAGCAGGCAGGCGTTCTCTCCGGCAAGGCGAATAATCTGTTTGACCCGAAGGGCAACGCCACCCGCGCTGAAGCCGCCACCGTCCTACACCGGTTTGTGGAGGTCATCATCGACCCGCAGACCGCAAACGGCTGGAGGCAGAATGACAGCGGCGAATGGAGTTACTACAAAAACGGAGAGTCGGTGAAAGGTTGGCTCTCCGACGACCAGAAATGGTACTGGCTGGACAAGGCCACCGGTAAGATGTTCTCCGGCGGCTGGAAGCAGATTGATGGCAAGTGGTACTACTTCTA
>NZ_LNAM01000091.1 GCF_001461035.1 Acetivibrio ethanolgignens | reverse complement strand
TTAGAAACCTGGTGTCTTGGTATTCTAATTATCCCGATTTCAGCATACTTTTTATCTACAGCTGAGGCATGCGTACTAAGGTGGGTAGTGGGGAGTGTTCTTTGTTCCCCACTACTAAAACCCCTACCAGCGGTTAAACTGGTAGGGGTTGGTTTTATGCTATAACTACACCTTCGAATGCATCTGGACGTAAATGGGTGACATTCTTAGTGTTAATTGTTTTTAAATTTTTACAATCTTTAAATGCTTTATGTCCTATCATTTGCACAGTAGGAGGTAACGTAACCTTCTCTAAAGTAGTGCACCCTGCAAAGGCATTGTCTGTTATTGAGCAAACTGTAGCTCCCTCAATAGTTTCAGGTACCACTAGCTCTGACGGTACTTCTCCTTTGTACCCAGTGATAGCACAGTAACCATTTTCAATTTTGTAAGTAAACATCGCACTTCAACTCCTTCTCGCTTTTTTGAAATTAGGTTAATTATACTGTTAAACACACGAATAGTCTGTATTTACCTCCTGCCAATTAAAAAGAAGATAGCAGGTGTTATCTGCTATCCTCTGTGAGTCTAAATTCCGCTTAACACTGTCGAAATTGTTTATAGCACCTAGCATCTTAAAGGAATGTTCATGTGGTACTGCAGGCATCGTGTAGAGTCTGCAGAGTATGCTCCAAAGAGTTTCCTCTCCATTTTTTAGTTATAGCATCTTCCATCTCAGGGAATCTAAGCAGCACCATACAAAGAGTACCAGCATCAGTGCACTCTGCAACTGCCTTTCTCATTGCCAAATGAGGTGTCGCTAATCTAAACTCCGGCTTTAGGAATTCTTTGTATCTAATCCATTTTTGCGGATTGCTTCCGACTTGCTTCCGAAACTTAAGAAGAGCTCTTAATATCAGTGATACTGATTGATTTCTTACAAACTGTATTGCATAGCATGACTGATCAATTGCCCTTACACACATTGCATACGTCTGCTCCTGTACAAACTGTAATGCTTCCCAATTCTGCTTTACAGCCTTTAAGCAAATTGCTTCATTTTGATCCCAAACCCACTGTAAGGCTAACCCATTCTGAGTTATAGCAGCATCTACTATTTCATCAGACTGAAACCAAGCATACTGTAGCAGCATACCATCTTGTTTTACAGCTACTAGTATCAT
The DNA here is from genome assembly GCF_001461035.1 of Acetivibrio ethanolgignens. Classification (GTDB taxonomy): domain Bacteria; phylum Bacillota; class Clostridia; order Lachnospirales; family Lachnospiraceae; genus Velocimicrobium; species Velocimicrobium ethanolgignens. The sequence goes on along the minus strand of NZ_LNAM01000091.1, from coordinate 294 downwards.
TTCTTCAGTTTGTGATTCCATTGTTTTCAGTAACTCTGGTTTGTTTCTTATCTTCTCTAAATCAGTCATTTTTACCTCCTACTCAGCAAATACGTTTTACTTACTTAAACTTCCGTATACAAAGGAATTAACTCAAATAGAAACTGACAATTCTATTTAATTACTTATCTTCAGACTAAAAAGAGGATAACAGATGTTATCTGTTATCCTCCTCTTGGTTATTACTTACTTATAGCAAATTTTGGTATAGTTTTAGGTTTTTCTTTACCTACTTTGCTATACTCTGACAGTGGA
>NZ_LNAM01000090.1 GCF_001461035.1 Acetivibrio ethanolgignens | reverse complement strand
CTGATTTCACATATCTCTTTCTGGCAAATCATGATGTACGCTACAATTGCACAATCATAACGATAGCTGCATCCCTTAACGATAACTTTCCCTCATTAATACAATCATATATCTTCTGTAACTCAGAATCAGTAAGAACTGGAATTATCTTTTTGATTTGAGGGGCATGTATCCCAGCAATAGCATTGTATAAATCAGCCCGTTCTAAGTAACGAAAAATCCCCCTAAGTTCACACAACATTTCACGCTGACGAGATGTTTTAGTTGATTTTATGTATTCCATAATTAATGACGATGACAACTGCTTGATATCAGCTATTCCTTTACCATTATATTCAGTGTAAATCCTTTGATGTTCCTCATTATCTGGAATAATTCGACCTTTTTTCATAAGAGAAAAGTCAAACGTTCCAGTAGAAAAATAGGAATCAATCAAGCGATAAAATCGACCTTGTGTGTGATATCGATTCTTACTAAATTTGCCAGTTTTCTTGCTGATTACATCATCTGCATAAGCTTTACCAATTTCACTGCTATACACAGCGATATCGTATTCTTTGCAGTATTGTTTGAATCGTCGTATCACACCTTCATAATTAAATATGGTTGATTCATTGTAGCCCTCTGCACGTAATGCATTTATACACGCAGAACAAATCTCATCAATTGTCATACTTGAAGTACCTCCTTTATTCTTTGTACTTCAAGTATAACATTTGCACTCTTTTGCAGTTACTCCGATTCTGGCGTGATTGGAGTAAAGGTAGTTTGTTGCAAACATGGAAGATATTCTCAATATCAATGAAATGCCGTACAATCCAGCTGGCTGAACATTGCTGAAATAGAGCTGAATGTAATGACAAGACAATGCCTTGCCAGAAGATTGGACTCTATTGTGGCATTTTACAACGTCACAAGCCCGCACAAAACTGCTCTCACTTTATCCTAAATTTGAATCATCTGGGGATTAAAATCCCCAGATATAATTACCATAATTATCAGTTGGTCAGCACACAAGTTGCCGTTCTTATTACTGTCTAGCCATTTTCAGGCTTATAAAGCTGTATCTGGAAGGAAATGCTGAAGGGAGATTCCTCATTCGGGGACTGGGATGCTATACTGTTACTGCAATAAGCATGGGCAACCCTTGACTGGCCCCTTGGGTGCAGGCTTATACTTTTACCAAGATGTGACGGTTTTGGGATGAAAGCTTGTGGAACTTTTTGTTTTAGGGCAGCTTTTGTTCCGGAGCAACCCTTTTATTCGGGAACAACTCTTAGCATCTTAGAAAGGAGGAAATAATATGTTGATGAATGAAATCAAAGAAAAAACCGGTCTGACCAAAAAGGCCATTGAATATTATACGGAAAAAGGCCTGGTTGTGCCGGAGATTCTGGAAAATGGCTATAGGAACTACAGCAGGGAAGATGCAGAAATTTTAAAGAAAACTGCAGTTCTTAGAAAGCTGGACCTTGGTGTGGAGGAAATCAGGCGGATTCTTTCCGGTTCGTCTGATGCTGCTTTGCAGGCTGCAGAAGTTAAAAAGGAGTTAACCATACAGAGAGAGCAGATAAAAAGGGAAATTCTCAACGAGCTGGGCAAGGGAAAAAGCTATGAAGAGATTCGGCAGAAGCTTTCCGTGCTGGAACAAAGCAAGACGATTGCGGAAAGGCTGCTGGAAGCATTTCCGGGATATTACGGAAGATATATCTGCCTGCATTTTGCTAATTTTTTAAATGAGCCAATTGAGACTGAAAGCCAGCAGAACGCCTATGAAAGGATACTGGCATTTCTGGATAATGCACCAATGCCGGAACTTCCGGAGGATTTGAAGGAATATGTAGCTGAGAGCACGAAAAACATTGGAGTGGAGCAGATAAACGGGATTATTGCCAACAACCGGAAGGCAGTGGAAAATCCCGATGCATTTTTGGCAGAAAACAAAGAATTCCTTGGCTGGTATCTGGAATATAAGCAGTCGGAGGAATATAAAAACTCCCCGGCATACAGACTGACGGAGCTTATGAAGGAATGGAATCAGGAAAGCGGATATTATGATATCTTTATTCCGGCATTAAAAGAGCTCAGCAGCTCTTATGCGGAGTATTGTAGGAAGCTGGAAAATGCCAATGAGGCATTTTCAGAGAAATATCCTGAAATTTAGACCAATTTTAAGGAACATTCACTTTTTGATCTTGAGCTTCACTGTTTGATGGAATGAGAGGAAAAAGTGGATGTTTTTTCTGTCGGCCAATGATGCTTCGAAGCTGCCGGGGTTCTAAAGAAAAGGTGAATATTATCATGGGCGGGAACGCTACTGGGGAAACATCTCTTGGAAAGATGCTGATGCTTTTTGCCAACTACTTCAAGGACGGAGAGTATAAGCAGTTTACGGAGGTGATAAATGACAGCGCCCGGACTTCCTCCTTAGCCGTGGATTTTGTGGCAGATGAAAATATTCTTTACCGTTTTACCATGTCCATACTGCCAAAGACAGAAGAGGGCTATACAAGGGAAAATATTGATACAAAAATCATCTATACAGAAATCGGAAAAAGAGACAGCTGCGAGACTTGTAAAAAGCGCTTAGAGGAATCGGATTGTGAACAAATAGCCTATGATAAGATAAATACCAACGGATGGCATTTCTCCTATCCGGCAGATGCTGGAAAAAGAAAGACTTATTATTCCATAGAAGACAATAAAAATTATCTGTACATATTAGAACATATACTGAAAACCTTAGATCCATCGATCAAAGAAGTCATTTAGATGAAACAAAACAGCTATTTTTTACTACACATAACACAGATGTCCTTGATATGCAGCTGCCAAAGCACTCCTTTACATTTCTGAAAAAAGATGTAAATGATGAGAAAATGCCAATAAAATGTATCAATGCAGGGGAATTTTTAAAACGCAATACCGATTCTTTGAAGCATGCGGTAGAAAACGACCTTTTTTGCACTACACCGGAGCTGGACAAGCTGTATGAGATAGCGGACATCTAATCTGCCTTGGGAGGGAGCATAGATGAGGAGAAAACCCAACTATCAATATTATGTCGAAGGTGAAGATGAGAAGAAATTGCTCAATACCCTGAAAACAGATTTGCAGTGCATTGTACCTGGAAGAGTTGACAGGCTTAATGTGATTCAGGAGAAATTTCCAATTGCAAGAATCCGAACGCTGACGCAGGAAACTACGGTGATTCTATTGTTTGATACAGATGTAGAGAAAACGGATATATTAAAAAATAATGTTGAGTTTTTAAGAAAACAGAGTGCAATAAAAGTGGCTTTTCTGTGGATAAGCTTTGGAGCAGACCGGTTTCTTGGGCGTTCCGGGATATCATAAATGGTGCTGAAAAGATTAAAGTTAGAAGGGATTTTTGACATTAGAAAGAGGCGAGAGGGTTACAGAAAAGCTGCCCAGATATGCAGGAATAGAACCAAAAGTATAGAAAATGGGAGGTGATGAGGGGAGGCTTTTACTGCTGTCTGTCATAAAGTTGACGAAATATTGTTTTTGGTTTAAAATTGAGGTATGATAATAGGGAAAGATTCAGCAGAAGGGGCAGATTATGAATAGTAAAGAAATTTTTGAGATGAATTTGAAAAAGAGCTGGAGAGAATATGAGGTTTTCCTCATTCTTATTGCAATTCTGGAAATTACAATGATGGTATATGGCTATATGTATTTTAATTTTCAGGATTTGAGGAGAAGGCTGTATTTTTCTTCTTATGTTTTTTTGTTTTGCTGTACCGTTGCAGCAATGTTTTTGAACCGTTTTTGTATGAAAAATGAGAAAAATGTGGATATTGCCATGAAAAATGCCGGTGCCTATAATGTGCTGCTGATTTTCTGGTCTGCTTTCGTTTCTGCGTTGGACATCAGTAATGGAGGATTTGCAGTGACCTATATGACAATACTGGCAGCAGTCGGGAGCATGATTGTGCTGCAGCCTATCATATACATAGGCGTGTCAATACTCTCGTCTGCCTGCATGATTGCAGGTGTCATGGCAATAGGAAATACGGAATTGCGGTTTCCGTTTTTTCTGAATCATATCATTTTCCTTTTAGTTGTGGCTGCGGTGGAATTTAGAAATTACCGTTCGACAGGTGAGCAGTATATGCTGAACAAAAAGTTAGAAGAATGGGCGGAAATCGATGCGCTGACACAAGTTGCCAACCGGAGGGCATTGGATATTTATATTGAGCAGCTAAAACAGAACGGCGGCTGTTTTACCTTTGTGCTGCTTGATGTGGATAATTTTAAGTCCATCAATGATACATTCGGGCATGAGGAAGGTGACAAGTGCCTTGTGAGCCTTGCAGATATTCTGACCCAGATTTTTGGGAAGAATGTGTTCCGGTATGGTGGTGATGAATTTGCTATTATTTCCTTCGAAAGCGCTGAAGTTGTAGCAGAGAAGATGAGGCTGGTAAATCGTCAGTTGAAAGACAAGCATTCCAAATATGTGATGCAGATTTGTGGCGGCGTGTACCATACGGAGGGCGACCTGGATGAGCGCAAAGTGTTCGAGCTTGCCGATTCTGCGCTCTATGAGGCGAAGCATCAGGGAAAAGCCCGCGTGGTCATAAAGGTGTGATGAAAATTTGTACCTTGAAAACTTAACACATTAGCTTCAAAAATAATCCGTTCACTCCCTGGAGAGTGTTTTCCCCATACGGATATGCTGATTTTTGGCCTGACCTTCAGGCTATTTCAGGATAGGGGGCGATTTCCGGAAGCAAGGTCGTAAGGGTTTTCGTTATACTTCGCCAATTTCCATAGCCGTTTGGGTTTATTAATGCTTTTCCTTTTGGCATAAGACCACTTCCTTTCTTAAAAATGGGTATAAAAAATACACCTATTGCCAGAACAGGTGCAGGAGTGGTATAATATTACTTGTCGAAGGTGATATTATACGTCTGGCCTGTCCGGTATAGTATCTATGTAAAAGCCGTTTCTGTTGGTAGCAGAGGCGGTTTTATTTTATATTAATTCCATAACTCCAAGAGAAGGTTCAAAATAGATAAGGTAATTATCTATCTCGGTACATACTCCATATTTCTTCCGGTAATATTCTAAAGCTTCTGAAAGAAATTCCTCAGATACTTCCAAATGTTCTGCCATTTCATTGAGAGTAAGGCAATTAGCTTTATTTTGGTTTTCAGTTGATTCTAAGTCGGTGATATTGCCAAAGGTGGTATAGTGGTGTCCAAGTTCTTCTGCCAGTATTCCGGATTTTTCGGAATTTGTTTGTATGTTTGAGTTTATAGCGATAACACCATTGCAATATAAAACCTTAAATCTCGTTTGAGAAAAATCAAACTTTTCTGTCACGACAATTCCGTCATTATTTGCTATGTCTAATAGCTTTTCGCAATTGTTCAAATAATCACCTCTGTATCTTATAACCCCAATTCTTTCATTGCTTCTTCTGATGAAACAAACTCATGACAGTCTGGATTTTCTTTTATTTCTTTTAGCATTTGCAAGTCAATTTCATCTGGGGCTTCTTCTCCAACATTATCCCAAGATGCATCTGTAAAGTGATTTAGTATAATTTTCCAAAAAATTTCTGCATCGTAATCGCTCATAACGGTAACAGCACCTAAAATTCTTTCTTTTACATTACTCATAACACTGCCTCCTATTTATAAACCTGTCCACGGTTATCAATCTTTTCAATAAACAATATATTTCCGTTTTTATCAAATAGTATTCTAAAATCACCAACTCTGAGTCGATAAGCAGATTGCCCCTGAAGTTTCTTAACATCTCCATCTGGAAGAAGATTAATGGCATTTATAATTCTCTCTCTTGTTGGTTTGTCTTGTTTCTTTAAGAATTTAATTGCTTGTTTGGAATAATTAATTGTCAATGATAAGCCACCTCTGCTTACTTTCTGCTTGCTTTTACGAAAGCTGCAAATTCTTTAATCTTGTTGAGTTCCTCTTCTGTATATTCATCACCATCAAAGTGGGCGGCGATAGTTGTTGTATTAGAAATTTCATCACTGCAAAAATATTCTGCTGTAACACCAGTAGCACGTGCAATCTTAATTAAAGAATCAATATCAACTTTAGAAGCATCTCTTCTTATGAGTGAATAAATAGTTTGTGCAGGTACACCAGATTTTTGAGCCAATTCGTTGGCATTTGTGTTTTGCTCTTTTATTAATTTTGTTAATTTAGAACCTATTCCCATTATTCTCACCTCGCTTGATTTACTTTTAAAATACCACGGTTTTATTCAAATGTAAATAAAAAATATTCAATCAAATAAAAAAGAAGGGAAACATTTTCCCGACATTGAAAATTGATTACCTATTCAGCACAGATTAGAAGGGAGTTGGCTGAACATTGCTGAAATAGAGCTGAATGTCATGACAAGACAATGCCTTGCCAGAAGATTGGACTCTATTTACAAGGTACAGCAGGAATTAGCCGCATGGGAAAGTATGAGACACTAGTATGTGCTATTTCATTTCATGGTTAATAAATTGATTTTATAAATATCGAAACAGACTTGTGTTTTTAATGATAGCATGATATAATCATTGGTAGATTGGATGTGAAATGATGAAAAGAGAAACAGTATCCAAGATTGTAAAAGCAAGTGGCGTTTCCGCCGGAGAGATGGAGTGCAAGCAGTTTACACAAATTCGAGTCCCGACAGAGGCCAATGCAGCGGAGTCAAATCTTGATCCGCAGGAGTATGTTCAGCGAATGAACAAGGCTTATGATATTGACTGTGAAATGGTTGGAACATTCCATATTGCCGTCGGCGCAAACAATATGTTCGGCGGCGAAAATAAGGCATCTGACCACATTGATTTTGTGGGATGCGGAAAAATTGAGGTTATCCTATGATTGAACAGAAAGTGTCGAAGCTGAATAGCTATTTCGAGGAGCAGATCGCCATGTGCAACCAGCGCAACAAAGAATTGCTTGACGATGAGCGTACAGATGAGGCCACTTTTGAAAAGGTGAAAGCAAATGTCTATGACATTTTCCGCACTATTCTTTCCGTTGCGGTTAAAACCAGTAAAGGAGATCCCGATGCGGTGCGGCACTTCTTTGTCCAGAAAACCGAGCAAATTCCCTCAAGCTGGGTGACTGCATACGACAAAGCCAAACAACATAATGATGCGGTCAAGATACGCCTTGAGCAAATCAAGCTCGACACAATCGGTGAGATCAAGGAAAATTTCGCAAAGATTTGGGAGGGAGCAGAATGACAGAGACTGAGGCAATTCGCCTTTTTAAGTGCCTATCTGATAAGTCCCGATTGCAGATTTTGAAATCACTCGCAATCGAAGATATGTATGTTGAGCGGTTGGCCGAAAGACTTGGTATTACTGCACCCACGGTTTCTTTTCACCTTAAAAAGCTGGCAGATGCCGGTGCAGTTTCATCCTATAAAAGCCAGTATTATATGATGTACTCGCTTAAAAAGGATATTTTTGAAACGAGCATTTTGGAAATTCTGCAAGAGAAGTCTGACGAGGCTGAAGTTCAGGCTCAACGGGACGCTGAATATCGTCAAAAAGTGATTGATACATTTTTTGAATATGGCAAGCTGAAAGCTATCCCTACCCAACGAAAGAAAGAGCGTATCGTTCTGGAAGTTATCGCCCAGGCATTTGAATATGACCGTATTTATACCGAGCGGGAAGTAAATATCATTATTGCAGATTTCCATGATGATTTTTGTATAATCCGCCGTGATATGGTTGGCGAACAGCTTTTGGATCGAGATGCCAAGGGTTATTGGCGTATTAAGCCATAAGGAGAAAAATGGTTATTGGAATTATTGGCGAAAGCTGCACAGGAAAATCCACCCTTGCAGACAAGCTGAAATCTCTGCTGGGCGCAGAGGTCTATACTGGCAAGGATTATTTGCGGCTTGCAAAAAACGAGGCCATAGCAAAGAAATTATTTCAGAAAAAGCTGGAGGATGCTACATCTGGCCCACACATTGTCTATGTGATTTCCGAAAAGGAGCATTTGACGCTGCTGCCGGATGGCGCATTTAGAGTCCTTGTTACCGCAGATTTGGATGCAATTAAGGAACGGTTTGCCCAGTGCATGAGCGGCAATCTTCCTGCTCCCGTCGCAACTATGCTTGAAAGAGAGCACGGCTGCTTCGATGTGGAGATATGTGATATTCATGTGGTGTCTGGCCGGGATGATTTGGATGAGGTTTGTATCTCTATCCAGAACAGAGTAGATTCCCTGTAAGCGCAATTTTACTTTGGGACAAGTTGTCCCACCAACTCAGAAAAAGATACTCCAAACAGAATCATTAAACCCTATAAGGACACTCCGCATGGTAAGAGTGGACGGGTTGTTTATAATGAAGAAAAGTTTAAAATTTTAATTTAAGAAGGAACTTAAATGAAAAAAATTGAGATTAGAAAATTTTCAAAGGTATACGATGTAAGAAAACTTAATATAAATGATGTGGAAATGATTTACACGTTTTGTAAGAGCAATACTCAGTATTATGAATACTGTGGGAAAGACATTTCCACTGAATTGATTGAAAGTGATATTAAAATAACCCCACCTGGGATTCCAATGGAGCAAAAATATTATATTGGTTTTTTTGAGAATAATTTGTTGGTGGCAATAATGGATTTAATTGACGGATATCCGGATGATAATACTGCATTTATTGGTTTTTTTATGATGAATAGTCAATTACAAGGGACTGGCATTGGTAGTAAGATTATTTCGGAAGTACTAAATTACTTAAAAGGTAAAGGGTTTGAAATGTGTCGATTAGGAATTGATAAAGACAATCCACAGTCTAATCATTTTTGGAGAAAGAATGGATTTAAAGTAGTTAGAGAAGTGGTGCAAGAAGAGGGAACTATTCTAATTGCAGAGAGGCAATTATAATTGACAGAAACTTTAAAAAGTGATAATACTGTAATTGCTTCTGTTGAATGCTTCTCGTCTGAAGGGCAAGAAGATGGGGAAAGGAAGGAAAATGTATTTTGATTAGAATAGTACAATTAGAGGAACAAGAAGAAAAAAAGAAGGTAACAAGAGAAGTATTGGAATCTCTTGAAGATTGGTTCGGAATTCCAGAAGCAAGAGAAGAGTATATTACTAAGAGCGTTAATCAATTATTCTGGTGTGCTTATGATGACGATAAAATCGTTGGATTTTTGTACTTGCATGAGACTGGAAAAGATACAGTCGAGTTATATGTTATGGGGGTTCGAAAAGAATATCATCGCAGGGGAATTGGAAGAACTTTATTTAATGCGGCTTATGAAGCTGCCAAGATAAATGGATATTCCTTTATTCAAGTTAAAACAGTGCAAATGGGCAAGTATGAAGACTATGACAATACTAATATGTTTTATTTGTCATTAGGATTCAAGGAGTTCGAAATATTTCCAACTTTATGGGATGAGTGGAATCCTTGTCAGGTGTATGTGATGTCAATAAAATAAATCTCAATTTAAGGGAACGACAACCACGAATGAGCATGACGTGAGTCATGAGAAGTGGAAAGAATGGCATCCTTTTAAGACAGAATTCCCACCCTTGACATTTCCCCCTGTAACTGTTATAGTTGTCTCTGTTAATAGCATATAGTATTTTTTTGCTAGGGGCGCCATGGCTGAGAAGATGCTTTGAAAAGGCATCTGTCCCTCATAACTTGAACCGGGTAATACCGGCGTAAGGAAGCAACTCAATTTTTGGCACCCTCCTAAGCAAAATCCGTTTTACGGAAGAAAAGGAGGATTTTTTTATGTTAAGTTTCTTTTTAACCAGAGTCGAGGATGAGTGGGGAGTGTCCTATACTCCTACTATACCAGGTTATATTTCATTGGCAGTTATTATTGCTGTTCTTTTAATTCTGGCGGTTTCTCTTACTAAAAAAGGAGAAAAGAAGAAAAGCTTTGATGCGAAGCAGTTGGTATTTTGTGCAATGGCGATTGCGATTGCGACGGTTACTTCGATGATAAAGCTTTATGAATTCCCCTTTGGAGGCTCAGTTACTCTGATTAGCATGTTTTTTATCTGTTTTGTAGGTTATTTGTATGGGCCGGCAGCGGGGATTATGACGGGGCTGGCTCATGGTGTTCTGCAGCTTCTGATTGATCCGTATATTTTGTTTCCAATGCAGGTATTGGTAGATTATATATTGGCCTTTGGCGCCTTGGGCTTGTCAGGACTGTTCTGGAAGTCAAGGAATGGTCTGTATAAGGGATATATTCTGGGCATTTTAGGAAGATATGCATTTGTAGTATTGTCCGGATGGCTGTTCTTTGGTGAATATGCATGGGAAGGATGGGATCCACTTCCCTATTCTTTAGCATATAACGGTGCCTATATTTTTGCGGAAGCAGCGATTACTTTGATTCTTTTGATTGCAGTAAAGCCGTTAAGAAATGGTCTGGATTATGTAAAACGGATGACACAAAATTAACAGACAAAAACGAATTGCAAAGGTATTATGAAAGTGGTATAATAGCTTAATTCGAGTTGGGGACTCGGATGATACTATTAGGAATTAATTGAGAGTAGGGGACGAATTATGGAGGAAATACAGGGAAAAAGTTGCTTTTTTGAATATGAAAGCAGCAACGACAGCATTCGGTTTGCAAAGGGTGGAGCTTGGAAACAGCTGGATGGTGTATGGTTAGAGGGTTGCATTGAAGAAGAAACACGACCGGTATTTATTTACCCGGAGGACTTGAAAATCTGGAAAGATTTTCTGAAAAAGGAGCAGGGTGGCGAATGCAACCTGCGGCTGCTTGAAGAAGGAGGAAAGCCGTGCTGGTGTTGCTTTAAGGCTTTTTCTATGCCCACAGAGAGCGGCTATAAGCTGCTTGGATGTGTTTTTGACATTGATGAACAGGTGAAGGAAAAGGAGTATGAGGAGTATTTAAGCCGTCTGGATTTACTGACAGGAGTCTTTGATGCTGCCAATGCCAGAATGGAAATTGATACCTATTTGAAAACAAGTGGCAAGACCGGAAGTCATGCAATGATAGTTGTAGATATTGATGATTTAAAGAGCATCAATACAAATTTGGGCTATCTTTTTGGGGATGCGGTGATTGCTAATATGGCAGAGGCCTTTCAGGAAAGTATACCAGAAGACTCTGTTATTGGAAGAATTGGTGGAGATGAATTCATTATTTTTTTGAAAAATATTTCTGGTATGGAACAGGTTATGGAGAGTACCGAACGGATTAGGTCAGCTCTGCAGGAGGTTTATGTAGGTGAATATAAGGAACTTAAGATTACCTGCTGCATGGGAATTGTACGATATCCAATTTATGGGAAAACTTATCAGGAGCTTTTTGAAAATGCGGATAAGGCATTGTTTCAGGCAAAAGAAAATGGGAAAAATAGGATACAAATGTATGACCAGACATTGCTCCATTGCCTGCCGGAAAAGGAAAGCGGATATTATAATCAATACCGGATGCATGACAGTCAGAGCTTATTTAGAGGGGAAGGACAGAAAATTATTCATTTTGCCTTTGATATCATGGCGAAAACGAAGGATGTTAGTAGTGCAGTTAAGCTATTGATGGAAAAGATAGGAAGAGAATATCATGTTGACAGTGTCGGTATTATTGAAACAGAAAAGGGAAGAACCCGTTTAAATGTGACCTATGAGTGGCATGCTAAAAAAAGCGATGTTTTTGATATAGAAATTGAGGAGACAGTATTGCTTCGAGGTGACTGCTTTGACAGCCAGGGGCTGTACATGAAGGAGGACGCAGGGGGCTCTGTGCTAATGGCAGCTTTTTATGAGGAAGGGAAATTCCGTGGCTGTGTTGGTTTGAAGGATGCTTCCGAACATAGATTGTGGAGCAATGATGAAAAAGAAAAATTGATTGAAATTTCCAAAATTGTCTCTTTTTATCTTCTGAAGCTTCGGGTGTCGGAAAAAATTTCAGAGCGACTAGAGCATATGAAAAATTATGATACTATGACGGGACTCTCGACACTATATAAGTTTAAGAAGGATATGGCACAGATGGTGGCAGAAAGGCCACAGAGATATGCTGTTGTTTATTGGGATATTTCTAATTTTAAGTTTATTAATGAAACCTATGGGTATCAGGCAGGAGACAGGGTTTTATATGATTTAGCTGTATTTTTAAAAGGATATTTGAATCAGGAAGACTGCCTTTTAGCCAGAGATTCAGCAGATAAATTTGTAGGTCTTTGTCCCGTTACAGATATAGAGGAATTCAGAAGATGGCTGAATAAAATTGGTCAGGAATTTCATGAGTTACAGAAAGAAAAGAATATTTCCGTAAATCTCACGGTAGTTTCCGGCACTTATCTGATTGAGGAAGGAAACCAGGATATCAGCACAGCTATTGACAATGCCAATGTAGCCAGAAAGGCAGCAAAAGGCGGTATATCCAGTGCTTGCAGATTCTATGATGAGGATATGGAGGAAAGTATCCGTAGAGAAATAGAAATCCTCAATAATATGGAGGAGGCCTTAAAAAATAAGGAATTTATTGTTTATCTGCAGCCAAAGATTGATCTGGATGGAGAAAAACCAGCTGGAGCAGAGGCTTTGGTTCGTTGGAGACGTTTTGATGGAAGTATGGTAGCTCCGAGTGAATTTATTCCGTTATTTGAGAAAAATGGTTTTATTCTGGATTTGGACTTTTATGTGTATGAAGAGGTGTGTCAGACTATTCGCAGATGGCTGAATAATAACATGAAAATAGTGCCAATATCGATGAATGTCTCAAGAGTACATTTAAATGATGGACAGTTTATTTTTAAGCTGAAGAAGCTGGTAGATTTTTATCAGGTACCGCCGGAGCTTGTGGAGCTAGAGCTTACGGAGAGTATGTTCTTAGATAATACAAAGGTAGCTCTTGCAACAATGCAGGAGCTTAGAAAAATGGGTTTCAGCGTTTCTATTGATGATTTTGGTGCGGGCTATTCTTCTCTCAGCTTGTTAAAGGATATGGCCACGGATGTCATTAAGCTGGACAAGGAGTTCTTTGTTCATGATGAGTTGCTGAATGAGGAAAAAATTGTGGTGTCCAGTATCATCAATATGGCAAAGCAGTTAAATATGAAGGTTCTTTCTGAGGGAATTGAAACAAAAAAACAGACAGAATTTTTAAAAGAAATGGACTGCGATATGGTACAGGGATATTTTTATGCAAAACCAATGCCGATTCGTGAGTTTGAACGGTTTTTGAACAGTAATTAAAAAAGAAGGGAAAGTGCTTTTTTATAAAACACTTTCTCTTCTTTTTATGCATAGTGATAAACGGCTTTCTTTTTCCAGAAGAGAAAGAAGGTGACGAAAAGACCGAGAAGTTCAGCCATTGGAATAGAAAACCATACGCCATCCATACCAATGAATTTTGGGAGCAGAATAACCGCCAGGATTACAAAGACCAGTGTTCGAAGCAGGGATAAAACAGCGGAGGTAATTCCATCGGACAATGCTGTAAACATAGCAGAGCCATAGATGTTAAAGCCCATAAAGAGAAAGCTGGTGGAAAAGAGCCGGAAGCCGTAAACTGCTATTTCGTAAACCCTGCTTTCATGGGAGGAAAAAATTGCGACCAATGGACTCGCAAAAATAAGGCTGGTTGTAAAGGTCATAATGGAGGCTATCGTAATGATAATAAGGCTTAAACGAAACAACTTTTTTAGCCGATTAGTATCTCTGCGACCATAATTATAGCTGATGATAGGAGCAATTCCAACGGCATAACCCAGGTAGACACAGGACATCAGATACTGGGAATACAAAATAATTGTAACAGAGGCAACCCCGTCAGAACCGGCAAATTCCATCATAATCAGGTTAAAAAGAAGGGTAACTACACTCATAGAAAGATTTGTTACCATTTCCGAAGCACCGTTTAGGCAAGCCTTTTGTATTACATTCCAATGAAACTTTGGGCGGCAGATATGAATCTGGTTCTTTTTACAGAAAGCAAAATAGGCAAAACCAGCAAGAGATGGAATCGTATAGCTGATACCTGTTGCGACGGCAGCTCCTTTAATACCCCAGCTGTACATATGAATCAGAACATAATCCAGTACTATATTAGACAACCCACCGGCAATGGAAAAGCTTAGTCCCAGACCCGCATGTCCTGCGGTGATAAAGAATACCTGAAAAATCATGGCAAATACACAGGCTGGAACAAAAAGCAGGGTATAGAGGGCATAGTCATAGCAGTAGGTGTAAAGACTCTGGTCAGAGCCTAAAAAGAATACCAGCGGATTGATAAAAATAAGCCCGGCAACGGTAAAAATTAAACCTACGATAGCTGCTGTAATAAGAATCAGGGAAAAGTTTTCCCGGGCAGTCTGTTCCCTGCCTTCACCAAGACGTTTTGCCACGATGGCATTGCCGCCAGTTCCAAACATAGTGCCTACTGCAATGGCGGCATTGGCAACGGGCATGATAATATTGACCGAGGAAAGGGCGTCCGTTCCAATCAGCTGGGAAACGAAAACACCATCAATCGTCGTGTAAATTCCCATAAAAATCATGGATATGATGGTTGGGAGAGAAAATCTCAGCAAAGAAGCAGCTGTTATCGGTCGTTCCAATGAATACTTCATAAAGTAAAACCTCCTTTTATATGCATATAATTGACAGAACCGAAACAGTCGTATATATTATAATAGAGTATACCATTATGGGAGAGTCAAGCAGAAAGGAGAAGAACTTGAAAAACGCAGAATTACTTTCGATTGGAACTGTATCCAGATTGTCTGGAGTGCATATCAAATCTCTTCGTTATTATGACAGACTGGGAATTTTACGGCCGGCCTACACAGACCCGGACACGGGATACCGCTACTATACCTTTCCACAGCTGAGCGTGATTGATGCGATAAAAATGTGTGTAGAGCTTGATATTCCGTTGAAGAACTTTACAAATTTTATAGATGAGGATGGACGTCGGATTCGTTATGCAGAGCTTTTTAATTATGGAAGGCAGATTGCAGAGGAAAAGCAGCGGAGAATTGAAGAAGGACTGGCTTTTATTGATGAGGCTCAAAAAGAAATTTCCCGGACGGCTGCCTATCTGGGAAAAAGCGAAACGATGGAATGTGTACTGCCAGAGCGGGAATGGTTTATTGATGGCTGTAAGGAGCCAAAGGGAAGGGAAGACTATGCACGTCAGCTTACAAAACTAATGCTGGAGGCTGAAAAACAGGGATTTTCCATTGGATATGAGTTAGGAATTTTCCATCTGTATCGGGGAGGAGAGAAGAAAGCGTATCTTTTTGTGGATGTGCAGGGAGGATGTCCTACAGAGTGTGAAAACTTTTTCCGGGTTCCGGAAAGCACTTATCTTTGCCGGCAAACCAGCCGGGGAAGTATTGAACAGTCAAAGGAAGCCTTTCTAGAAATAGGCTGGGAGAACTATACGGGAATTGTAGTTGAAACAGAGTTATTTACAGGAGAGTTTGATTTTGAACAACCGGTGTATGAGCTTCAGTGCCTGAAAAATCGGATGGATTACCCTTTCTGTCGCAGATAAGAAAGGAATTCAAAAAAATGAAAGAAAAATAAAAAAAGAGTTGACATTTAATAATAAAGATGTTAAACTATCATAGTCCGAATGAGATATGCGGGAATGCTGGAATTGGCAGACAGGCATGATTCAGGTTCATGTGTATGTACGTACGTGAGGGTTCAAGTCCCTTTTCCCGCATGAAAATAAGGCAATCAGTTAAAGCTGGTTGCCTTATTTTAGTATATCTAAAATATCAATCCGGTCAGGAAAACCGTGAGAATGGCTCCGATGGCAATGGGAAAGCCCTGCTTTACTCCATGGAAAAACTGGTTTTTCTTAGTTGATTGCATGATTTTTTGTATCTCCTAAAAGCATATTTAAAAATTCTTCGGCAGCTCCGAACAAAGAGAACTGGCCATTGTAGGCAGCTACCAGTTTGCGGCTTGGAAGTCCTTCGGAAAGCTGTAGTGTAAAAAGTCCTTTTTTTTGCTCCTGAATGCAAAAATCGGGAACAAAGGCAATGCCGAGACCAATTTTAGCTAAATCAATCAACAGGTCATTGCTGCTTAGCTCTACAGCAGGAGCCAGATCTAGGTGGTTTTTTAAAAACAGCCGGTGCAGAAACTGGCTGGTAGTAGAGTGCTGCTCCAGCATAAGAAGTGGATAGGTCTGTAGCTCCTCCAGAGTAATTATACGGTTTAAAAGCTCTGAAAAGGCCTCCTGGCTGGCAATAAAAATATCAGAAAATTCCGTAATCGGAACGACATCACTGATATTATTCAGTCGGACATTTGGAAAATTGGTGATGATTAAATCCACCTGATTATTTTCCAGTAAATCGACGCATTGCAAAGAGGTGCCGTTCGTCACCTTGATGTGGACAGCTGGATATTTTTTATGAAACTCTTTCAGATAAGGAACTAAAAAATAACGGCAGATCGTATCGCTTGCACCAATTCTAAGCTGTCCGCCCTTTAAGGAGCCAGCGTCTAAAATTTGTGATTCACCGCGAATAATCAGATTAACAGCAGGTTCAATATGCTTAAAAAGCAGTTCGCCCTCTTTTGTAAGGCGGACCTTTTTTGTACTTCGAATGAAAAGAGTCTGGTTTAGCCGTTTCTCCAGTGTTTTGATAGATTGGCTGACAGCAGACTGGGAGATAAACAGCTCTTTAGAAGCGTCGGAGAAGCTCAATGTTTTGGCCACATAGTAGAAGACCTTATATAATTCAAAATTAATATCCATGGATACTTCATCTCCAATAAAAAATTTTTGCAATTAATTATAAGCTGTACTTATTAAAATAACTGTAGCATAAAAAAATAAGAAAAACAAGAAAAAACATGAAATAACTGTGAAATTTTAGTGTAATTTCTTGACTTATGAGGAATTTAAGATAGAATAAAGTAGTACCCTTGTATGGGAAAAATGTGAAAAGAAATGAGGAAAAAATGAAGGCGTGGAAAAAACATCTGGGAGCAGCGACTCTTCTGGCTGTTATTTTTCTTTTTACCGGCTGTGGGACAAGTCCCGTAGTCAAGGTGGGAAAGGAAAAGCTGTATCTGCCGGAGCTTATGTATTATGTGTATCAGGCGGAGAAGGATGGCCAGATCTATGAGGAGATGTATCAGAATTTCTTTTCTGAAAGCTATTGGGACACGGAGTACAAGGATGGCAAGACCTTTCGCGAGGTGGCGAAGGAGGATGCCTATGAAAATGCGGTTATGTATAGTGTTTTTGCGAGGAAGGCAGAGGAGGCAGGCTACAGTCTAAGTGAAGAGGAAGCGGCTGCCTGTGAAAAAGAGGCTACAGAGGAATATGCCGGACTTGGAGAAAAGCAAAGAGAGGTAATCGGTCTTGAAAGGAAGGAGTTTATTTCTCTGAAGAAAAAAATAACTCTGGGAAATAAGTATTATGATGCCCTGATGGAGAGTCTGGAGGTCAATGAAGAAAAAGCGGTCTCTATGATTTTAGAAGAGGAATATGTCCAGTATGATGTAGAATATCTGTATGCTTCGAGGAAAGAAGCTTTAGAGCCATACCTGGAGCGGGCTTTTGCCGGAGAGGATTTTACCAAAATGGCAGAGGAGCAGCCTGATGTGCTGGAGGCAGGAAGGATTGGCTTTAGGGAAGGGGATTATTCTCTGGGAGAGAGCTTTGAAAAAGAGGCACTACAGCTTTCCAACGGTGAGGTCTGTAAACAGATAGTAGCAGAAGAGGACGGCTATTACATTATACGGATGATAGATGATAGCTCCAAAGAAAGCTATGAGGCTGCCTGTGAAGAGGCAATTTTAAATGCAAGAAATGAGGCCTTTAAAGCGGCTTATGAGAAAATCAAAAAGGAATTTAAAATTAAAAAATATGACTCGGGATGGGATTCTCTTGTGATTGGAGAATTGACAAAAGAGTAGAAAAGAGGAGATTATGAATTCAACAAAAAAGGTAGTAAAAGGAAATACAAAGGCAAAAAAGCAGCCGAAGAAGCAGGACGCGGGAAGCAAGAAGGGAGTTTTTCTGGTAGCCATTTTTGGTGCCTTACTTGTGCTTATGAGTGGATATATTGCCTGGGAGAATCTGCACCCTAAGCTGATCCTTACGGTAAACGGTGAAAAAACTTATTTAGAGGATATGACCTATCGGATTATGCAAAGTGAACAGATGCATAATTCTATTGCATCTCTTTACCAGCAGATGGGCTATACCCAGAGCTATTGGGATATGGAGAATAATGGTGTAACCACCCAGCAAAGCGTAAGAGAAGAAATTGTTAATAATGAAATTGAGCAGCAGCTTTTGTATGCAGAAGCAGTAAAGAATGGCTACGAAGCTACAGAGGAGGAAAGGGAGGCGGCTAAAACCTCCGCAAAGGAAACCCTGGAGAATATGTCTGATGCACAGAAAAAGAAAACAGGTTTTACAGAAGATGAGCTGACAGAAATTCTGACAAAGGAGGCCGTTGCCCTTCGTTATAAACAGGATATAATTGATAGCTTTGATATCAATGATGAAGAAATTCGTGCTGGCATCGATAAGGAACAATATAGAGAATATAAGACCCAGTGCTTCTATGTATCTACAAAGGCCGATGAAGAAGGTAATGAACTGACAAGTGCACAGAAGGAAGAGTTAAAAGCTGCTTTAATAAAGGAAGCAGAGGCTGCAAAGAATACAGAGGACTGGAGTAAGGCCTTGGACAGCGAGGATGAGGAACAGGTTGTATCCTATAGGGCGATTAATTTTATTAAAGAAGATGAAAGCTATGATGCAGCTGTTATGAAAAAAGCTATGACTATGGGAAATGGTGAGATTTCTGATGTGGTAGAAGGCGAAGACGGTTATTACATCGTTAAGATGATAGATAATAATTCTACTGACCGTTATGAAGAAGAGGTAGCCGATGCCATCGAAGAAGTAGAGAACCAGAGATTTGATGAGGAATACCTTTCTATCTATGAAACCTATGAGGTAAAGATTAACTCTAAGGAGTGGGATAAGGTAGAGCTTGGAAATCTGACAATGTAAAAAAGCAGAGAATGCTTATAATGATAAAAAAGCTCTGGAAACAGGGCTTTTTTGTTATTTATTATCCTCCCTAATATGATTTGTTAAATTCATTAATTTTATTTATAAAAAAATATATGGTATGATAGGCTTATACAAGAGGAAAGGAAATTGCAGGCAGATGCCGCAGAAATGAGGTAAGTATGAGCAAGGTTAGAAGAATTTATGTAGAAAAAAAGGCACCTTACGCTGTACGGGCAAAGGAGCTTTTGGAGGAGTTTAAAAGCTATCTGGGAATAGAAACCTTAAGTGCTGTCCGGGTATTGGTTCGTTATGATATCGAAAATGTAAGTGATGGGACCTATGAGCGTGCAAAGAGGATTGTATTTTCTGAGCCTCCGGTGGATAATTTATATGAAGAGAGCTTTGCAACAAATCCAGATGATAAGGTATTTTCAGTAGAATATCTGCCGGGACAGTTTGACCAGAGAGCCGATTCTGCAGAACAGTGTGTCAAGCTTTTAAAGGAGACAGAGGATTCGATTATCCGCTCTGCCATGACCTATGTACTGTGCGGCGGCATCAGTGATGCAGAGCTTGAAAAGGTGAAAAAGTATCTGGTAAATCCAGTGGATTCCCGTGTGACAGATGAGATAAAGCCAGAGACTCTGGAGACAGAATTCGAGGAGCCTTCTGATGTAGCAATTTTTGATGGTTTCCAGTCTATGCCAGAGGAAGAGTTAAAGAGCCTGTATGATTCTTTAAATCTGGCGATGACCCTTCAGGATTTTCTGCATATTCAGAAATATTTTGCCGGTGAGGAAAAGAGAGACCCATCTATGACCGAAATTCGTGTGCTGGATACCTATTGGTCTGACCATTGCCGTCATACTACCTTTTTAACAGAATTAAAGAATATAACCTTTGAGGACGGCTACTGCCATGAGCCGATGGTAGAGACCTACAAGGCCTATTTAGAGGCCAGAGGCGAGCTTTTTAAGAACCGTCCGGATAAATATGTATCCCTGATGGATATTGCTCTGATGGCGATGCGGAAGCTTAAAGCAGAAGGCAAGCTTGAGGACATGGAGGCTTCTGACGAAATTAATGCCTGCTCTATTGTGGCACCGGTAGAAATGATAAGAGAAGACGGTACGGTAGAGACAGAGGAGTGGCTGGTATTCTTTAAAAATGAGACCCATAACCATCCGACGGAAATAGAGCCTTTTGGTGGTGCTGCTACCTGCCTTGGCGGTGCGATTCGTGATCCCCTGTCTGGCCGTGGCTATGTATACCAGGCAATGCGTGTTACCGGTGCAGCTGACCCGACAAAGGGAGCAGAGGCTACCTTAGAGGGCAAGCTCCCACAGAAGAAGATTGTAAAGGGTGCTGCGGATGGCTACAGCTCTTATGGTAATCAGATTGGCCTGGCTACCGGGCTGGTAAATGAAATTTATCATCCGAATTATGTAGCAAAGAGAATGGAAATCGGTGCTGTTATGGGTGCCGCTCCTAGAAAAAATGTAATCCGTGAAAATTCAGACCCGGGTGACAGGATTATTCTGCTGGGCGGAAGAACCGGACGTGATGGCTGCGGTGGTGCTACAGGCTCCTCTAAATCCCATACAACAGAGTCTATCCATACCTGCGGTGCTGAGGTTCAGAAAGGAAACGCACCTACAGAGAGAAAGCTTCAGAGACTGTTCCGCAGAGGTGAGGTAAGCTCTATTATTAAGAAATGTAATGACTTTGGTGCCGGTGGAGTGTCTGTTGCCATTGGTGAGCTGGCAGATGGCCTTCACATTTATCTGGACAGGGTGCCGAAGAAGTACGCCGGACTGGATGGAACAGAGCTTGCGATTTCTGAGTCTCAGGAAAGAATGGCTGTTGTTGTAGATAAAAAAGATGTGAATAAAATGCTTGCCTTTGCAGCAGAGGAAAATCTGGAGGCTGTTGTTGTTGCAGAGGTTACCGTGGAGCCTCGCTTGGTAATGCTGTGGAAGGGCAAGGAAATTGTAAATATTTCCAGAGCCTTCTTAGATACCAATGGTGCCCATCAGGAGACCGATGTGTGTGTAACGATGCCATCCCGGGAAGAAAATTATTTGACAAAAGAAAGAAAAGCAGCTCATTTTAGAAATGCCTTTTTGGATAACCTAAAAGACTTAAATGTATGCTCCCAGAAGGGACTGGTAGAGATGTTTGACAGCTCTATCGGAGCCGGTACGGTAACAATGCCTTACGGTGGAGCCTATCAGCTGACACCGACTCAGACCATGATTGGAAAGCTGCCGGTGCTTTCGGGAAGCTGTGACACTGTAACTATGATGAGCTACGGCTTTGACCCGTATTTATCCAGCTGGAGTCCATACCACGGAGCTGAATATGCGATACTTTCCTCTGTGGCAAAAATTGTGGCTTCTGGTGGAGATTATAAAAAGATTCGTTTTACCTTCCAGGAGTATTTCCGGCGTCTTGGAAACGATCCGAAGCGTTGGGGAGAGCCTATGGCAGCTCTGCTGGGTGCTTATGATGCTCAGATGAAGCTGGGCCTGCCTTCTATCGGTGGTAAGGATAGTATGTCCGGAACCTTCAATGATATTGATGTTCCACCAACACTCTGCTCCTTTGCAGTAAACGTGGCACGGCTTTCTGATGTAGTAACACCGGAATTAAAGCAGGCGGGAAATGTGTTGGTGCTATTTGAGGCAAAGGCAGATTCCTATGATTTGCCGAATTATCCATATATGATGGATTTATATGAAAAGATAACAGCCCTGATTCACGAAAAGAAGCTCTTATCTGCTTATGCAGTAGGCTTTGGTGGTGTAGCAGAGGCAGCAGCTAAGATGGCCTTTGGAAATAAATTAGGTATTGATTTTAATATAGAAGAAACCCTGTCAGATTACTTCATGCCGCTGTATGGTGCGATTGTGGCTGAGGTTCCAGAAAATGAGCTGGCAGGCTTAGGAGTGCCTTACAAGGTAGTAGGTAAGGTTACAGATAAGGGATGCTTTACTTATGGTGAGGAAAAGGTTTCTATGAAGGAGGCTTTAGTCTCCTGGACGAGTACTCTGGAAAAGGTATTCCCTACTCGCTCCGGTGTAGAGATGAAGCCAGTAGAAACCAGGCTTTTTGACGCAAAGACTGTATATACTGCAAAGAATAAAATTGCAAAGCCAAAGGTATTTATTCCTGTATTCCCGGGGACGAACTGCGAATATGATACGATGAAGGCCTTTATGGCAGCAGGAGCCGAGGTAGAGACAATAGTATTCCGCAATCAGAACAGCCAGGATATCATCGAATCTGTAGATGCTTATACAAAGGCAATTAGGGAAGCTCAGCTGATTATGTTCCCAGGCGGCTTCAGTGCCGGTGATGAACCAGATGGTTCTGCAAAATTTATTGCTTCTGTATTCCGTAATGAAAAGATAAAGGAAGCGGTAAATACCTTATTAAAGGAAAGGGATGGTCTTGTTCTTGGAATTTGTAATGGTTTTCAGGCTCTGATTAAGCTGGGACTGGTGCCTTATGGTGAAATTTGCGATGTGACAGAGGATACACCAACTCTGACCAGAAACAGCATCGGACGCCACATTTCCAAGTCTGTATATACAAAGGTTGTTACCAATAAATCTCCTTGGCTTGCAAAGGCAGAGCTTGGCGGTGTTTACAGCATTCCGGCTTCCCATGGTGAGGGACGCTTTGTTGCAAATGCTGAGTGGCTTGCAAAGCTGTTTGCGAACGGTCAGGTAGCGACCCAGTATGTAGATGTAGAGGGCAATCCTACAATGGATGAGGATTTCAATCCAAACGGTTCCTATTGTGCCATTGAAGGTATCCTAAGCCCGGATGGACGTGTGCTTGGTAAGATGGCACATTCCGAAAGAAGGGGAAAGGGTGTTGCCTTAAATATCGTGGGAGACCAGAACCAGCATATTTTTGAAGCCGGTGTAGAATATTACCGCTAGGGCAGGATAGACATTCTTACCAAAAACTGCTGTAAAAATTTTTAAAAATTGTGAAGTAAAATCGGGATATTTGTGATACACTAAACAGTAGGGTAGGTGGGTAATAAATGAACCTGTATGAAGGGATTTTTGAGCGGCAGTCCATTCGTCATTACCGGATGGAAGCATTAGATACAAAGATTATAAATAATATATTGAATTATGCCAGTCATCTGGAAAATCTGTCTGACGGTGTACGGACAGGTTTCCGGGTGCTGACCTGGCAGAATGTAAAAAAGCATCTGATGGGGACCTTACATATAAAGGCACCTTATTATCTGGTGCTTTTTTCTGATGTGGTAGAGGAAAGCATGCTGAATGCAGGTTATCTTTTAGGACAGATTGACCTCTATATGGTGAGCCGTGGGCTTGGCACCTGCTTTTTTAATGGAGCAAGGCTTTTGTGTGATGGTGAAAATGGACTGGTGCCTATTATGGCGATTGGCTTTGGCAGGCCGGAACGTCAGTATTATAGAAGCTCCAAAAGAACAAAGCGTCTTCCCCTTTCAGAAATATGCACAATTAAGGAAGAAGTAAGCGAAGAGGAGCGGTGTATTGTAGAAGCAGCAAGGCTGGCCCCTTCTTCCATGAATAACCAGCCGTGGCGTTTTGTATTATATAATGGAAGAATTCACCTGTTCTGTAAGAAAAACAGGCTGCCGGTACCAGGCATACAAAGGCTTCATTTTCTGGATACAGGAATAGCTCTGGCTTATCTGGCGGTCGGAGCAGAAGAATTCTGGTTTAACCCTGAGCTTATCAAAGTGGAAAATATTTCGGAGAAGCAGTTTAAAAGAAACGAATATGTAATAACAATGCGATGGAAATAGGATGTTTTTTAGGGGATTGAATTGACTTTAGCAGGAAGTCAGACTATAATCAAAACAGCTGGAGAAGACATTTTGATTTATTTGGAGGATTATGAGATATATTACAATTGATAAAGCAGAGGCAGGTATGACTCTTGCTAAAGCTCTTTATGATAACGATGACCGCGTGCTTGTTGAACGTGGAATCATGTTGACCACAGATTATATAGAAAAACTGACAGAACGGGGCTATGGAGGTTTCTATATTGAAGATGAGCTTTCCAAGGATATTCATATAGAAGAGACCATTTCCGTGGAGCTTAGGAGCAGGGCAGTAAAATGCTTAAAGGAAGTGGATATTGATGCTACGATAGACATTGCGAAAGCCATTGTGGCACAGCTTCAGGAGGCAGCCACCCTATCTCTGGATATGATAGATTTACGGAATTTTGATGATTATACCTATAAGCATTCGGTAAATGTAGCTGTTCTTTCTACAGTTATAGGTATGGGACTGGATTTAAAGGAAGCAGAGCTGGTGGACTTGTGTGCCGGAGCGATGCTTCATGATCTGGGGAAGCTGAGTATTGATCCGGAAATCATCAATAAACCAGGTTTTTTGACTGCAGAGGAATATGAGTTGGTAAAGCTTCATTCTAGGCTGTCCTATGATTTGATTAAGGAAAAATGGAATGTCGCTGCAACAACTAAGGCGGCAGTTTTGGAGCATCATGAAAATGAGGACGGAAGTGGCTACCCGTTAGGACTTCAGGGTGAAGATATTCACCGTTATGCCAAAATTATCCATGTAGCCGATGTTTATGATGCATTAACAACAAGACGGCCTTATAAAAAGCCATACAGTATACCAGAGGCGATGGAATATTTGATGGGAAGCTGCGGAAGGCTTTTTGAGAAGCAGATGGTAGAAGCTTTTATGAGCTATGTACCTATCTATCCTAAGGGAGTTTCTCTTCGTCTGTCAGATGGAAAAGAAGGTATCGTGATTGAAAACAGTAGGTTCCGGACTCTTCGGCCGATGGTAAGGCTGTTCGATGGTACGACCTATGATTTATTTGAGGACAGCAGTCTTAGAAATGTAACAATCCTGGCTACTGGAGATGGCGGAACAGCTAACAGGGAGGAAGTCCAGGAAAACGAAAAACATAGAGAATATATGAAGATAAAGTTTTAAAAAAGAGGCGTATGGCAGGAAATGCGATACGCCTTAAAATTTTTTAAAAATTCTCTTGACAAACAGATAGTCAAGTGGTATTTTATGTTTAAAGATGTTAGCACTCTACAAGAATGAGTGCTAACAAAAAAGAAAGGAAGTGGTAAAGGTGCAGCTGGATGATAGAAAGCTGAAGATATTACAGGCTATTATCCGTAACTATCTGGAGACCGGAGAGCCGGTAGGCTCCAGAACCATTTCCAAGTACACTGACCTGAATTTGAGCTCTGCGACGATTCGAAATGAAATGTCGGATCTGGAGGAGATGGGCTACATTGTACAGCCGCATACCTCGGCAGGACGTATTCCTTCCGATAAGGGCTATCGGCTTTATGTTGATACGATGCTTGAGGAGAGAGTACAGGAGATAGATGACATGAAGGAGCAGCTGGAGGCTAAGGCTGACCGGATTGAGATTCTTTTACAGCATGTGGCGAAGCTTCTGGCAGTGAATACAAATTATGCAACAATGGTTACCAAGCCTCACTATAAGCATAAGAAAGTAAAATTTATACAGCTTTCGGAAGTAGATGAGGCACAGCTTTTAGCCGTTATTGTTATTGAGGGTAATATTGTAAAAAATAAGATTATTACAGTAAATGAGCTCTTGGATAAGGAAACGGTATTAAAGCTTAACATCCTGATGAATACCTTCCTGAATGGATTGGATTTAACTGAGATTAATATGGCTGTGATTCAGAAAATGAAGGAGCAGGCAGGTGAATACGCAGGACTGATTGGTGATATATTAAATGCTATCGGTGAGGCGGTTGCCGAGGAGGATGATTTAGAGATTTATACCAGCGGTGCTACGAACATTTTAAAATATCCGGAATTAAGTGACCGGGAAAAAGCTAGTGAGCTTCTTTATACCTTTGAGGAAAAGAAGCAGCTGACTCGGTTGATTAATGATACGGCAGATGACGAGAATGAACGGGGAATACAGGTATATATCGGTGCGGAAACGCCGGTAGATTCCATGAAGGACTGCTCTTTAGTTACTGCCACTTACGAGATTGAGGAAGGGGTCTATGGAAAGATAGGTATTGTCGGACCAAAGCGAATGGACTATGAAAAGGTGGTTAGCACCCTTCAGTCCCTGATGGTTGAGCTAGATGGGATATTTAAAAGGAAAACATAAGAAAGGTGGTTTCAGACGTGGAGGAAAACAAGAATAAAGAAGCGGCTGTTGAGGAAAAAATAAAAGAAGAGACAGTGGAGGCTTCAGAAGATTCCAAGGCTTCTGAGGAATCAAAGGCTCCGGAGGATAAGGAGACATCGAAAAAAGCAGAGGAAAAGAAGCTTTTTAAGAAAAAGGATAAGAAGGAGAATAAAAAGGAAGCAGATAAAAAGGATGAACAGATTGAGGAATTAAAGGATCGGCTGATGCGGAGCATGGCAGAGTTTGATAATTACCGCAAGCGTTCAGAAAAGGAAAAGACCCAGATGTTTGAGGTGGGAGCAAGAGATGTTGTAGAAAAGATACTCCCAGTCATTGACAACTTTGAACGTGGCTTGGCGGCAATTCCTGAGGATTTGAAGGAGAATCCTTTCACCCTTGGAATGGAACAGATTTACAAGCAGTTTTTAACTGTATTAGAAACTGCGGGTGTTACTCCGATAGATGCAGTAGGTAAAGAATTTGATCCGAATTTCCATAATGCAGTGATGCATGATGAGGATGAAACGATGGGAGAAAACATTGTAGCTGAAGAGCTTCAGAAGGGCTACATGTACCGGGATACCGTAGTGCGTCATAGTATGGTAAAGGTAGTAAACTAAGAAAACAAGAAAATATGCTATATTTGAAATTAGGAGGAATTTATCATGGGAAAGATTATAGGTATTGACTTAGGAACAACAAACTCTTGTGTAGCTGTTATGGAAGGTGGACAGCCGGTAGTTATCGCTAATACAGAGGGTGCAAGAACTACACCATCTGTTGTTGCTTTCACAAAGACAGGGGAGCGTTTAGTTGGTGAACCGGCAAAGCGTCAGGCTGTTACCAATGCAGACAAGACCATCTCTTCTATTAAGAGACATATGGGTACTGATTTTAGGGTAACTATCGACGATAAGAAATACACTCCACAGGAGATTTCTGCAATGGTACTTCAGAAGCTGAAAGCAGATGCAGAGGGATATCTTGGTGAGAAGGTAACAGAGGCTGTTATTACAGTACCTGCTTACTTTAACGATGCTCAGAGACAGGCTACCAAGGATGCCGGCAAGATTGCAGGACTTGATGTAAAGCGTATTATCAACGAGCCTACAGCAGCAGCCCTGGCATATGGTCTTGATAATGAGCATGAGCAGAAAATCATGGTATACGACTTAGGTGGAGGTACCTTCGATGTTTCTATTATTGAAATCGGTGACGGCGTTATTGAAGTATTAGCTACCTCTGGTGATAACCGCCTGGGTGGTGATGATTTTGACGAGAAGATTACCAGATATATGGTAGAGGAATTTAAGAAGGCTGAAGGCGTTGACCTGTCTACCGATAAGATGGCAATGCAGAGATTAAGAGAAGCTGCTGAGAAGGCTAAAAAAGAACTCTCTTCTGCTACTACGACAAATATCAATCTGCCATTCATTACTGCAACCGCAGAAGGACCAAAGCATTTTGATATGAACTTAACCAGAGCTAAATTTGATGAATTGACCCATGATCTGGTAGAGAGAACAGCTACTCCTGTACAGAATGCCTTGAGAGATGCTGGTATTACAGCTTCTGAGCTGGGTCAGGTACTGTTAGTAGGTGGTTCTACCCGTATCCCGGCAGTACAGGATAAGGTTCGTCAGTTAACAGGGAAAGAGCCTTCCAAGAACTTAAACCCAGATGAGTGTGTAGCTTTGGGTGCTTCTATTCAGGGAGGTAAGCTGGCTGGTGATGCCGGTGCAGGCGATATTCTTCTTCTGGATGTTACTCCACTGTCCCTATCCATCGAGACTATGGGTGGTATCGCAACCAGACTGATTGAGCGTAATACAACCATTCCTACCAGAAAGAGTCAGATTTTCTCAACTGCTGCTGATAACCAGACGGCTGTTGATATCAACGTAGTGCAGGGTGAAAGACAATTTGCAAAGGATAACAAGTCTCTTGGACAGTTCCGTCTGGATGGTATTCCTCCAGCAAGAAGAGGTGTTCCACAGATTGAGGTTACCTTTGATATTGATGCGAATGGTATCGTAAATGTTTCCGCTAAGGATTTAGGAACAGGCAAGGAGCAGCATATTACAATTACTGCTGGTTCTAACATGTCTGATGCAGATATTGAAAAGGCAGTTAAGGAAGCTGCTGAATTTGAAGCACAGGATAAGAAGAGAAAAGAAGCTATCGATACCAGAAATGATGCAGATGCTATGGTATTCCAGACAGAGAAAGCTCTCCAGGAGGTTGGTGACAAACTGGATGCCAATGATAAAGCTGGTGTAGAGGCTGACCTGGCACACTTAAAGGAGCTGATTGAGAAGTCTAATCCAGAGGTTATGTCTGATGGAGAGGTTGAGGATATCAAGGCTGCTAAGGAGAAGCTTATGAACTCCGCACAGGCTCTTTTCCAGAAGGTTTATGAACAGACTCAGGGTGCTCAGGGAGCGGCTGGTGCAGGTCCTGATATGGGTCAGGCTACGAATGAGACCTATGATGGAGATGTCGTAGACGGAGATTACAGAGAGGTATAATCCCTGCAGTTCTCGTATGATTGAAGGAAATGAAAAGGAAAGGGTTACCCCCCGCTTTCAGAAGCGGGGGTAGCTGTTTATACTAGGAGGATATTATGGCTGAGAGTAAGAGAGACTACTATGAGGTTCTGGGTGTGTCGAAAACTGCCACCGATGATGAACTGAAAAAAGCATACCGGGTATTGGCAAAGAAGTACCATCCTGATATGAACCCAGGGGACAAGGAAGCTGAGGTAAAATTTAAGGAAGCTTCCGAGGCCTATGCCGTGTTAAGTGACCCGGATAAGAGAAGACAATATGACCAGTTTGGTCATGCTGCCTTTGACCAGGGAGCAGGCGGCGGAGCAGGCGGTTTTGACTTCTCAGGTATGGATATGGGTGATATTTTTGGTGACCTTTTTGGGGACTTCTTTGGTGGTGGCGGACGCAGCCGCCGTGCCAATAATGGCCCAATGAAGGGTGCTAATATCCGGACTTCTGTAAGAATTACCTTTGAGGAGGCATGCTTCGGTACAGAAAAAGAGCTGGAACTGACCTTAAAGGATGAATGTACAACCTGCCATGGTACTGGTGCAAAGCCGGGTACAACACCGGAGACTTGTCCGAAATGTGGTGGTAAGGGCCAGGTGGTATATACCCAGCAGTCCTTATTCGGCATGGTAAGAAATGTGCAGAGCTGTCCGGATTGCCATGGTACGGGTAAGATTGTGAAAGAAAAATGTTCCAGCTGTTATGGCAGCGGATATGTAAGCAGTAAAAAGAAGATTAAGGTATCGATTCCTGCCGGTATTGATAACGGACAGAGTGTCCGCATCCGGGAAAAGGGTGAACCGGGTGTCAATGGAGGCCCAAGAGGTGATTTACTGGTAGAGGTAGTGGTAAGCCGTCATCCTATTTTCCAGCGTGCAGATATGGATATTTATTCTACAGCACCGATTACCTTTGTCCAGGCTGCCCTGGGCGGTGATGTCCGTATCAGCACGGTAGATGGCGATGTTATCTATACTGTCAAGCCTGGTACACAGACGGATACCAAGGTGCGTCTGCGTGGCAAGGGTGTTCCATCCTTGCGTAACAAGTCCGTCCGCGGTGACCACTATGTAACCTTAGTGGTTCAGGTGCCTACAAAGCTCAACAGCGAGCAGAAGGCTTGTCTGGAGGCCTTTGACCGTGCTATGAATGGTGATACGGCTTCTTCTGGAAGTAAAGCTTCTAATGGAGCAGATAGCGGTAATGATAGTAAAGCTTCTGGTGAGACTGAAGGTAAGGCAGGCAGTGGACATAAGAAAAAGGGATTTAAAGAGAAGCTAAATGATTTGTTTGATTGATGGGAATTTTGGTTTGTAGGTTTATTTTAATTTTCAAGGGACGAAAAGAGTGTTGGCATTATAGCTCTTAAGCTAAGACTACAAAGGGCGATAATTCTAGAAAAATGCACATAATTTACTACAAGTGACGAGTACGCGGACATTCGACCTCCTGTCTCAAGTCCGCTCAAAAAACCTCCGTGTTTTTTGCCTCTGTAGGCTATGCATTTTTAAGAATTATCAGCCCTTCTTCGTATAGCTTATTCGCTATAATAACAACACTCTTTTTGTCTCCTGAAATTCAAAAAATCTACAAACATTCTCGTTATCCATTGCTGTCCCGACTAGAAGAATTAAGGAATTGTCGAGAGGCAGATAGGTTAATAGCCTGGTAAAGGAGGTTGGATAATCTCCGGAAGTACCATTGACTGTCATAGAGAACTTTATGGCAGGGCCTAAAGGTGTCGGAATCTCTTCTGGAAGTATGGTAGTTGTTTTTGATTCGGTAGAGGCCGCCTCATTTGAGAAAGGATTTGATTTGGCATATCGAAGCATGATAACGAGAAAGAATGCAACAATAATTATCGGTAATGCTACTACAGCATACAGAAACTTTTCCATGGTGTGCTGCAGGCTTTCCATTGACATTCTTTTGTATAATAATATAATGAAAATAGGTTCAGAAATTTTAAAGCACGGGAATTGTGCAGAAAGAGGAAAAAATGAAGTGGATTAAGATTTCTTTAAAAACAACAACGGAGGCAGTTGATTTTATCAGCAGCCTGTTTGATGAGCTGGGGCTGGAGGGCATCCAGATAGAGGACAATGTACCCTTATCCCAGGAGGACAAGGAAGCGATGTATATTGACATTCTTCCAGAGCTTCCGGAGGATGAGGGCGAGGCTACCGTAACCTCCTATGTTTCCCCGGAAAAGGATATTGAGGAGCTGAAAAGGGAGATAACTGAGGGATTGGAGGAAATCTCTTTCTTTGTAAATGTAGGTGAGGGCACGATTACTACAGAAGAGACAGACGATGGGGATTGGATTAATAACTGGAAAGCATTTTTTAAGCCTTTTAGGGTAGCAGAAGATATTGTGATTAAGCCGACCTGGGAGACCTTGGAGGACAAAAAAGAGGATGATTTAGTGATTGAAATAGACCCGGGAACTGCCTTTGGTACGGGAGCTCATGAGACGACAAGACTTTGTATTACCGGACTTCGCAAATATATTACAAAAGAGACGAAGCTTTTGGATGTCGGCTGCGGAAGCGGTATCCTTTCTATCATTGGCTTGAAGCTGGGAGCAAGGGCAGCAGTCGGCACAGATATTGACCCGGCAGCACTTACGGCAACCTATGAAAATATGGAGGTTAATCATATTTCCAAGGAGCAGTTTACCGCATATTCCGGCAATATTATCGAAGACAAGGAGCTTCAGGAAAAGGTGGGCTTTGAAAAATATGATATTGTAGTGGCGAATATTTTAGCTGATGTGATTATTCCGCTTTCCGGAGAAATCCGGCAGCATATGAAAAAAGATGGACTATTTATTTCTTCAGGCATCATTGATATGAAAAAAGAAGAGGTAGAAGCGGCTCTTTTAAAAAATGGTTTTCAAATCGTAGAAATTAATACCATGGGTGACTGGGTTTCCTTCGTGGCAAAATAGATAAAGGAGAGAAAAGGAATGGCATTGGAGAAAATTAAGAGATGGGGTCTGCTTGGTATTTGTCTGGGTACAATACTATTTAGAGCTTATGTGGCAGAAGCAGCAGAAAATAAATATCCAAATCTTTCTATTGAGGTCTTTGGAGATGAAAAGGAAACTACAATTCATTGGGGTGTAGAGAAAAAGCATACAACTGCGTCAGGCTCTTTTACTATATTGGATAATCCGGATAGCTCTGATTATCCGGAGGGAGCGATGGTAGGGTATGAGGTAGAAATATCTCCAAAAACTGATTTTAAAGAGGTCGAGAAGTATACTGCAGAAGGGAACAATTGCCTGATAAAAGTTGCGAAAAAACAGTTTGGAGCAGATGGAGGCAGATTGTATACTCGTGTGCGTAGCGTAGCTACTTTAGAAAGCAGTGAAGTGGAATACGGAGAGTGGAGTAAGACAAAGGAGCTTGTATTTGTAAAAATTAGTAAGACAAATTTTCCGGGAATGTATACAACCTTGAAAAAGGGGGATGGAGAGTACTATACGTTTTCAGATGCTGATATGGAAAAACTGAAAAATGGAGAGCCGACGAGCGGAGACATGGTGAAAAAGAAATATTTGTATGACCAGAATAAAGACGGCTGGCTTGACCAGGGAGAGATAAATGACATAAGAACGTTGATGACAAAGGATACGAAAATTTCCAGCTTAAAGGGAGTGGAATATCTCACCAATCTGGAAAGCATCAATTTGGCACAATACAGTGGAACGAAGCTGGATTTATCAAAAAATAAAATACGCAATGTACAGGTTAGGGGGATTTTGTCAAAGGAGATTACGGTGATTGCACCGGAGGCAGAAAAGATTTTTGTAGAAGCAGATATGAAACAGCAAAAGCTGTCTAAAATAGATGTTTCTGCCTGTGCTAGTGTAGTGGATTTAAATATTGGTAACTGGAAATCGGTGGTAAAAACAGTAAGGCTGCCAAAGGAAAAGAAAAAATTAGTAAGCTTATCTATCAGAGGCTTTAGTGGCAGTACCTTGGATGTAAATGCCTATACAAAGCTAAAAGAATTAGATGTTCTGATGTGTAATATATCAAAAGTAAAGCTGGAAAAATGCAAGGAATTGAGATATTTGTATTTTTATCGCTGCAATAATATAAAAAGTATGGACCTTTCCAAAAATACAAAGCTGAAATATTTGGATTTTTATGATTGCCGCAGTATTTCTCTAAAAGCGGTAAAAAGGCCAAAGGCTACGAAAGCGACAACAGGAAAGGGCTGCTATTGGTGGGAAACCAAGGACTATCAAACGGATATGAGAAGCAGGTAATACTGCCGGTTTGACTTTTTTTAGAAAAAATGATATAGTATTGCTTTGGCGATAGAGAACGTGAGGAAAGAAATGCATTGCTTTTATACAGAAAAGGAAAACATCAGTGATACACAGGTACGGCTTACAGGTACGGATGTAAATCACATTAAAAATGCTCTTAGGATGGCAGAGGGCGAGAAAATTACCGTCTGTGACGGGGAAGGGCTCTTTTATGACTGCGTAATCAGCGGGGTTTCAGCTGAAAGGATTACAGCAGCTATTTCAGAGCGTAAAGAAGCCCAGACTGAGCTTGGAGTGCGGATGACGCTGTTTCAGGGACTTCCCAAGAAGGACAAGATGGAGCTGATTATACAAAAGGCGGTGGAGCTGGGAGTCGATGAAGTGATTCCGGTGGCGACCCGTTTTTGTGTTGCGAAAATCGAGGATGGAAAAAAGGAAAAGAAAAAGCTGGAGCGGTGGCAGGCGATTAGTGAAGCTGCAGCAAAGCAGTCTGGCCGGGGAAGGATACCAAGGATTAAGCCGGTTATGACCTATAAAGAGGCATTGAAGCTGGGCAGCCAGATGGAAAAAAGTATGATTCCTTATGAGCGGGCAGAGGGAATGAAAGCCTTTCAGAAAACGATAAGGGATTGCAGTCAGCTTATGCCAGGCAGCAGGATTGGTATTTTTATTGGGCCGGAGGGTGGCTTTGACGAAAAAGAAATTGAGGCAGCTCTGGCAGCCGGGGTACAGCCGGTGAGTCTGGGAAAGAGAATCCTGCGGACAGAGACAGCAGGTCTTTGCGTTCTTTCAGCACTGATGCTGGAGCTTGAGGCAGCCAGTGAGCAGTGAAAATAAAGTAAGAAAAAGGATAAAAATAGGAAAAGCAAGACGAGGAAAGGAGAACGCAGATGATTGCGTATCTGGATAATGGGGCGACGACCCAGCCCTTTGCGTCTGTACGGGAGGTAATGCTTAAGACATTAGAGGAGGATTTTGGGAATCCATCTTCCCTGCATACCAAGGGTGTAGAAGCAGAAAAATATGTAAAAGAGGCAAAAGAGCAGATTGCGAAGAGTCTGAAGGCAGATCCTAAGGAGATTGTTTTTACTTCTGGCGGTACGGAGTCCAATAATATGGCACTGATTGGTGGGGCACTTGCGAATCAGAGAGCTGGAAAGCATATTATTACGACAGGAATCGAGCATGCATCGGTTCATAATCCATTGATTTTTCTGGAGGCTATGGGCTTTGAGGTGACCTATCTTCCGGTAGATGCAAAGGGACATATAAGGCTTCCTGAGCTTTTGGAGACTATACGGGAGGATACGATACTGGTATCTATTATGTATGTGAATAATGAAATTGGTGCTGTCATGGATATTGAAGCTATCGGAAAGGCAATTAAGGAAAAAAAGCCGGATATAGTATTTCATGTAGACGCGATTCAGGCCTATGGAAAGTACCGGATTTATCCGAAGCGGCTGAATATCGACCTTTTAAGTGTTAGCGGACATAAGATTCATGGACCAAAGGGAATTGGTTTTCTCTATATCCGGGATAAGGTAAAGATAAAGCCGATTATTTACGGAGGCGAGCAGCAGAAGGGAATGCGTTCCGGTACAGAAAATGTACCGGGAATTGCAGGACTTTCCCAGGCGGTAAAGGAAATTTATGACAACCATGAGGAAAAGATAAAGGGACTTTACGAGCTGAAAAAGTATTTTATTGAGGAGATAGAAAAGCTTCCGGGGACTACGGTAAACGGCATCCAGGGGCTTTCCATAGAGCAGACGGCACCCCATATCATCAGCGTAAGCTTTGAGGGAGTACGAAGCGAGGTACTGTTACATGCACTGGCGGACAAGGCTATCTATGTGTCCTCCGGCTCGGCCTGTTCCTCTAGCCATCCGGCAATCAGCGGAACGCTTAGGGGAATCGGTGTAAAAAAGGAGCTTTTGGACAGTACTCTGCGTTTTAGCTTATCGGTGCTGACGACAAAGGAAGAGCTTGACCTTGCCTTGGAGGCATTGGAAGAGCTGTTGCCTATCCTTCGCCGATATACACGGCATTAAAAGAAACTGTGAGGATTAAAATACACAGAAAGGGAAAGAATTATGTTTAGAGCATTTTTAGTAAAATATGCCGAAATCGGTATCAAGGGAAAAAACCGCTATATTTTTGAAAATGCCCTGCGGGATCAGATTAAATTTGCCTTAAATGGTGTAGAAGGCGAATTTGAGGTTGTTAAGGAGCAGGGAAGAATCTATATAGAGGCATTGGCAGACTTTGATTATGATGAGACAGTGGAGGCACTGAAGCGTGTTTTTGGTGTAGCAGCTATCTGTCCTACCGTACTGGTAGATTCTAATGACTGGGAGACCTTGAAAAGGGCTACCGGTGATTATGTAGAAAAGGTCTATGGTGACAGAGCCTTTACCTTTAAGGTACAGGCGAAGCGTGCGGACAAGCACTATTTTATGACTTCACCGGAGATTTGTATGGAAATGGGAGCGTATTTGTTAGAACGCTTCCCGCAGCTTAAGGTTGATGTCCATGAGCCAGAGATATTTATTCATGTAGAGGTTCGTGGAAAGTCCTATATCTATTCCCAGGTGATTCCGGGACCAGGCGGTATGCCGGTTGGAACCAACGGAAAGGCTATGCTCTTGCTGTCTGGTGGTATTGACAGCCCGGTAGCAGGCTACATGATTGCCAAACGTGGCGTACGGATTGAAGCTGTATACTTCCATGCACCACCATATACCAGTGAGCGGGCAAAGCAGAAGGTTGTGGATCTGGCAAAGCTGGTAGCCCGGTATGCAGGACCGATTAAGCTTCATATTGTTAATTTTACAGATATTCAGCTTTATATCTATGAGCAGTGTCCTCATGAAGAGCTGACGATTATTATGCGTCGTTATATGATGCGGATTGCAGAGAAATTGGCGGAGGAGAACCGCTGTCTGGGACTGATTACCGGAGAGAGCATTGGCCAGGTAGCCAGCCAGACGATGCAGAGCCTTGCTGCGACCAATGAAGTCTGCACGATGCCGGTATATCGTCCGGTTATTGGCTTTGATAAGCAGGATATTGTAGATATCGCTGAAAAAATCAATACCTATGAGACATCTATTCTGCCATATGAGGACTGCTGTACGATTTTCGTAGCAAAGCATCCGGTAACAAAGCCAAACATCAATGTAATCAGAAAATCAGAGAAACGGCTGGAGGAAAAAATTGACGAGCTGTTTGAGGCTGCTATGAATAGCGTTGAGACAATTATTGTAGAATAAATAAGACGAACTTTTCTATCAAATGAAAAAAAGAAAAACAGCTGTCGGACTGCCGACAGCTGTTAAAATCAATTTTATGGATTACTGAACGATGTATGGAGCGAGAACCTCAAGAATTTTATCTGCGTTTTCGCTGTGGATACTTAAATCAATCGGCTTGGATAAATCCAGGCTGAAGATACCCATAATAGATTTAGCATCGATTACATATCTGCCGGATACTAAATCAAAATCGGTATCAAACTTAGTCACATCGTTTACGAATGCCTTTACCTTATCGATTGAGTTGAGAGAAATTTTTACAGTCTTCATATAGTAGCTCCTCCTTATTATGAAACCTTTTGGTTTGCCTCTTATTCTTACAGTTATTATAGTACCGTTTCAAAAATTAAAAGTCAATATACAAAGTAAATAAAAAGGAAAGAAAATGAATATGCAAATAGAACAAGAAAGAAGTGTTGCCTTTCTGACTCTTGGCTGTAAAGTGAACTCTTATGAGACAGAGGCAATGAAAAAGCTGTTTTCAGAGGCAGGATATGAGATAAAAAGCTTTTCAGAGAAGGCTTCTATCTATATTATTAATACCTGTACAGTCACGAATATGGCAGATAGGAAATCACGGCAGATGCTGCACCGTGCCAGAAAAAAGAACCCTGAGGCGGTGATAGCAGCAGTTGGCTGCTATGTACAGGCTTCACCGGAGGAAGCAAAAAAAGATATGGCAGTGGACTTGCTGATAGGAAACAATCAGAAGTCCCATATTGTTGAAGTAATTGAGGAATATCTTGGGCATCAGGGAAAACCAGTGCTGATTTCGGAACGGGCAGAAATGAAATGCTATGAGGAAATGAATATTGAGGATGCCGGCGAAAAAACCAGAGCTTATTTAAAGGTACAGGATGGCTGTAACCAGTTTTGTTCTTACTGTATCATTCCTTATGTCAGAGGGCAGATACGAAGCCGGGCAAAGGAAGAGGTGCTTAAGGAGGCAAAGCATCTGGTAGAAAAAGGTTATCGGGAGATAGTACTGACAGGAATTCATCTATCCTCTTATGGTGTAGACCTGTTGGGAGAGCAGAATTTTATTAAGCTAAAGGGAGAACCATTACTTTCTCTGATTGAAGCTGTAGCAGAGCTTAAGGGACTGGAACGGATGAGGCTGGGCTCCTTAGAGCCGCGAATTATCACGGAGGATTTTGTAAGAGAGCTATCCGGCATAGATAAGGTATGTCCACATTTTCACCTGTCTTTGCAAAGTGGCAGTGATACGATTTTAAAGCAGATGAACCGGAAATATACAAAAGAAGAATATCTGGAGGGCGTAAGGCTTTTAAGAAAGTACTATGACCGTCCGGCGATTACTACAGATGTTATCTGTGGTTTCCCAGGAGAGACAGAGGAGCTGTTTTTAGAGACAGAAGAATTTTTAAAGACGGTTGGTTTTTCTGACGTGCATATTTTCCCATATTCCCGAAGAAAAGGAACAAAAGCTGACCAAATGGAAGACCAGGTGGTGGAAGTGGTAAAGCATGAGAGGAGCCAGCGGCTGATTCTGCTTGGAAAGGAAATGACAAAGGCTTACCGGGAAAGCTTTTTATCTGAGGAGCAGAAGATCCTTTTAGAGGAAGAGCTTATATGGGAAGGAAGAGCATACTTTACCGGACATAATGAACGCTATATAAAGCTTTTGGTACCGAAGACAGAAAAAATGGGGAGCGGACAGCTGTTAAGCTGCCGGGCCGAAGGACTTTTGGAGATAAATGGTGAGGAAGTGCTGCTTGCTATTTGAGACAGTTTGTATTAATATAGATAATAAGGTGAAGGAGTGAAAAAATGCAGGAAATTAATAATACCCAGTATTTTAAAGTGCAGAAGGAACAGGAAGTTGAGGCAAAGGATATTATTGCTTCTGTATATAAAGCACTGACAGAAAAGGGTTACAATCCGATTAATCAGATTGTAGGTTATGTTATGAGTGGTGATCCGACCTATATTACCAGTCATAACGGAGCCAGAAGCCTGATTATGAAGGTAGAGCGTGACGAGATTCTGGAGGAACTGCTAGAGGATTATATCAAGAACAATTTACGATAGGAGCTATGATTTGCGAATAATGGGACTGGATTATGGTTCTGTGACTGTCGGTGTGGCGATTAGTGACGCCCTGAGGCTGACAGCTCAGGGAATAGAGATAATCCGAAGAAAAGAGGAAAATAAGCTGCGGCCGACCCTACGACGGATTGAAGAGCTGGCGGCAGAGTATGAAGTAGATACGATTGTGGTAGGCTATCCGAAAAATATGAATAATACGGAAGGTATACGGGCGGAAAAGTCAAAGGAGTTTGCAAAGATGCTTCACAGACGGCTGGGACTGCCTGTGGTTATGTGGGATGAAAGACTGACGACAGTGGCGGCAAATAATGCTATGCTGGAAGCGGATTTGAGCCGGAAGAAGCGGTATGAAGCTGTAGATATGGTGGCAGCGGTGCTGATTCTTCAGGGATATCTGGATTGCCTTAGAAAGGAAGGTTAGGAAGCTGTTATGGAACAGGAAAAAATTGTTTTTACAACAGAGGACGGAGAAGAGGCTGCTTTTTATGTATTAGAGGAGACTCGCTTAAATGGAGCCAATTATCTGCTGGTGGCAGATTCTGAGGATGATGAGGCGAATGCCTTGATTTTAAAGGAATTGCCGGGAAGTACCCCGGAGGAGACCGTATATGATGCGGTAGAGGATGAAAATGAACTGAATGCCTTATCCAAGGTATTTGAGGAACTGCTAGAAGATATAGATATTGAAATGGAATAGTATAAGTGTACCCATTGTACATTTTGAAAATATACTTGCGAGGGTGATTAGATGCCTGAGAATCAAGAATACTTTAAAGAGCTTTTAAAGAAGAACGGATTAAAAGTAACAACACAAAGAATTGCTATATTAGAGGTATTACAGGACAGACCGGGAAACCACCTGACAGCAGAGGAGATATATGACTGCGTGAAGGAGGAGCATCCGGATATCGGGCTGGCGACCGTGTACCGTACGGTACAGCTTTTGTCAGAATTAAATGTAATTGACCGTTTCCGCCTGGATGACGGTTATGTGCGTTACGAGATTGGAACGATGGAGGAAAATACTCACCACCATCATCACTTAGTGTGCCTGAATTGCCAGACGGTATTTGCCTTTGAGGATGATATGCTGGAGTCCCTGGAGAAAAAAATAGAAGAATCCATGGGCTTTAGTGTGGTGGATCATGAGGTAAAGCTGTTTGGCTATTGTAAGGACTGCCAGAAAAAGCTGGCAGAGGAGAAAAAAGAAGAATAACGTATATTTTCAGAACTGTCAATGGCTGCACTCATTACATAAAAACAATGGAGGTGCAAGCTTTTGAAAAAGCAGGATACAACAAAAAAAGAAACTATAAAAATTATTCCCCTTGGAGGTCTGGAACAGATTGGTATGAATATTACCGCCTTTGAATATGGCGAAAGTATTATCGTGGTAGACTGTGGTCTGTCCTTCCCAGAGGATGAAATGCTGGGAATTGACCTGGTTATTCCGGATATTACCTATCTGAAGGAAAATGCGTCCAAGGTAAAGGGCTTTGTTATTACCCATGGCCATGAGGATCATATTGGTGCCCTGCCTTACGTTATGAAGGAATTAAATGTACCGATTTATGCGACAAAGCTGACAATGGGTATTATTGAAAATAAATTTAAGGAGCATGGACTGATAAAATCTACCAAGCGAAAGGTAATTAAATATGGACAGTCCATTAATTTAGGTGAATTCCGCATTGAATTTATCCGTACCAACCACAGCATATCCGATGCTGCGGCACTGGCAATTTATTCTCCGGCAGGCATTATCGTCCATACAGGAGATTTTAAGGTAGATTATACACCGGTTCGTGGTGAGACCATAGATTTGGCCCGTTTTGGTGAATTGGGAAAGAAGGGCGTGCTGGCCCTGATGTGTGACAGCACGAACGTTATGAAGCCTGGGTTTACCATGTCTGAGAAGACAGTAGGTAAGACCTTTGACAATATATTTGCAGATAATGTTAAGAATCGTATCATTGTAGCAACCTTTGCTTCTAATGTAGACCGGGTGCAGCAGATTATCAATTCTGCGGCCAAGTATGGAAGAAAGGTTGTTATTGAAGGCCGGAGTATGGTAAATATTATTACCACGGCGATGGAGCTTGGCTATATTAATATGCCGGATAATCTGTTGATTGATATTGAGCAGATGAAGAATTATCCGGATGAGCAGCTGGTAGTGATTACAACAGGAAGCCAGGGAGAGGCAATGGCAGCTCTTTCCCGTATTGCAGCTTCCATTCACCGTAAGATTTCTATTAAGCCTGGAGATACGGTTATTTTCAGTTCAACACCGATTCCGGGCAATGAAAAGTCAGTATCTAAGGTAATCAATGAGCTTTCCATGAAGGGAGCCAAGGTTATTTTCCAGGATACCCATGTATCCGGGCATGCCTGTCAGGAGGAGATTAAGCTTATTTATGCCCTGACCCGTCCGAGATATGCAGTGCCGGTGCATGGTGAATACCGTCACTTAAAGACCCATGCAGAGCTGGCAGAGGGGATGGGAATTGATAAGGATAACATTTTCCTCTTGTCCTCCGGCGATGTATTAGAGCTTTCAGAGGAAAAGGCCGGAGTTGTAGGTAAGGTGCCTGCTCATGGTATTTTAGTAGATGGACTTGGTGTTGGTGATGTTGGCAATATTGTTTTAAGAGACCGTCAGCATCTGTCTGAGAATGGACTGATTATTGTTGTACTTACTCTGGAAAAATATTCCAATCAGCTTCTTGCAGGACCGGATTTGGTATCCAGAGGCTTTGTCTATGTCCGTGAGGCAGAAAATTTAATGGATGAAGCAAAGCTGGTTGTAGAAGAGGCACTGGATAAGTGCTATGATAAGAATATCACAGACTGGGGTAAGATTAAGAATGAAATAAAGGACTCTCTGGGTGATTTTATCTGGAAAAAGACCAAGAGAAATCCAATGATTCTGCCGATTATCATGGAGGTTTAGGATGCATCGCGTAGAAGAAGAAACCTATGAGTTGGTAGCAGCGATAAAGGATAGCAGAGAGTACAGCCAGTATCACTGGCTGTACTCTGAGATAAAAAAGGATGAGAAGCTGTTGAAGAGACTCAATACCTTTAGAAGACGCCGCTTTGAACTGGAGATGACAGAGATAGAGGAAGGGCTGGAGGCTCAGCGTGGGCTGGCAGCAGAGTTTAATGAGCTTTTGATTGACCCGTTGGTAGCACAGTTTTTAAGTGCAGAATATAAGTACTGTAAGATGGTACGGCAGGCAGTTTACCGGATTACTGAATGTCTGGATATGGAAATTGATTTTTTGGAGGAGTAGCCTATGATGGAGATGTCCCAAAGTGCAAAATCGGCAATGAAGGGAATCAGTATTGTGATTCAGCTATTTTTGAACATTTTATTTTATGTGGTTCTGATTATGGCAGTGGTTAAGCTGAGTGGCTGGACCTATAATTTCGCATATCAGGTGTTTGGAAATGTAACTGTGGCTTCTGCTCCTGGT
Source organism: Acetivibrio ethanolgignens (assembly GCF_001461035.1). GTDB lineage: Bacteria > Bacillota > Clostridia > Lachnospirales > Lachnospiraceae > Velocimicrobium > Velocimicrobium ethanolgignens. The sequence continues at coordinate 15,160 of NZ_LNAM01000090.1, read as the reverse complement.
AAGCTGGCAACGATAGAGATAGAAGAAGGGGAAGGGACTCGTTCGGTGGCAGATGAACTGGAGAAAAATGGTTTGATTATCAATGCTGATTCCTTTTATGTTCGTGCGAAGCTTACGACAGGTAATAAAAAGCCGATATTGCCAGGAACCTATACCCTGAATTCTTCCATGACCTACGATGAAATTCTTGCTGTATTGACAGCGACAGCAGGAGAAGAACTGACTTATACGGAGTAGACTATGATTACAAAGGAACGTATTGGAGCCTATATTGATTCTCTGGATGCAGAGCTTCCTGCATATCTTAGGGCTATTGAAAAAGAGGCTCTTTCTAACCATGTACCGATTGTCAAGAGGCCGACCCGCGGCCTTCTTCGATTTCTGCTTCATTCTCACCGCCCGGCAAGGGTATTGGAGATTGGAGCAGCCGTTGGCTTTTCGGCTCTTTTGATGAGTGAGTATCTGATGGAGGGCAGCAGGATAACGACGATTGAAAAGGTGCCAAAGCGCATCAGCGAGGCGAAGAAAAATATTAAAGAAGCCGGAAAGGAGTCTGTAATTACTCTTTTGGAGGGAGATGCGGCAGATATTTTAGAGGAGCTTTCAAAAAAGGGTGAAACCTTTGATATGATATTTATGGATGCAGCTAAGGGGCAGTATCTGAACTTTCTGCCGCCGGTGATGGAAATCCTTAAGAAGGGCGGTCTTTTAGTATCGGATAACGTATTGCAGGATGGTGATATTGTGGAGTCCCGGTATGCTGTTACCAGAAGAAACCGGACGATTCATTTCCGGATGCGGGAGTATCTGTATACCCTGACCCATACAGAAGGGTTGGATACGGTGGTTCTGCCGCTGGGAGATGGTGTAACGCTGAGTACAAAAATGAAATGAGGATAAAATATGCGAAAGAAACCGGAATTGTTAATTCCCTCCAGCAGTCTGGAGGTTTTAAAGGTGGCTGTAAGCTATGGAGCAGATGCTGTCTATATTGGCGGTGATATGTATGGTCTACGGGCCAAGGCAAAGAATTTTTCCCTGGAGGATATGAAGGAGGGCATAGGATTTGCCCATGAGCATGGAACTAAGGTGTATGTAACAGCTAATATTACGGCCCATAACCGTGATTTAAAGGGAATCCGAGGCTATTTTGAGGAATTAAAGGAAATTGGACCGGATGCGTTAATTATTTCTGACCCGGGCGTTTTTGACATTGCAAAAGAGGTATGCCCGGAGATAGATGTACACATCAGTACCCAGGCAAATAATGTGAATTACGGAACCTACCGCTTTTGGCACCGCATGGGTGCTACCCGGGTGGTATCGGCAAGAGAGCTTTCCTTAGCAGAGATTAAGGAAATCCGCGAAAACATCCCGGAGGAGCTGGAAATCGAGACCTTTATCCATGGTGCCATGTGCATTTCCTATTCCGGACGCTGTCTTTTGAGCAACTATTTTACCGGCAGAGATGCAAATCTGGGAGCCTGCACCCACCCATGCCGCTGGAAGTATTATATTGTGGAAGAGAACCGTCCGGGAGAATATATGCCAATCGAGGAAAATGAAAGGGGAACCTATATTTTCAATTCCAGGGATTTGTGTATGATTGAGCATATTCCGGATATTGTAGCTGCTGGTATCGACAGCTTAAAGATCGAGGGCCGGATGAAGACTGCCCTGTATGTAGCGGCAGTTACCAGAACCTACCGCCAGGCCATCGATGATTATTATAAGGATCCGGCCTTGTATGAGAAGAATATGGAGCATTACCGGAAGGAAATTGCCAAGTGTACCTACCGCCAGTTCACCACCGGATTTTTCTATGGACCGACAACCCATGAGACACAGATTTATGATAGCAATACCTATGTGAAGGAGTATACCTATCTGGGGATTGTAAGAGCTGTGGATAAAAATAATCTGTGTGAGCTGGAGCAGAGAAATAAGTTCTGCGTTGGAGAAGAGGTTGAGGTTATGAAACCAGATGGAAGAAATCTTTCTCTTACCGTAAGACGGATTCTGGATGAGAACGGAGAAGAGATGGAAAGCTGTCCGCATCCAAAGCAGAAAATTTTTGTTGATTTTGGTGAACCGCTGGAGGTTTTTGACCTATTACGGCGTAAGGAAGAATAGACAGATAAATAGGAAAGGCACGAAAAGAAACATCTTAACATAAACTGTTAGAAAGCAGAAATGTTGAGGTGCTTCTGTTTTGAAATCATTTCCAAAACCGCTTGGCGCAAAGGAAGAAAAGGAATATTTGAGGCAGTGCCGGGAAGGGAGCCGGGAGGCCAGAGACATTTTAATCGAAAGAAATTTGCGTCTGGTGGCCCACATTGCGAAAAAATATGCAAATACAGATTATGATATGGAGGATTTAATTTCCATTGGCTCGATTGGGCTGATAAAGGCGATAGATTCCTTTGATATAGAAAAAGAAATACGTTTGGCAACCTATGCCTCCCGTTGTATTGACAATGAGCTTTTGATGCTGATGCGCAGCAGTAAAAAGCAGTCCCGGGAGGTGTATTTATATGATCCGATTGGAACGGATAAGGATGGGAGTACGATAGACCTTTTGGATATCCTGGAGGCGGAAGAAAAGGATGTTGTAGAGCAGGTTGATTTAAAGGAGAGGGTACAGCTTTTATATAAGCTTTTGGAGTCTCAGCTAACGGAACGGGAGAGGCAAATCCTCTATCTTCGCTATGGACTTAAAAAGGGAGAGGAGATAACCCAGAAGGAAATCGGGGAGAGGCTGGGGATATCCAGAAGCTACGTTTCCCGAATTGAGAAAAAGGCACTGAAAAAGCTACGGGAGGAATTTGAAATAGAGGAAGCCTTATGAGCTTAGATAAAGGAAAAAGAAAATGATGGATAAAATTAACTGGAAAAAATGGACACCAAAATTAGGGGAGCTATTATTAGCTCTGGCGACACCGTTTTTGATGTTTTTACAGGTTGAGCTTTTAGAGGAAAATCAGCTCTATAATATCAGAGAGCCTTTTTATTTTATAAATTATCTCTGGTACGCTCTGATTTTAGGACTTTTGCTGCTGGCGCTGCGAAGACTTCGGTATGCTTTGATGACAGCCGGGGTTATCAGTTATGTGATTGGACTCGCTAATCATTATGTTTTAGAATTTCGGGGGATCCCAATTCTTCCTTGGGATTTTAAGTCCTTTGGAACAGCCATGGATGTGGCAGGAAATTATGATTACAGTTTTGACAGCTATACATGGGCAGTTACGTTAGTAACTGCCTGCTATTTACTGCTGGTTCATTTTTCGGTTTCCAAGGACAGGATAGAGGTTAAAAGTAAAAAATATGTAGCAATATTTTCTACATATCTGGTCTTTGCCGGGGCGGTCTGGTATCTTCACAGCAACTTTGGGCTTCTGGGGATGCATAACTGGACAGTTTTTGCCTGGAATCAGAAAATCCAATACCAGTGCTGTGGTGTAGCAGCAAGCTTTATGGAAAACTTAAGATTTATGGATGTAGGAAAACCGGCAGACTATGACCCGGAAAAAATAAGGCAGCTAGCTTTAGAATATGCCGGAGAACAGCAGGAAAAGGAAGATATAGGAGCTACAAAAAAGCCGAATATTATTGCTATCATGGATGAATCCTTTGCAGATATATCCATGATAAAGGATTTGGGTGAGGATGCAGAGTATATGCCATTTTTTGACAATCTGACAGAGAATACGATACGGGGAAACTTAAATGTATCCGCCTTTGGTGGCAATACCTGTAATACCGAGTTTGAGTTTTTGACCTCCCTAAGTATGGCCTTTCTACCTTCGGGAAGTGTGCCTTATCAGCAGTATGTAGACCGGGATTTAAGCTCCTTGTGCCGGATTCTGAAAAAACAGGGCTATTCGGCGACGGCGATACACCCCTGTAAAGCTTCTAATTGGAACCGGGACAAGGTGTACCCTTATCTTGGTTTTGACGAGTTTATCAGTGAAAACGATTTTTCTCCAGAAAATACCTCTTATTTGCGGGGATATATGTCAGACCAGGCAGATTTTGACCAGCTGATAGAGGAGTATGAAAAAAGAAGGGTAGAGGGGCCGGCTTTTTTATTTAATGTAACGATGCAGAATCATGGAGGCTATGATGGCGGAACTCAAATGTACATCAATCTGATTCGGGAAACGGATAAGGAATTAAAACGGTTGATAGAATATTTTGAGGAGCAGCCGGAGCCAATTTTGCTTTTATTCTTTGGAGACCATCAGCCGAATCTTCAGGATGGCACCTACGATGGGATTAATGAAGAAACAGATATGTCGGTTTACCGGAATAAGTATCTGGTGCCTTTTGTAATCTGGGCGAATTATGATATCGAAGAAAGCACAGTGGGGGATACAAGCCCTGGATTTTTGGCACCGTTACTTTTGCAAACAGCCGGACTTTCTATGCCGCCTTATTATCATCTGCTGCTGGATAATAGGAAGGATGTGCCAGCGATAAGCATTAATGGACATATGGATGCCGCTAGTGTATGGATAGACCCGCGGGAGAATGGAAAGGATGAGATAACGGCTCTTTATGAGCAGCTACAGTATAATAAATTGTTTGATAAAAAGAATTATGTTGCAGAAATGTTTGAATTTATGCAAAAAAACCTTGCGTTAAAATATTAACAGAGTTATAATAGCATCATAAAATAAAGCTTAAAGCAATAGGGAGGATGAATATTATGATGCGTTTTACATTACCAAGAGATATGTACTATGGAAAGGGTGCTTTGGAGCAGTTAAAGAATCTGGAAGGAAAAAAAGCAGTTTTAGTTCTGGGTGGCGGCTCCATGAAGCGGTTCGGATTTGTAGATAAGGCATTATCCTACTTAAAGGAAGCTGGTATTGAAACACAGTTGTTTGAAAATGTTGAGCCAGATCCATCCGTAGAGACTGTCATGAAGGGTGCTGCAATGATGCGTGAATTTGAGCCGGACTGGATTATTTCCATGGGTGGTGGCTCACCAATTGATGCAGCAAAGGCAATGTGGGTATTTTATGAATATCCGGATACTACCTTTGAAGAGATTATAAAGCCATTCTCTTTCCCAGCCTTACGTCAGAAGGCAAAGTTTGTTGCTATCCCATCTACCTCCGGTACTGCAACTGAGGTAACTGCATTCTCTGTAATTACTGATTATGCAAAAGGAATTAAATATCCGTTAGCAGATTTTAATATTACACCGGATATTGCGATTGTAGACCCGGAGCTGGCAGAGACCATGCCTCCTAAGCTGACAGCACATACTGGTATGGATGCATTGACCCATGCGATTGAGGCTTATGTATCTACTATGAACAGTCCATTTACTGATCCGCTGGCAATTAAGGCAATCCAGATGGTAATGGACTATCTGCCAGACTCCTATCGTGGCTGTCTGGTGGCAAGAGAGCAGATGCACTATGCACAATGTCTGGCAGGTCAGGCATTCTCCAATGCTCTTCTTGGTATTGTACATTCTATGGCACATAAGACGGGAGCTGCCTTCTCTACAGGACATATTCCTCATGGCTGTGCAAATGCAATTTATCTCCCATACGTTATTCAGTACAATGCAAAGGACAAGACAGCGGAGGGAAGATATGCAGCAATTGCAAGAAGTATTGGCTTAGTAGGAACAGATGCAGAGTGTGTAAAAAAGCTTTGCAAAAAGATTGATGAGTACAATGTGAAGTTAAATATTCCTAAGACCTTAAAAGAATTTGGTATTAATGAGGAAGAGTTTAAGGAGAAGGTTGCTAAGATTGCAGAATTGGCTGTAGGTGATGCCTGCACAGGCTCCAATCCAAGACCAATTACTCCGGCTGAGATGGAGAAGCTACTTACCTGTACCTACTACGGAACAGAGGTTGATTTTTAAATAAAATGAAGTAAAAAATAGCCCCGGAGAGTAAAACTAGTTTTTGTTTTCTCTACCGGGGTAAAAAATGTACAAAAAAGTCTATACAAATGAGAAAAAAAACGTTACAATGAGGTCAATAAATATTTTGGGAGGAATGATCATGTTCAAAATTGTAAGAAAGCAGAAGCTGGCAGAGAAAATTTATCTCATGGATGTGGAAGCGCCGAGAGTTGCCAAATCCTGCTATCCTGGACAGTTCGTCATTGTAAAGATGGATGAAAAGGGTGAAAGAATCCCTCTTACCATCTGCGATTATGACAGAGAAAAGGGGTATGTAACTATTGTATTTCAAACGGTAGGAGCCTCTACAGAGCGGATGGCACTGTATGAGGAGGGAGATTCCTTCCTTGATTTTGCAGGACCTTTGGGCTGTAAGTCCGAGCTGATTGATGAAGGCTTAGAGGAGCTTAAGAAAAAACATATTCTGTTTGTAGCAGGCGGTGTGGGTACTGCACCGGTATACCCTCAGGTAAAATGGTTAAAGCAGCAGGGAATTGAAACAGATGTTATTATCGGAGCCAGAAACAAAGAGCTTATTATTCTGGAAGAGGAGATGAAACAATGGTCTGACCATGTTTATATTGCAACGGATGACGGCTCCTACGGCTTTAAGGGAAATGTAAATGACAAGATTAAGGACCTGGTAAATAATCAGGGCGAAAAGTATGATCTTGTAATTGCTATCGGACCCGTTATCATGATGAAGTTTGTAAGTCTTCTTACCAAGGAACTGGGGATTAAAACGGTTGTCAGCATGAATCCTATTATGGTAGATGGTACCGGCATGTGTGGTGCCTGCCGTCTAACTGTTGGCGGTGAGGTGAAGTTTGCCTGTGTAGACGGTCCTGAGTTTGACGGACATCTGGTGGATTTTGACGAAAGCATAAAGCGTCAGCAGATGTATAAGACGGAAGAAGGACGGGCACTGTTAAAGCAGCGTGAGGGTGCAACCCATCATGGTGGTGGCTGTGGCTGCCAGGGCTAAGGGATGTTAATGCCGCAAAAAATATATTAGCGGAAGGATTAAGACAGAGAGTATAAAGAAAGAAAAGAGGATAACATGAGTATACAGGTAGATGTGTTAAAAAAGGTGCCGGTCAGAGAACAGGAGCCGGCGGTGCGTGCAAAGAATTTTGAAGAGGTATGCCTGGGTTATAATGAAGAAGAAGCAAGGGCAGAGGCAAGCCGCTGCTTAAAATGTAAAAATCCAAGATGTGTACAGGGATGTCCTGTATCCATTGATATTCCGGGCTTTATCAAGCAGGTAGAAGCAGGTAATACAAAAGAGGCCTATAAGGTCATCAGTCTGTATTCTGCTCTTCCGGCAGTATGTGGCCGTGTATGTCCACAGGAGAGCCAGTGTGAGCAGCAGTGTATCAGAGGCATTAAGGGTGAGGCAGTTTCTATCGGTAAACTGGAGCGGTATGTAGCTGACTGGGCAAGAGAGAATAATGTAAAGCCACAGGTAACAGCAGAAAAGAAGAATAAAAAGGTAGCAGTTATTGGCTCTGGACCGGCAGGACTTACCTGTGCAGGTGACTTGGCTAGGATGGGTTATGATGTGACTATTTTTGAGGCACTTCATGAGGCTGGAGGAGTATTATCCTATGGTATTCCGGAATTCCGTCTTCCAAAGAGCACAGTGGTACGGTCTGAGATTGAAAATGTAAAGAATCTTGGTGTTAAAATCGAGACAAATGTAGTAATCGGTAAGTCAACAACCATTGATGAGCTGATTTCCGAGGAAGGCTTTGATGCTGTATTTATCGGTTCTGGAGCAGGACTTCCAAAATTTATGGGTATTCCGGGAGAAAATGCAAATGGTGTATTTTCTGCTAACGAGTATCTGACCCGTTCTAACCTGATGAAGGCTTTCCAGGAAGACTATGATACTCCAATTGCAGGTGGTAAAAAGGTGGCTGTTGTCGGTGGTGGAAATGTAGCCATGGATGCAGCCAGAACAGCCCTTCGTCTGGGAGCAGAGGTGCATATTGTGTACCGCCGTAGTGAAGCAGAGCTTCCGGCCCGTGTGGAAGAGGTTCACCATGCCAAAGAAGAAGGCATTATCTTTGACCTTCTTACAAATCCAAAAGAAATTCTGGTAGATGAGAATGGCTGGGTAAAGGGTATGACCTGCGTGAAGATGGAATTAGGAGAGCCGGATGCTTCCGGAAGAAGAAGGCCGGTAGAGGTTCCAGGCTCTGAGTTTACTCTTGAACTGGATACAGTCATTATGTCTCTTGGTACCAGTCCAAATCCATTGATTTCTTCTACGACAGAGGGTCTGGAGATTAACGGACATAAGTGTATTATTGCAAAAGAAGAGGATGGGCAGACAACTAAGGAGAGTGTGTATGCCGGTGGAGATGCTGTGACCGGGGCCGCGACAGTAATTCTGGCAATGGGTGCCGGAAAGGCTGCAGCAAAGGGCATAGATGAATACTTATCCAAATAGTGTGAATACTATAGACAAAAAAATTAGGTGGGCTAATTTTTTTTGTGGAGACATAAGGAGAGAAAATTTATGGAAATGATTATCTATGCAGCACCTGTGCTTGCGGTGCTGGCCCTTCTTTTTGCCATGTATCTTGCAGGAAAGATTGGCAGAGAAAGTGAAGGAAATGACAGAATGAAGGAAATTGCTGGTGCAATCAGCGAGGGAGCAAAGGCTTTCCTTCAGGCAGAATACCGTATTCTTATTATATTTGTTGCGGTATTATTCGTACTCATTGGTGTGGGTATTGGTAACTGGATTACAGCAGTATGCTTCCTGCTGGGTTCCGGTGCATCTGTTCTGGCAGGCTACTTTGGAATGAATGTAGCAACTAAGGCAAACGTAAGAACTGCACAGGCAGCGAAGGGAGGCGGCATGAACAAGGCTTTATCCATTGCCTTTTCCGGTGGTGCTGTTATGGGACTTTGTGTAGTAGGTCTTGGACTTTTGGGTGCCAGCGTAATTTATATGATTACCAATGACCCAAGCGTATTGTCTGGATTCAGTTTGGGAGCATCCTCTATTGCTCTGTTTGCCCGTGTAGGTGGTGGTATCTATACCAAGGCAGCAGATGTAGGAGCCGACCTGGTAGGTAAGGTAGAGGCTGGTATTCCAGAGGATGACCCTAGAAATCCTGCTGTTATTGCTGACAATGTAGGTGATAACGTAGGTGATGTAGCTGGTATGGGTGCAGACCTGTTTGAATCCTATGTAGGTGCTATCGTATCTGCCATTACGCTGGGAGCTGTTTACTTCTCTTCTGAAGGAGCTTTATTCCCGTTGGTATTAGCAGCCCTTGGTATTTTAGCTTCTATTGTTGGAACCTTCTTTGTAAAGGGTAAGGAGGGTGGAAATCCTCATACTGCATTAAAGGCAGGTACCTATACAGCAAGTGCACTGGTTGTTATCGGTTCTATTGCAATGAGCCAGTATTTCTTTGGAAATTTAAAGGCGGCTTTTGCGATTATTGCAGGCTTGATTGTAGGTCTTTTAATTGGTCAGGTAACTGAGATTTATACCTCTGGGGATTATAAATCTGTAAAGAAAATTGCAGAGCAGTCTGAGACGGGCTCCGCAACTACTGTTATCAGTGGTATTGCTGTAGGTATGATGTCTACAGCACTTCCGATTCTGTTTATTGCTGTTGGCATTTTTGCAGCCTTTAAGTTCTGTGGACTTTACGGCATCGCTTTAGCAGCTGTTGGTATGCTTTCTACTACTGGTATCACAGTAGCAGTAGATGCTTATGGCCCGATTGCTGATAATGCGGGTGGTATTGCAGAGATGTCCAATCTTGAGCCGGAAGTTCGTGAGATTACAGATAAGCTGGATGCCGTTGGAAATACGACAGCAGCTATGGGTAAGGGCTTTGCTATTGGTTCTGCAGCTCTGACAGCACTGGCACTGTTTGTATCCTATGCAGAGGCAGTTAAGCTAAATGCCATTGATATTCTGGATACGAATGTAATTATTGGTTTATTTGTTGGTGGTATGCTTCCGTTCCTCTTCTCAGCCTTTACGATGGAATCTGTATCTAAGGCAGCCTTTAAGATGATTGAAGAGGTAAGAAGACAGTTCCGTGAGAAGCCTGGCATCCTGGAAGGTAAGGATAAGCCGGATTATACCTCCTGTGTAAGTATTTCTACAACTGCAGCATTAAAGGAAATGCTGGTACCTGGTGTAATGGCAGTAGCAGCTCCAATCCTGATGGGACTTTTCCTGGGAACTGCAGCTTTAGGTGGAATGATTGCAGGTGCTTTGGTTACCGGTGTTTTACTGGCAATTTTCATGTCCAATTCCGGTGGTGCATGGGATAATGCAAAGAAATACATTGAAGAGGGAAATCATGGTGGAAAGGGAAGCGAGGCCCACAAGGCAGCCGTTGTAGGAGATACCGTAGGGGACCCATTCAAGGATACCTCAGGACCATCCATCAATATCCTGATTAAGCTGATGACTGTTGTATCTTTAGTATTTGCACCATTTTTCCTTGCATTTGGAGGAATTTTGTTGTAATCTAATTTTGAAAATTAAACTCAAAAAAGGTGCCTGGAGACTTTGTCTGTCCAGGACAATAGGGAAATGGGTGAAAGTCCCATACGGTCCCGCCGCTGTAAGGAAGGAGCTTATTGCCCGCATGCCACTGACTTTTTGTTGGGAAGGCAGGGCTTTAGGTGAGAATGTCCAAGTCAGAAGACCTGCCTTTTTGGGTGGAATTACAGGACGCTACGAGGATAGCAGATGTAGTAGATACCCCTTTGGGAAAAGGAGTTTGATTTATTATGCTGTCTGAGATGGTGTTTGCTGTTTCAGACAGCGTTTTTTAATTCGATAGTCAGAAATAAGGAGGAAAAAGATGGAAGCGAACAAAAAGAAAAAAACAGGGCTTTTGGTCGGAGGCGTTGCACTTCTGGCGGTTATTCTGGTGGCAGTGTATATGATGTTTGGGCCAAAGGCTGTAAAGGGAAGTAAGACTATTACCTTTGAGGTAATCAATGCAGAGGCTCAGAGTGAGGAATTTACCCTTCGTACAGATGCTGAGTATCTTGGAGATGCTCTTTTGGAAGAGGAGCTGGTGAAAGGAGAAAAGGGTGAATATGGTCTGTTTGTAACTGAGGTAAATGGAATTGCTGCTAATGCAGATAACCAGGAATGGTGGTGCTTTACCAAGGGTGGAGAAATGGTAAATACCGGTGTAGATACAACTCCGATTGCAGATGGAGACCATTTTGAAGCAACCTTAACGGCAGGTTATTAAAAAAGGAGGCAGGAAAATGAAGGCAAGGGATATTGTGACTATTGGTGCATTAAGTGCAGTACTTTTTTTAAGTCAGATAGCCTTTGCCTTTCTGCCTAATATTGAGCTTGTTTCTATACTGGTGATAGCCTTTACGTTGGTATTGGGTAGAAAAACCCTTTATATCATCTATGTATTTGCCTTGTGCGAGGGTATTTATTATGGCTTTGGCGTCTGGTGGATTATGTATCTGTATGTCTGGACTATTTTATATTTTATGGTGAGGCTGTTCCGGAAACAGACGGGAAAATTATTCTGGGCAGCTCTGTCCGGAGGTTATGGCTTGATTTTTGGAGCCTTGTGCTCCATTCCTTATTTTTTTATATCGGGTATCGGTGGAGGTCTGGCATATTGGGTCAGCGGTATTCCCTTCGATTTAATTCATGGGGCAGGCAATTTTGTTGTAGCCTTGGTTACTTTGGAACCGATACTTTGGATTTTACGACAGATGGCAGGTACAGACATTGACAAGAAGGGAGATTTTTAACCTTGATTAAACGGGAGGCAGCTGCATACCTGGTGGTAGGTGTGGTCACAACTGTGATTAATATGGCGGTCTATTACATATGCTATAATATGGCAGATATTTCCAATCTGTTTTCTAATGGAATGGCCTGGGTTCTGGCAGTCGTTTTTGCCTATTTCGCCAATGACCGCCTGGTGTTTACTGCGACAAAGGGTGGCGGTTTCCGAGCAGAGCTAAAGAAAATGAAACGCTTTTTCGTAGCCCGTATTTTTTCTTTTTTTGTAGATGAAGCAGGTATGTATCTGCTGGTAGACCTTCTTTTTGTAAATAATATGTTTTCAAAAGTAGCGATGAATGTTATAATAATTCTGTTGAACTATATTTTGAGTAAGTTTTTTATATTCAAAGAGTAAGAAAGCAGAGGAAAGAATGGAGATAGAAAAGAAGTTTAAAGTCATAAGACTTCCAGAGAACTACAAGGCTTATACGAAAAGAGAGATAGAACAGTGCTATCTTTGTACCAGTCCTGTCATACGAATTCGTAAAAGTAATGAGGATTATATCCTTACCTACAAGTCAAAGGCCGGAGTGGGAGAAGGTAAGACTGTAAGAATATGTAATGAGCTGGAGGTACCATTGACGGAGGAAAGCTATCTGCATCTAAAGGAAAAGGCAGATGGTATGGTTATTGTAAAGACCCGTTATTTATTGCCACTTTCCGATGGGCATAGGGCGGAGCTGGATGTATTTCATAAGGCTCATGAGGGACTTGTTATTGTTGAGGTTGAATTTGGCAGCGAGGAAGAGGCAGGTTCTTTTGTGCCACCAGAGTGGTTTGGTGAGGATGTAAGCTGTGATAACCGATATACGAATCAATGGCTTGCATTCCACCAGGATTGGAGATGAGAGTATGGGAGAACAAATCATTTGGATTTTTTCAGGAGTGACTTTGTTTCTGCTGCTTTGCTGCCTTTATGCTTTGCATGATGCACGGCGGCTTTCCGGGATAGTAAAGGAAAAGGAGGAAAAGGAGGCTAAGGCAGTAGAGCAGTTGGAGGAGCTTACTAAAGATAAGGAGCTTTTAGAAATTCAACTGGAGGAAACGAAAAAAAGCAGTGAGAAAAATCACAGACTGGCATTCTATGATTATAAGACAGGGCTCCCCAATAATCTGGCTTTGACAGAGCTTCTGGATGGTACTATGAAGACCTTTCGGAAGGACGAAAAGCTGGTACTCATTTATATTGATTTGGAAGAGCTGGAGCGTCTGGACCGACAGGTTAGTTACGCCTATAAGGATGAACTTTTGGTGGATGTGGCAGACCGACTTCGTCAGGCACTGGAGGAAAATGATATGCTGACCTGTGTAGATGGTGGTCGTTTTATTATTTTGGCACAGAATCTGGATTCGGCAGAAGCGATAGAGGAGAAGCTGAAGCGGATAAGGAAGCTATTCTCTTATCCTTTTGTGCTGGCGGCGACAGAAATCTTTTTGAATATTAATATAGGAATTTGTGTAGCACCACAGGATGGAAAGACAGCACAGACGCTGCTTAAAAATCTGAATACAGCATTGTTTGCGGCAAAGCGAAAGGGTAGAAACCAGTACTGCTATTTTGAAGAAGAGCTTTCTAAAGCAATGATGAGCCGTATTGAGCTCCAGTCACAGCTGAGAAATGGCATTGAGAAGGAGGAATTTGAGGTATACTATCAGCCGCAGGTGGATATAAAAACAGAAAGAGTAAAGGGCTTTGAGGCCCTGGTACGCTGGAACCACCCGACCAAAGGAGTGCTTTTGCCAGAGGCATTTTTGCCTCTGGCAGAGGATACAGGGCTTATCGTCACGATTGGGAAATGGGTCGTTCTTGAGGCCTGTAGGCAGCTGAAGCTTTGGAATGAGGCTGGATACCGTGATTTGATGATTGGCATGAATCTTTCCTTAAGACAGCTTCGGGAAAAGAATCTGGCAGAGGAGATTCAGTGGATTCTTAAGGAAACTGGAGTAAAACCGGATAACATCTTATTTGATATACCAGAGCAGGCGGCAGTAGAGGAGCCAGACCTTACTGTAAAACGGATACAGGAGCTGGAGTCTTTGGGGGTGAAGATTTCTCTGGAGCATTTTGGCCTCGGACTTTGTTATCTGGAGCATCTGGCAGATATTCCGATACATTCCTTTAAGATAGACCATTCCTTTGTCGAGAAGGAGGATGAGCGTTCTTTACCGGTACTTATGGCTCTGGCAAAGGCTTATGGTGCTAACCTGGTGGCTGGCGGTGTGGAAAATGAGGCACAGAAGAGGCTGCTGCTTGGTACCGGCTGTGATCTGGTACAGGGCTTTTTGTACAGTGAGCCTGTTGACTCTAAGGAAGCAGAAGAATTTTTAAAATGGTAAAAGCCAATGCAAGAACTAAAGAAGCCTTGACATATTTTGCAGCTTTACGTATAATACTACTAAAGGGTAGTAATACCTCAAATGTATCTCCGCTTACCGATAGCGGAGGAAACAAATAATCGGGTTCAAATGTATCTCCGCTTACCGATAGCGGAGCCGAAACAAATAATCGGGTTCAAATGCTCCGTTAAGTCTCTGTTTTTTGACAGAGACTTAACTTATTTTACAAGAGAGGTACAATATCAAATGAAACAGGGAACTTTTTTCTTTATTACAGATGACTTTTTCAAAAAGCATGATATGGATGGACGTTTGATGAAAAATAAAGATGGTATCCATAATCGGCCTTGTTTTTATGCCTTTCCAGATAAAAAAGAGCCGAATATTTTTTGGTGTGTTCCTATTTCTTCTCAAATTGAAAAATTTGAAAGAATTGTTCATAACAAAATCTCAAAACAGATGGAAAAAGGGTACAAAACTCCAAAATGCAATACAATTCGGTTTGGTGAAGTCTTAGGTCAAAAAAGAGCTTTTCTTATTCAAAATATGTTTCCTGTTACAGCTGCATATGTTTTTGCTACTTACATAGATAAAAACACGAAGAATCCGGTTACAATCGCCCCGGACACGGAAAAAGACATTGTTACAAATGCCAGAGAGATATTAAAGCTTGTGTTTCGGGGGTATAACAATCTTGTTTTCACTGATATTCAGAAAACTTATGCCGACTTAATCGCAGAGCTGCACCCCGGACACTGAAAAAGGGCTGTAAAAATTTTTTACAGCCCTTTTTATGCATCCGACAGGATTCGAACCTGCGACCTTTGGCGTCGGAAGCCAATGCACTATCCAGCTATGCAACGGATGCACAATCAAAATATTTATCTTTTGTATTATATCGAATCAAAGTGAATTTGTCAAGGAGAATATCAAAGGGATTATAAGTTTTGTTACAAAAAAAATACAACAAATTACCTCTATTTTACAACAATGCTATTGAAAAAAAGGAGGTGGTAAGTTATATTTAGTGTCTGCTGATTAAACTAAAACACTTAATTTTACTGACTTTTACCTCG
>NZ_LNAM01000089.1 GCF_001461035.1 Acetivibrio ethanolgignens | reverse complement strand
GAGCAGATGTAAGAGTTGGAAGTTGCAAATGTCTGCTTAATCAGCAGACACTAATTACACATTCCATTTCAAGAAAGAGCAGTACATCGCTTTTCCCCTTTCCTTCTGGACATGCCTGGTCTTTTTGCTGATACCATTGGGGATTATCCTGGCCGGTCTTCTTCGCCTGCATGCCCACGGTCTTAACCTTGTACTTATGCTCCTTCTGTTTTTTATGATTGCGGTGGTTCTGGTTGCATTCTTCCGGAAGCTATTTGCCCCAGGGGTCAATCTGCTGGGTCCCGTAGATACCGTATGCCGTTTCGGAGATGACTCCCTGGACATTTCCTACGACCTGCATGGTCTTATAACTGGACGTTCTTTCCAGTTTGGTCTACAGGGTTATGACCGGAAAAAGAAATCCTACCAGATTACTATTCCGTATTCCTGTTTAGAGTATGCTGCTTTTGAGCGAAACTTAAGTGTGCTCTTGCTGGTTGCCAGGGGTTCTGTGGAGAATCATTCCCTCTGCCAGTCCTTTATGCTGCGTCTTCCGGAAGAATTTTTAGAGGACATCCACCAGGCGGCATCCTCTAAATTCCCTTTTCCGGTTTCCTACGCAGGCCGGGAGCAGATTGCCAGGATCATACGAGAGAAAAGATAATCAATTTCTGAGCAAATTATAGACTTTAAAATAACACTACGCAGACTGAAGGCTGAACTAATATGAATAAAAAATTTAATCGTACTCGTGGGATTATTATTACTGCAACCCTTATCCTGATGCTTATTCTTGTTTCGTGTGGCAGCAGCAATCCTGATAGCCAGGTGCCTGTCCCTACTGTAGAAGTGGATGAAATACAGGCAGAATCAAAGGCAGATACGGAGGCTGATTTTTCTGGCCAGGAGGATAATAAGGTTTCGCAAAGTGGGGCAGCAGTAGCAGTAGAAGATGAGCCTGATACGAAAAAGACAGAGGATGGTGAAAAGAACTCAGGGAATAAACCTGAGAAAGACACCTTCCAGTATAAAGGCAAGGCATATAAAATCATCGAAGTTGATGGTGGAGATTTATCCGGGAGCCGGGAACCCAATGTAGCTGTAGATATTGGGTTCGGTGATAGAATTTACTGGGCATTGACAAATAAATATGGCCAGCTTGTCTATGTTATCGCGGATGAAATTATTCTGCAGGACGATGAAAACGAATCGGTTACATCAAGTGGAAGATACTATGCAGATGAAGCAAAGGTTCCGGGAGTAGAAAAAGCTGACTTCGACGAAGGGCATATTATTGCCGACTCGCTTGGTGGAGTATCCAACGCCTATAATATCACACCGCAAAACAGCACATTGAACAGACATGGTAACCAGGCATATATGGAAAAAGTAATTCGAGATGCCGGCGGCTGTGAAGATTTCGTAGCTACCATCACATACCCCGACACTACAACTCAGATACCATCAAAGTATAAGTAGTGTCTGCTGATTAAGCAGACATTTGCAACTTCCAACTCTTACATCTGCTCCAGTC
>NZ_LNAM01000088.1 GCF_001461035.1 Acetivibrio ethanolgignens | reverse complement strand
TTTGTAAATTATAGGATTTTCTGCTCCATAGAAGTCCATTGAAATTGAGTATTTGCATTATACCGTCGATTGCTTATCATTAACTCTGTATCGTTATCAAGGCGGACTTTCTGGAAGTTGTAACCTTTATTCATAAAATACTGACCCAGTTTCATCTTCATAATATGTTCCGCATTTGCCGTATGGAATGCGTTGTCTGACTTTGGCGGTGTACTTCGGCAGTAGTACAAAAATGGATATTCAGCGTTTTGTAGGAAGTCAGTTACTTTCTGGTGGAAAGGCTGATATTTGTAACCAGTAACAGCACAAGTATGCTCTGAACCGATGTATGGCACATCCAGAAGTAGCAGTTTTTCTGTATCATCGTTTTTTAAATATCCGAGACAGTCCTGCTGTGTAATGACAGAATTCTGCAACTTCAAGTGTGCTGGTAAGAATCTGAAGACTCGTTCCATGATTTTGCCAGCCCTTTCCACCATTGCCTTATCAATACACTGGACAATAAACATCTGGTATGCAATGTCAATATTACAATCAACTTTATGATACTTAGCTCGCTTTCCTGCATAATCATTAATTGCTTTCTTATATGCAGATAACTTTGGATTCTTGGTTTTTGGTTGTTCGATGAATGAGAGGTCGGATTCCAGAATTCGTTTTATCAGCTTCAGTGGTTTGGTCTTAATCACATTCAGAAAATTGGTTCTAAGAGGATTCAAGTCATTTAGAGTCACTGATTTCCAAGGATATGTTTCTAATCCTAAAAATAGTGAACCAGTTACACTGCAACAATCAATCAGTGTAAAGAATTCATATGGAATTTCCATTGCATCTACAGCATCAGCAGTTGCTATCTGCATGGTATGGTTCTTGGAGCCTACAATGGTGTAAAGCGGTGAGAGGCAGTCTGTATAAAATGAGGTTGGTAGTACCAGATAGTCAACAAGTGCATATTCAATTATTTGACTGTATGTATTCGAAGGATGTTGTTCCTGTAACATGTCCAGTAGTCCATCATAAACAGCAATTGTCATGGATTTATATGCAGATGACAGACAGAAGGCTATTTATGACAGTAATGTAGCCAGAAGTGGAAGTGAGCGGACAGATCAGTTTTCAGCGAAACCAGGCTATAGTGAGCATCAGTCAGGACTTGCGATGGATGTTTCAACAAATTCCATTCATTTCCGGCTGGATGAGGAGTTTGCTGCGACGCCGGAGGGACGATTTTTGGCAGACCATGCCCATGAATATGGATTTATTATCCGCTATCCTGAGGGAAAGTCAGATATCACCGGATATTCCTATGAACCGTGGCATATCCGGTATGTAGGTAAGGAGCTGGCAGAAGAGCTTTACAGTAAAGGAATTACTTTGGAGGAGTACTATGGCTATACGCCAAGTGAAGAGCTTAAGAGTGAGGAAGCCTACGGAAGTGCGATTGACGTTGAGGAAATCGAGGAAGAATACTAATTACATAGCATGAGAGAGGTTTTTTATATAAAAGAAGCCGCT
>NZ_LNAM01000087.1 GCF_001461035.1 Acetivibrio ethanolgignens | reverse complement strand
TATACCTCAAATCCGCAACTAAGCTCTTCAGCGTCCTTCTTGCGTCTAAACGTCCTCTCATCACTGAATTAGCAGATAAATTGAGGCTGAAATACCCACTTCTGCCCACAATATCCCCTTGCCCCACTATGCGACTTGAGGCAATACGCAGTATCATACCCATAAGTTGTAGGCGTTATCCAAAATCAGTCTGAAAAATATCTGCGTAAGCATTATTACAGGTATAGATATTCAGCACATACCGCCTTGATGTTCTGATCCACTTGGCTGGTACAGAGACAAACCTGAAGACAAACGCTTTTATGCGACTTGTTGCATTGAGTCCGAACCTCTTTACGTCAAGTCTGTGGATAATGGCCTTGTAGAAATTACGGATAAGTGCCGTAAGAAGAAGGAACACAGTGTTCTCTGCCATGAAGGATTTGGGCAATCTGTCCCACCCGAAACCATTGTTCATATCATCGAAGATACGTTCCTTTCCTCCACGAAGGTTATAGAACTCGACAATTTCTCTTGTGGAAGATTCATAGTCGTTAGTCAGGATACAACGGTATGTGTATTCTCCTTCCCAAAGATCCAGCACACCGTCCATCCGTTTCTGTCTTTGAATCACAAGTCGGTATGCTTTACCCTTCCACTTCTCAACAAGAATAGAGTTCAATTCGAACTCAATGCCATTGATTTCCTCAGTCTTCCAGCCTCTAAGAGCAAAGATGTCATTGTAGAGCGAACTGCAGCGGTTTGCGCGGATATAGAAGGATTTGCTGTGTTTCTCTATTTCCTCCACGATTTCCTCGGAACATGATCCACAATCAGCTCTGAAACGATTGATTGTAAGTCCGTTCTGCTCAAATCTCTCAAAGAATCTCTTCAGCGTGTCCTTCTGATGAAAACGAACGTTGGTGTTACCATCGCTATTCTCAATGCCAACAATCAAGTCGTCAATAACCGCCACGCCAGGGCGATAACCAAGGAACTTCTTGTATGTAGGCTTTGCATCATACTTCTCAGTCTCTATGAACTGATGGTCGAAATCAACATCATACATCTCGCCCTCTTTCAGTTGGCCGGATGCAAACATACAATTGAGCAGTAAGGTATTGAGTGTGTCAGCCGTGTTGAAATCGTAGTTCTTACCCGTATCTGATGTGTATGAGATGTTTCCTTGCGTCAGTTCCTTTATCGCTCTGAGGATAGTATCAGAACTACAAGTACGAAGTGTCGGATGGAGCGAGAGATGGTTCATCAAATGAGTAGTGACATCCTCAATGCATGAGCCACCACAGAAGTAGATACTCATGAGGGAACGGACGATTTCACTGTACTGATAACCGAACGAGCTACACCTTAGACCGAGTGTCGAGTCGATTACAGATGACAATGTGGAGTCAAATTGCTCCATGATTGAAAATATTCCTCCAAAAGGAGTGAGCTTCTCGGATTTTATTTGTATTTTTGCCATGCCTGATGAGGTTTTGTTTGATTATTTTTTTGCAACACTAAGTTAAGTGAATCCTCTG
>NZ_LNAM01000086.1 GCF_001461035.1 Acetivibrio ethanolgignens | reverse complement strand
TGTAAATGGCTATAAATTTTTTAAAATTAATGCGAAAAGTTTTTATTCCTCAAAGCTGGGTTTTGGCTAATAGAAAGAGGTTGCATAGTAGCTCTTAACAATTATGGAATTCTCCCTAAATGAAAATGCATCTTTTTCATACATTTCCGTGATTTTGGGAACTCCTCGTCCGGATTTCTCACTTATATGCAGTTGAAGAAATATCTTGGACAGCTTTTCATTTACAGGATTGATTCTCCTAAGAAAAATCCATTTTCCGTTTTTTTTCGTTCTGCTTCTTCTTTTCCTTGGCTACTCGCTGTTTCGCCTGTTCCAATGCCTATAATGCCTTTTCTATGTCTTTGCTGACTTCAACCTTTGTTTCAATCATATTAGATACCTTGTCCTTTCTGCGATGTGTTGATAGTTACTGAAAATAAAAATGGTGACAGATTGTCCGTTAAGATAACTGCCACCATAGGTAAGCAATATTAATTTTTATAAATAGACATATCATTCAACTACACCACTTTACAACTTTTTCATAAAAAATATCGTACAGGAACTTTCTGATGTATAATGAATTAACCACAAAACATTACAAAGAGAAAGGTGATTATCCTTTGCGACAGCTGGTATGAAAAGAAAGACCTGGTTTCCATTGTGGATGAATATGCTATTCTGGATGTCATCTGCAATGCAAGGTATGACTCTGTCATTTATGACCTCGCACCTCAGCCAACCGGGAAAAGGGGAATACCTGCAAAGCATGGAAAACGTCTTTCTCCAGAAAAGGATTTTTCTCTTTCCGATGAGAAAATCAGGCAAGAGATCTTTTTTTCCAATTTCATGCAAAATATCGAAACCAGTATAAAATCAACTGCTGTTTCAAATGCTTTGAAACGGCTTACTCAGCAACGACTCGATTATTTTTAAAAGCTGTAAAGTGGTGTTATCTTAGGCAAACTTGAATTTGTATTTGCTACAACGATTTTTTTCTCGTAAGAATAATACCTACAATCAATGCTATTAAAGCAAAAGGTGAAATTCTAATAAAAATCCATTCAAACCCATGAATCAGCACACCAGCAATAGCTAACTCTGGGTCATTATAATTCCAATTTAAATATGAACTGTTTATCATCAAAAGCACAGTAAAAGTGATCACCATTCCAATGCATGATAGAATCAATAGCCAATGTAATATTTTTCTACTTGAATCTTTCTTCTGTGCTAATTGAAGATTTATTACCTCTAACTTCTCAGAAATCACTTTTAAATCATCCTGCTTAGATTCTTCAATGTTTTTGCCCAATAATGTGCTGACAGGAGTCTCCAATATCTCCGATAAAGAGACTAACATTTCTGAATCAGGAACTGATAATCCTCTTTCCCACTTTGATATGGTTTGTCTTACGACATTAAGCTTAATAGCAAGTTCATCCTGCGAAAGCCCTTTTGATTTTCTACTTGTTTTAATATTTTCATTCAGCATTATCAAAAACCTCCTTTTGCAATAAGTGTATCTCAATACAAGCCGTTGCTACAAGCAACTCAAATTAACATCTATCATAACTTAATCAACAATAATTACTCTTCCTTTCATAATATTTACCTGAATCCGTGAAGTTCACCCTTTTTTACAACCAACTCCTAAAATGGAACTGAT
>NZ_LNAM01000085.1 GCF_001461035.1 Acetivibrio ethanolgignens | reverse complement strand
TATAGCATTTGTACATTTTTATTTTGGATTTTTTGTACATATATATTGTACCATTTATAAACGGTCTTCCTGATATACGCTGGCATGATCTTAGAGTTACCTTTTGTACCCTGCTTTTGAAGAATGACTTTAATCCAAAAGCGGTATCGAAGCTGATGGGGCATGCGAAGGAGATTATTACAATAGATGTGTATGGCGATAATCAGGGCATTATAGCCGACTGTGTACCGGAAATTTCTGATTTCATGGAGGAGGTGATGCCAGGACCGGAAACGGACGATGAATTTAAGGAAGAACTTCTGGATATTGTAATAGATACTAGAGAATACTTAGATGAGGTATCTTAAAAATGTTTATGGTATGATGCATACAATAAAGGAACAAATGTTTGGAAATAATGGACAACTATGTAAATCTGTGCTATACTAAAAAATAATTTCATTCCATTTAGTCCATGATGTGATACATGGAGGTGCGGAGTAAGGAAAACACAAAAAGGTTACGCTCATTCGTCCAAGGTGTAATAGGAACCGAATGTATCACAGAAAACGATGGTGTAATTTTTTGATGTTTCTGCTATAATATAAATGAGGAAATTAAGAAGAAAGAAGGGATTATTATGATACCGGCTAAGGCTGTTTTAGATACGACAAAGGCTTCATTTGCAATGGAAGGGATGTATGCAACAGAAAACGATGAAAAGAATATCATGGATGTACTGACAGGAAAACGCAGCTTGGAGGATGTCATAAAGGAAATAAAACACAAGTATATGGTAGAGAAGGAATAGAAAATGGATCAATATTATTATGAATACAAGGATGATGGGGATGTAAAATATTGTTATCCCGGCACACAGGTATTAGTGAACAAATTTGACATCCATAATGGACAGCAGCTAAGCAAGGTGGAGAGGGAAATCTCGATTGTCAAGGCTGCTGTTTTAGCAGATAGAATTACAGGCAATTTTGATCTTGCTCATTTGAAAAGTATTCATAAGTTTCTTTTTGAAGATATTTATGATTGGGCAGGGCAGATACGAACTGTTGATATTGCAAAAGGAAATATATTTTGTCTGGTGCAGTTTATCGAAGTACAATTTTCAGAGTTGTATGAGAAACTGAAACAGGATAATTTCTTGAAGGGTGAGAAGGATATTGAATATGTGAGCAAGAAGATAGCATATTATCTATCGGAAATAAATGTGATACACCCTTTTAGAGAGGGCAATGGTCGAACCCAACGGATTTTTTGTCAGCAGTTATGTAAGAATACAGGCAATTTTTATCTTGATTTTTCTATGGCAGGTGAGGGGGAAATGCTGGAAGCAAGTGTGGCTGCATTCATGTGCAATTATGAAAAAATGGAGGCGTTAATCAGAAAATGTGTGAAAGAGATAGATTTATGAGACCGGTGCAGGTAGAAGCAACATCTAAGAGAATTGGTGTCGCAGAAGGTAAATTTGTTGTACCGGACGATTTTGATGCTTGTAATAATGAAATTGAGGAAATGTTTGGGGTGAAAGATGGACAGGAGATGACTTATGACTGATGAAGAAGTGAAACGCTCATATGAGCATTATAAGCAATGGCAGAATAATAAAGATATTGAGGTCAAAACCATAAATAGATTTGTCCCTTCTCCTATAGTACCTTGAAAAAT
>NZ_LNAM01000084.1 GCF_001461035.1 Acetivibrio ethanolgignens | reverse complement strand
TCAATCAGTTCCATTTTAGGAGTTGGTTGTAAAAAAGGGTGAACTTCACGGATTCAGGGGAAACTCAAGGGGAGCATAGTAGCTGCATACTAAACGCCATAACAGGGACTGGCTTATAGTCCATTTCCATTGTTCTTGCAATTCTCTACCAATAACTTTATAATAGCTATTGGAAAGAAGGAGGAATGCTATGAAATTCTGTTTAGATACCCATACACACACACTGGTCAGTGGCCATGCCTACAGCACATTGCAGGAAATGATTAGCCTTGCAAGGGAAAAAGGTCTGGAGCTTTTAGCCATTACAGAGCATGCTCCTGCCATGCCCGGCACCTGCCACCAATACTACTTCGACAACTACCAGGTACTTCGTGACAGAGACCAGGGTATCCGTATGCTTTACGGTGCTGAGCTTAATATTATTGACTATGAGGGCCATGTCGATTTACCTGAATCTGTTATAAAGGGGCTGGATCTGTGTATCGCCAGCCTGCATCTGCCATGCTGTGACCCAGGAACAGAAGAAGAAAATACCAATGCTTATATCCAAGCCATGAAAAATCCTTACATTCATATTATCGGGCATCCGGATGACAGCCGTTATCCAATTGATTATGTACGTCTGGTCAAGGCCGCCAAGGAATATGGCATTGCTCTGGAGGTTAATAACTCCTCACTTAGTCCTAAAAGTTTCCGTGCGGGAGCCAGAGAAAATGTCATAGCCTACTTGAAGCTTTGTAAGGAATACGAAGTAAAAGTTACCTTAGGCAGTGATGCCCACTACTGCGAGGATATTGCTAATTTTTCTTATGCAGAGGAGGCCCTCCGGGCTGCTAATTTCCCAAGAGAGTTAATTTTAAATACTTCTGTCGATAAGTTTATGGAATATTTAGAATCTCGCTCTTTACTTTTTGACTTTACCGTGATAAAATAGTACTAGTTAGTAAAAGATTTTTTTCAAGGAGTGTAAAGTAAGGATGAACAATAAGATTAAGACCCCGGCGGTGGACCTTTTATTTGAGGCGATTTTAAATCTCAAATCCCCGGAAGAGTGTTATATTTTCTTTGAGGATGTATGTACAATTAATGAGCTTTTGTCTCTTTCCCAGCGTTTCGAGGTTGCTAAGATGCTTCGAGAGCAAAAGACCTATCTGGAGATTGCAGAGCAGACGGGTGCTTCTACTGCTACTATCAGTCGTGTCAACCGTTCTTTAAACTACGGAAACGATGGCTATGATATGGTATTTGCCAGAATGAAGAGCACAGCCAAAGACAAATAATCCATTTTAATCCTTAGCGGAGCGTTTTTTCTTCGATAGGATGAGCTTTCCTATCAAGGAAAAAGAGGGTAATCATAGATTTTTATAGTCTGTGATTACCCTTTTTCATATTCTACTTCTTTTTCTTCTCATCATCACCAGAAAGTATCCGGTCAATCAAACGCTCTATAATCATTTTTTTCATATAAACATCAAAGCTCAGCATGCAGATAAAAGAAAACATCTGTAAAAACTCTCTGTCCTCTTCCTTTTCCTCCTCTGTAAATACCTCCTCTGACTTCTTAAACTTGCGGATAATATCCTTTGTCAGATATTCTGCCTGCTCCTCCTCCAGGTGAACTACCCATTGTCTAAAGCCAATGGGCTTCCTGCTTCATTGACCTCGCAACCTA
>NZ_LNAM01000083.1 GCF_001461035.1 Acetivibrio ethanolgignens | reverse complement strand
GGTGTTTCCGTCTGAAATAATCTGCGGAAATCGCCCGAGATAATCTGCGGTTTGACATCCACCACCTGCAATATCTCCAAATTTCTTATAGTTATGTGCAATCTCGATTCTGTTGAGAATTCTCTCTGTTGCAGTAATCTGATATGGTCTCATAACCATAAGCATGCTTTCTGATGTGAAAACACAGTATTTAGTAATAACATTCAGAATTGTATGCTTTGCAAAAAATGTCTTGGTAAAGTCAATCAAATCCGGGATAACACGATTATTGGCGTCAGCCCAGAAAGAAGTGAACTCAAAGGAGTTGCTTGTCTTACCTTTCTTGGTGTTTGCTGCCTCTGCATCCTTAATGGCATTATATCTGGTACTGTTAGAATAATATTTAGTGTTCGTTCCATTAGAAATAACATAAATCTGAACATACTCAAATAGTCCATATCCGGCACTAAATGAGTCTCTTTCATATCTG
The DNA here is from genome assembly GCF_001461035.1 of Acetivibrio ethanolgignens. GTDB lineage: Bacteria > Bacillota > Clostridia > Lachnospirales > Lachnospiraceae > Velocimicrobium > Velocimicrobium ethanolgignens. The sequence goes on along the minus strand of NZ_LNAM01000083.1, from coordinate 1,245 downwards.
TTAATCTGATTAAAAGCCTCACGGATAGGAACTCCTCTTCTCTTAAGTTCTATATGAACCAAAGGAAGTCCATTTACAAGAACTGTAACATCATATCGATTATCATGTCTTGCTCCTTGATCTGTAGTAACCACATACTGATTGATTACCTGCAGACGATTATTGTGAATATTCTTACGGTCAATGAGTGTAATATTTTTACTCATACCATTATCTCTTTCGAGAACCTGAACATTGTCTTCCTGAATCTTTCTGGTTTTTTCTACAGTTCCATCATTACCATTTGCAATACAATCCTTGAAAAATCTCTCCCATTCAGTGTCTGAAAATTTATAATCATTTAATTCTTCAAGTTTGGCACGGATGTTTGCAACCATATCTTCTTCAGTATGAATCTGTAGGTATTCATATCCCTGCTCTGTAAGCATTCGTATAAATTCCTTCTCCAGTTCAGCCTCACTTTGATAAGCATCAGAGCGTTGTTTCACAGGCTCATACTGAGTAACAACTGTATTTTCATTTGTCTCTGCAACTATATTAAAATATGGCACTGCTCCCGCCTCCTTTACTTTTGTTTTATTCAAAGCTTAATAGCTTATCTCTGTAGTATTCATATTGCTTCTGTCTTGCTTCTATTTCAGCAGGCAATCCGACTGCAATATCATTACATAAAGAATCGAATCTATCCAAAATAGCAACTATTCTTTCTTGCTCCTCTATCGTAGGAAGCATTATTTCAATGTCCCCTAACTTACTTGGAGTAACCTCGATTACCTTTGTTCCGTGTGCTAATTTCTTTTTCTGGTCAAAGAACATTGCAGAATGGAAATAATAAGATAAATACTTCGCATTCTGGTTATGGCTTATGATGGCTGTATGACCACTGATAGCTATATCCTCATTACCCATCCAAGCGGTACATGAACATACATCTTCAACATTCTCACTTGTTACAGCCATTACAATATCTCCCGGCTTTGCAATCTTCGACTTTGCAAAAACATCTTCATTTACAAACGTCAAAGTCTTATCTGCATAAATACCAAAATGAGTATACATCTGGCCATAATGAATACATGGTCTTCCATTATCGACAAAATCTTTCTTTTGGAAATTACCACCACGAACTATGGTAGCGATTTCATCCAGTTTAACAGGTGCATATCCAAATACATACTGTAAGAGTTTAATTAGTGTCTGCTGATTAAGCAGACATTTGCAACTTCCAACTCTTACATCTGCTCC
>NZ_LNAM01000082.1 GCF_001461035.1 Acetivibrio ethanolgignens | reverse complement strand
GGTGAACTGTTGTTCTTTTATTACTTTTCCAAAATCGGAATTTCCTATAATGTAAAAAATTAGGGTATTAATTGTCAACCTTTAAATATTTTAAGTTGACAATTAATACCCTTTTTGTTATACTTTCCTCGAATAAAAGCAAAACGCTTTCAGAAAGGATTATAACATTATGAACACAACTGCTAAAAACAGAATTTCTACAAAACACATGGTATTAATTGGCATGTTTGCTGCCGTGCTGGCTGTCATGTCCCAGCTTTCCATCCCTATGCCTTCCGGCGTACCTGCTACAATACAAGTTTTCGCTGTCGCCCTGTGCGGCGTTGTTCTGGGCTGGAAACTCGGCCCGGCTTCTATGCTTGTCTATATTCTGATTGGTGCTGTAGGAGCCCCGGTCTTTGCTAACTTTGGGGCCGGCCTTGGTGTTATCTTCGGAAAAACCGGCGGATTTATTATCGCCTATCCTTTTATGACAATGCTGTGCGGTTTATCAGAAAAAGTAAAGCCTTTTTGGCAGAAAATACTTTTCTGCCTTACAGGTCTTTTCGTATGCCATCTTTTTGGCACCCTGCAGTATATGCTCTTGACCGGCATGAGCTTCCCAGCAGCTGCTCTTTTAATGTCTCTTCCTTACCTTTTCAAGGATGGAATTTTAGTTGTTGCCGCTGCTGCTGTCGGAAAAACCCTCCGCACAGCCCTTCAAGCTTCAGCTGTCCGTGCTTAAGCACCTTACAAAACCCTGGTACGAGGCTTGTTTTCTCGTGAACTACTCTTCTATCCATTATAGTTAAGACAGTTCTGATTTCCAGGATGGCATCTGCTTCTTCCTCAAGAATATTGCAGCAAGCATTGCTTTAGCTGCTCCCGGTTTTCTACCTGTAATTTCCCGGTTAGATAATCCCAAAAGAACTAGCCGCGTAATCTCTATTTCCCTGACTGTCAACCCTTTCTTCGGGATGCTTTAACAGCACCATCATGACAAAGCCGTACAAAATAGGTCTTAAGCTTAACAGAATATCCTGAAAAGGCTCTTTTTGTTTTCCTTTCCCTTTGATATGGAAGGGTTAAAAACACGCAGCCTGCTAACACCAACAATATTTCCTTCCAGTCAAACAGCCGCTCCAATCGAAAGCCCAGCAATGCCGTAACAAAGAACAGATATCCGCAAACAAACAGAATTCTCTGTATATACCTACTCATATACCTTACTCTTCTCCATCAAATTCAATCAACCGTATCTCCAACTGCTTTTCTATTGGGAGAAAAATAATGTTCAGAACAGCTGCGTAGGATAGAACCAAAATAGCTGCTACAAGATTCGGTCCGATGGCTTCCGGTGTATCCAAATCATGCATAAGTGTAAACAGAGAGATGCAGGCTGTAAAAATTCCCGTATTCCACAATATTTTTCTTATAAGGTTCACTGCTTCAGCTGCTCTTTTTATTTCCTTAAAATCTGCCGCCTTTTTCCTTCCAATGGTAAGTCGGAAGCTGTTATTGAAGTCTTTCATCAGTCCCGTTTGAACCAAAACCGAAATTGAAACTACCAGCAGAACGAAAATACTAATCAGGTCTACAAAATATTCCCACCTAATTCCGGAATACATAACGCTTAATGTGAAAACCAAAATTACTCCTAACAAAGATAATAAAAACATATAAATGATATTGAGGTCAAAACCATAAATAGATTTGTCCCTTCTCCTATAGTACCTTGAAAA
>NZ_LNAM01000081.1 GCF_001461035.1 Acetivibrio ethanolgignens | reverse complement strand
CATGCCAATGGAAATCAGTCCATGGTTTTAGTTGGCGGAGCAGCCTTTATGAGTAACTTTGAAATCAAGATGGAGATGGATAATAATGCAGAAAAGAATTATTCCAACTATACGATTCTGGAGAATCTGATTAACTATGTAAATCCAGTAGAAATTACGGATATTGCAGAGGTTCAGAGTCAGAAAGAGGAAGGTGTTGTGTACACAGTAGAGGGTATTGTAACCTCTAACGCATCCGGCTATGATAAGGCTACAGCCTTCTTTGACTGTATTTATCTTCAGGATGAGACAGCGGGAATTAATGCATTCCCTGTAGCTGGCGACTTCCGTGCTGGACAGAGGGTTCGTATTACGGGAACTACCTCCTCCTATCAGGGAGAGCGTCAGCTGAACGTTACAAGTATTAAGGTGGTTGACAGTAATATAAGTAAGGTAGTGCCAAAGACAGTAGGAGCAAAGGAAATTAATGAGCAGACCTATCTGGGAAGTCTGGTTAAGCTTTCAGGTACTGTGGTTAGCTATACAGTAGAAAATGGAGCTGTACAGACAATTCTGGTGCGTGATGCAAAGGGAGAGGTTGCCCGGGTATTTATTGACGGTTATATTACAACGGATAAGGCTATCGCTAATTTAGCCCAGGGAAATAAGATAACAGCCATTGGTCTGGCCTCCTATGATAACACCTTTGATGGTCTGCATGCCCGTATCCGTGTGAAGGATCGTGCTGATATTGTATGTGAAGCCGGCGGTGAAGTTATAATCCCGGGAGCTACAGTAGTTCCTGTGCCAGAGACAACAAAAGGCGTCGTTGTGGATAAGACGGAGAAGGGTGCTAATGTAACTGTAGTTTCAGGAACCACAGAGGTTTCTGGAGCAAAGGCACAGGTAACAGTAGAAATAAAGGAAGAATCTCTTGCGGATTTGGCAAAATCAGGAAATGGAAATATAGTACTTACCCTTGGTAAGGAGGTAATGAAAGAGGCTTTAGCAGAAAAAACAGCGGCTGCCGTAGAAATCAATATGAATATTCCGGTTGTAGAAGGTGTTAAGATAGAAGGAATCGTTCTGACAAAAGAGGCGATGACAGCTGCAAAGGCAGAAGAGAAGGAAATTACCGTTCATGTTGAAAATGGTAATATTGCTTATAAGGTAAAGGTGCCTGTATCCTCCTTGGAAAAGATGACAGACAAGACAAAGGATATGAATATAAGTGTAAACCTGGAAGCAGATGCAAAGGCGGCAAAGAAATCAGTTGGCGTACTTACGGTAGGGGATCAGGGCAAGCTGTCTGTACCGGTTGAGGTAAGTATTTCAGTGAAAGAAGAGCTTTCATTAAAAGCGGGGGCTAAGGTTTATGCTTACAGAAAGGATGAAAATGGTAAGCTGGCAGAGATACCAAACAGTATGCGAAAGGTTGCCAAGGATGGAACATTAAGGGTTTCTACAAATAGTGGTGGAGAAATTGTTCTTTGTACAGCAAAGGTAAAGGACGCTGTTAAGCTTACCGATCAGGTTTCTGTTTCAACAAAGGCTTCTGTACAGAAGGGAAAGGCTGTTAAGGTTTCTGTGAAGCTGCCGGAAGAGCTTAAGAAGGTAACAAGCTTTGGAACGGATGAGCTGATAGGACAGGAGAAGGCTAAGATAAGCTATAGTGTCAGCGATAAGAAGATAGCAACAGTATCTAAGTCGGGAACCCTGACTGGTAAGAAAAAGGGCACAGTAAATGTGAAGGTTACGATTACTTT
>NZ_LNAM01000080.1 GCF_001461035.1 Acetivibrio ethanolgignens | reverse complement strand
TGATTTCATTTTTGAACTAAAAAAGGGCGCACTTACCCCTTGGTGAAAATATCATTTTTAAAAGATATTGTTTCGCTAAAGTTACAGTATTTTATGCAGCTACGTCGCATTTAGCAGCATTGTATTGTTTGATATGCTCCTGTGGAGTGATGATTTCAAAAGGTTTGTTATCTCTGAGTATTGCAAATATCATGTTGCATACTTTATGAGAGACAGCACCTATTGCTACCAGTTTTGGTTTTGATTCACATTTCTTGAGATAATAATCACGAAGAACCGGATTTTTGGCATCTCCTTTACGGGATGTACTGATACTTTGTAAGGTTAATGTGTGAATTACACGTCTGGCTATAGCAGACCCACGCTTAGACATTTGAATCTTGGTGCCTTCAAATTTACCGGATTGCTTTACTGCCGGATCAAGACCAAAGTAAGCAAAAAGTTGTTTCGGTTTTGAAAATGCAAAAAAGTCACCAATCTCTCCCATTAGAGATACAGCAGATAAGAAACCAGCTCCTTTAAATGTTTCAATTAAGTGAATCTGTTTGACAAAGTCAGTATCCTCATTTGCATCAACAAGTTCATGCAGGGAATCAAGAATACGATTGATTTCTTCATCGTATTTACGGATGAAGCTGATATAAAGGCGAATACGCTTGATGTTGCTATCTATGATATAACCGAACTCATTCGCTTCATTAGCGGCTTGAATAATGGCATTATACTTATTTTGAGCATATGTAAGTCCAAAGCGTGCAGTTGATCTAATGATATCAATAATCTCTTGTTTGTCTGCTTCAAGAAAAGCAGATGGAGAAGTATAAGTTTCCAATAGTGTAAGAGATGTATTGATTGTAACCTTGGAAAAAATGCCAAGATACTGAGGAAAAGTCATACGTAATTCGCCCTGAAGCTTATTCACATAAGCATTGCGGTTGTCCATTAAGTCGTAGTATTCACGACACAGGTTACGGCAGTTTAAGGCAAGATCAGATGGCATAAGAGAAACCTTTAAATCAGGTTTCAAACCAACTAAAGCAGCCTTTTTAGAATCAAAACGGTCATTATGTACTTTTCGAATATTCATATTTGTGCTATTCTTAGTGATGATAGGATTAATAACAGAGCAGTTAAAACCCTTATCACGAAGATAGCAGAAGAGTGGGTAATGATAAATTCCCGTGGATTCCAGGAAAATGCGACTTTCCAAAGAATACAACTCTTCTGCTTCTTTTATTTTAGAAACAGCGGTTGTAAGGGAATCCATGCTGTTATGTAGGATTTTATAAGGTTTTCCTACGAATTGTTGGTTTGGAAGTGCAATAGACATCCAGGAAAAATCAGCACCGACATCAATACCAACAGAGATGAATAATTCATCAAGATTAAAAATAATTTTGTTTGACATGAGCAATAGCTCCTTTCTGATAGGAATCCATTTCCAATCTGGCAGGTACACAACCTAGCGTGTTATTCGGGTATTGCCTTCCGGCTCCCAACCAGCTAAAACATAAAACCCTGTCGAATGGACTAATTGACTTTATTGCAGGTATCAGCTGAAGAATCAGCTTCCCAAGGAGGTCGACATTCTTTGTCCTATCCTAAGATATAATACCTTATGTTTTATCTGGTGTCTATCAGGAACCGTCAGACATGATGATTATTAAAGATAACATCTGATGAAGGGAGAATACCTTCTTCTGTTATCTAATATATAGAAACTTGTAAACTAAGTAGTCTTGATTGACTACACCATTATTATACTAGGA
>NZ_LNAM01000079.1 GCF_001461035.1 Acetivibrio ethanolgignens | reverse complement strand
TCTTCCGGCATATCGATAATCTCCTGTGGAGACAAAAATTCCGTCAGGACAGCTGAGGATGTGGCACCATAGAGGCTACCAAAGGGCTTGTCATCACCTTCAGGGAGCTGAAGCTCACTGAACTTCAGATAAAGATTAGAGACCATATAAGTCTTCTCCCTGGTGATGCATTCAGAAAGGTGCATGCGGTGCCGTGTAAGGCGTTTCAGGGCTATGAACTGTCCGTCGCGCCATGGTTCCAGTTTTTTCGTGCGACCTACCCTGCCAAAGTCTGCGATGAGATATGCATCTGTGGGATCGGTCTTTTCCATTCCGAGATAGGACTTCCGGTAATTCGAAGTGGCCTTTGGGTTTACACAGAAGACGTAAGGCTTGTAGGGCATGAGAACCTCGCTGGTCGATAGGAAACTTGAAATATGCACGCTGTATACAGAAGTAGATTCCAGCACGATAAGAATCGTATCCAGGTTTTTATGCTTCTGCATACACTCGGCAATCATATTTACAAGCTTATCGGCACCCGGCTGATTATTGCCAAACGATGATGAGATGTATTTGTTTTCCTCAAAGTCCATAGCATAGACGGCATTGGTCTTTGAGCTTACATCAATACCTACAAACAAGGTGGACAAATAGTTGATCTTTAACATGATATCACCTCCATTCCGATGGGGATTTGTGAAGCCTGAAGCAAAAGGTTTATCCTGTGCTGCATACGGTGACCGAAACCTCGCGCAATGAGCATGCACCCAGTCAGCCTTTCTTGCTGGGGCTAACGGCTGGGGATGAAAATTCTGTGTCAGCGGAATGTGCCGTATGTGCTAGGCTGAATGCTATTGAAGCAGTCTCGGACTAAGCCGGCTGAAAGGAGAAACAGCAGTGCCTTCGGACATCAGACTCTGCCTGATATCATACCATAGGATCTACCTATATTGAAATGAAACTATTGACTGTATAGATGGGAATCGGGATGAGGGGAGTTCCTCTTAGATGTCCTTACCATTTATACCAAAAAAAAGAATAAGTCTGTAAGCGGTTTTTCTTGCTTACAAACTTATTATACGAGGAGTGGTGTTAATGAACTATAAAAATCCTCAGAGGTATAAGAACGGAGATTAAGTTATTTTACGATAGAATTTTTGAATGATGATAATAATAAAATCAAGGAGGAAGAAAATGTTTGGGAAAAGATTATTTGCTACAGGGATAGCGACTATAATGATGGCAGCATTGATGATTGCACCAACTAACAATGTATTTGCACAGGAAAATAAAAATATTGATTTGACTAATAGAGAAAATATTTATTATGATGAATCAGTGGGAGCAAATGTCATAGCATTTACTCTAAATAAAGATGGTAGCGTTAATTACCTTACTAAAACAGAAGCAGATAGTATTACGAAAAATGCCGGAAGTGAAGATATAAATCTTAAAGAAACAAATAGCAACAAGATCAATGATAAAATCATGCTAAGAGATTATAGAAACTGGTATGTATTTAGACAAACGAGCGAACCTACTCTGTATACTGGTTCACTAAAGAAGGTTTCGGCTGATTTAGTCGCACCTAGAGGTGGGGGATCAATTACTAAAAATGTAGGATACACATCAACACATTTTTTCTCAGCGTCAATTGGTTCTCAAGATAAAAAGTCTGCAATACAAGCAGGAGCTACTATAGGTTGGCAATCTTCTGCAAGCACATCGACATCATATACTGTGAACTTAAGGGCAGGAGAAAAGGGATATATAGGATTTTACCCATACTATAATAAGGTAGTAGGCGATTTAGAACTTCATGGTAATTGGGGTGATGGGTTGATTAGTACCGAAAGAGGAGTAGCAGGTTATTCAGTAAAATTAACCAGTGATGGAGAAGCTGATGGTTTATATAAATTCATATATAAATAATAGCAGGTAAAATCAAAATGAAAAAAATAGTTGTTGGAATTCTTTTAATTAGCTCGCTCTTTGCTTTAATGGCTTGCTCACAGAAGGAAGAAAAATTAGTGTATTTGGGGATTGATGCAGAAATACTGTCAAGAAATTATAATGATAAAATACTAACAGTAGTCGGAGTCGAAAGTGGTAAAAAAGTTTTGCAAACTGAGGCAAAAATAAACTGTAAAGATTTAGAAATTGGCAACAAAATATTTAAAACCAAGAATTCAACAGAGTTAGAATATTTAAAATTTGATGATTTAAAAGTAGCTGATAGGATTAAGCTTAATGTCAGTGAAAAGGAATTAAATAAAGAACATGGGGAGTTTCTAAATGTTGAGCAAATAGAGTTGATAGAAAAGAATTAGTTTAAAAGGGGTTACCATATCGGTCGCCCCTTTTTGCTTGTGTGCCGAGCATGGCACTAATTTTACTGGTGAAAGTCCAGTCACGGGTATTTACCGCCAAGTGTAGTGAACCACAAGTCGGTGCCAGTAATGGTATGGATGAAGGAAGTGGTGTAGCAAAGTTCTTGAGCCTACGAACAGAAACTTGATAAGGCGATTAGGTGGGTAAGGTTGCTAGACAAACCGAAGCCCTAATGGTAAACGTAAACCGAAGTTGTAAATCAAGAGGTTGTGGAACGAAAGATTAGTGTCTTACCTCGGGAGACCCTACTCACATACTGAAAGGTATGGTCGAAAAAGGTTTGGAGAGGGAGTCAGATGATGTCATAGTAGGCGAAAGCCGAAGGACAGAAACGATTTATAGTACGAATCGTTATGTTTAAAAGAATACATGAGCCAGAAATCGGGTGGACAGGAAAAGTAGGAGCGTAACCGAGGAATACTGTTTATACCTAGAGGGGTGTTATGTATGAATTTTGAGATAGGTCAGAGGAGTAACAACAATGGGATTGATTGAAGTGATTTTAGCAAAAGAAAATCTGAACAGAGCCTATAAAAAGGTAGTTGCCAATAAAGGTGTAAGTGGGATTGATGGAGTTACTGTAGAAGAACTGGGAGATTATATAAGAGAGAACAGAGAGAAAATCGTTACATCCCTTAGAAACAGAACTTATATACCGAAACCAGTACGAAGAGTATATATTCCAAAAGACAATGGTAAGAAAAGACCACTAGGAATACCAACGGCACTTGACAGGACTATTCAACAGGCAATAGCACAGCCAATATCGGAAATATATGAAGAAATATTCAGTGACTATAGCTATGGTTTCAGACCAGGGAGAAGTTGTCACGATGCCATCAGACAGGCATTGGAGTACTTGAATGATGGATATGAATGGGTATTGGATATAGATATAGAACAGTTTTTCGATAAGGTAAATCACGACAAATTAATTCAGATACTAAGAGAACAAGTAAATGACAGTACCACATTAAATCTGATTCGGAAATATCTGAAAGCAGGGGTAATGGAAAATGGTCTGGAAAAAGCGACTATCACCGGAGTGCCACAGGGCGGACCTCTTTCAGTTGTGTGTTCAAATATCTATTTGAATAAACTGGATAAAGAACTGGAACAAAGGGGACTGCGATTTACAAGGTATGCGGACGATGTGCTGATTTTCACAAAAAGTGAAATGTCAGCCAATCGTGTAATGAAGTCTATAAGTAGCTGGCTAGAACGGAAATTATTCTTGAAAGTGAATGTAACCAAAACAAAGGTAGTCAGACCGACACGAAGTAAATATCTGGGCTTCACGTTTCTGAAAAATGGTGGTGAATGGAAAGTAAAACCTACCACTGAAAAGAAAAAGAAACTCAAGGAGAAGCTGAGTGAATATCTGAAAAGAGGGAAAGCAATCGCCAGACCTCTGGTAGTCACAATCAAGAGAGTAAATGAGATTGTGAGAGGATGGATAAATTACTTTAGAATTGGGTTGATGAAGCAGTTTATAGAAGAGTTTGGACAATGGCTGAGACACAAAATAAGAATTATAGTCATGAAGCAATGGAAGAAACCGAAAACCATCTACAGAAATCTGTGTTATCTAAACTGGAAGAATCGAAATGGATTTAGCCATGAAGATATTTATAAGGTGGCGAATTCAAGACTTGGTTGGTACAGAAGAAGTGGAATGGACGTAGTAAATTTCATTATCAGTAAAGATTTACTTGAAAATAGGATAAAAGATGGAGCAGGTCTGCTCAATCCCTTATCCTATTACTTAGTGAAAGTTGGAATGTAAATTGTAGAGCCGTATACGAGACCCGTACGTACGGTTCAATGGGAGGGGCGAGAAAATTATTCTCCCTCTACCCTATTTTTTCATCAGGTGGAATATACTCCAATAGATCCGAGATGGAACAATTTAGTGTCTTGCATATTCGCACAAGCACTTCCGTATCCAGCCGAGTAATGGAATTATTGATATATCCATTTAGTTGAGAACGTTGAATTTCTGCTTTCTGACAGAATTTGTTTTTACTTAAACCAGACTCTTTGAGTAGTTGCCCTAAGTGAATTTTAATACTTCCGTTTTGGCTCAATTGTGTACCTCCTGTCGAAAAGTGTCATATTAAGTAGACACAAACTGTTTGACTAATTAAGTATACATTAGTTAGAATTAACATATCAGTTATAAAATGTTATAGATAAGAAGTTATACTACAAGAAAGGAAAAGACGATTGAATAAGAGAGCTGCTAAAGATGAAATTAAAAAAATGCTAAAAGAGAGGGAAAAAGTGAAAGTGAAATTAGAGAGGAAATGGAGAAAGCTATTATGGTTGTTTTTTGAACAACGAGACATAAGTGGGATAGCCTGTTTGGATCAGGACGATTGCCAGGCCCAGAAGAATTTGTTGAGTATTTATCAATGCAGATTGTTAGAAGATAGGCAGATTAATAAGTGCATAGTATTTTAAAGCAAGCAGTTTTATCATAAATATGGTAAAGCAACTTTTGTGTCCATTTTCTGCTCAAAATATCCACTTTCTGCAAGAGATATTGTTGTTATGGATTGAATTTGTTAAAATTCATTTATATTAATAGAAGGGGGGATTTATATGATTAGAGATGGATAAAATCTAGTGTGATGGCAACTTTAAACTTGTTTGTGAGATGGAGGAAAACGCAATGAATAAGAAAAAGAAAATTACAACAGTAATTGTCGCAATGGCAATGTTTTGCATGATGTCAATATCTGCTTTGGCGGCTACCAATGTAGTGGTTTCTTTGCCTAAAGATCAGGCATGGACTACCAAAAAGGATGTGACAAGAACAGGAAATTATTCTTATATAGAAGCAAGCTGTGATTCTGTATATCCAACAAGTGGCAATGATAATTTTTCAAAGATACAATCACGTGTTGTAAACTCTTCAGGAACGCTGATAATGAAAAAAGATTATGTGGTTTTGAAAGAAGGCGAAGGATATGAGGAACTTCCTATTAAGGACGGATATTTGTCATTAAAAACGGTATATATCCAGTTCAGAGGGAACACAAGCTCGGCGGCTGAGGCAGTTGTGAATTATAGGGGAAAATAATTGCAGGATAGAGTTTGAAAACATATTTATAGCAAATGGTGAGTGATTATATAACGTAATATTATCGACAATGCTCACCATTTGCTACATCTTGTCTACAAATAATATATTTATAGGAGAATTTTTATATGATATTTAAAACTACAATATCACAAACTGCTTTTATGTTGAAAAAAAAGGAAACCGTTTGTGTATTTTATGTTTTATTTTTTATAGTAATTATCAATTTTATTGGTAATGTGCTATATTTTCAAGACAGAGATATTTTGGAGATGTATCAACCAATGAAATTGCTTTTGTTAAGTTATAATCGTACAAATTGGAATGCAACAAATACACTATTGTTGATACAACTATATCCGCTTTTAGTGGTATGTCCGGCGGGGTTTTCGTTGGCAAGGGAATATCAGATTGGCACAAGGTTTTTTTTGGTTTCCAGATTAGGAAATTTTACATATCTGGTAAGTAAATACTTGTCCGCATTTTTGACAACAATGATTATTTTTACAGTACCTTTTTTATTGGAGATTATTTTGAATTGTCTGTCATTTCCTCTTTCTGCAACGGGTGATTTATCAAATCTGTCAATATATGATAGTGCTTACAGAATTGGTGTAAATCATTACTTTATGAAAAGTATATACCTATATTCCCCTTGTCTTTATGCTGTGATTGGGACGCTTTTTTTTGGAGCTGTATCAGGGTTGTTTGGTGTTTTTACCGTGGCGGTATCTTCAATTAAAAGAGTTAAATATAATATTTTTCTTTTTCTGCCAGTCTTTGTTGCTTTAAATATGTCAACGATATTAGCGAATGGTTTTCCGGAAGAAGCACCTAGTATCAAGTGGTATGATTATGTTCTGCTTTTTAATGATGAATTAAAGAGTATAAGTTTCGGGTTAATAGGTATATTTGGGCTTGTTCTATTTTTGATAGGCGCTATCTGTGTTAGCGGAAGAAAGGATTGTTTGTAATGAAGTATAGGTATCGGCTATTGTTTTTGATAGCGGTAGTAAGTGGTGTATATCTTTCTGTGATGTATATAAATCCACATAATGGGGTAACTTCGCTCTCAGAAATGATTTTACAGCTAAGTGGTTCAAGAGGTAGTTTCGTATTGGGTTTTTCATATTCTGAACTTGCATCTTTTGCAATGCGATTGTTTCCCGAGTTTATTTTTGAATTGTATGCAGGAATTATGTTATATCGTCATTTTTGTACAGCAAGCATTTATATTTTTTCACGTTATCCGCATCGTGTGAGATGGTATATTGGGGAAGTCAGTTATTTAGGAGGGGCAGTATGTATATTTAATATGCTTTTACTGGCAGTAACAATACTTACAACTGCCAGCCGCTACGGATTGCAGATAGACAGTGCAGGAATAGTGTTGATGGCATATCATCTTCTAATCCATTCGTTGTGGATGTATGGAATGACACTTTCAGTAAATTTGCTTGCTATATATTTGGGGAGCAGTACCGCATATGCGTTAGTGATTTCTGTACAGTTGGTTTGTATAGTGTTGTTAAATCTTATGGATTTGATTGTAAAATATTATGATGGTAAGTTATCTTATGGAAATGTTTTAAAATGGAATCCTATTGCCCATCTGGTATTGGGCTGGCATAGCAGTAATATGGTAAGTGCCAATCAAGTTCTAACATCATCTGATATGCAAGTAGATTTGAAGTGTTCCCTAATAATGTTTTTGCTGTTTGGAATAATTATTACATCTACAGGTGCGTTTATTATAAAAGAGTACGATTTATTGGTTTCAGATTTGGAAACGGAGGTAGCATAAGTGGAATTAGTTGCAAAAAACATAAACAAAACGATACGAGAAAAAGCGATACTTTCTAATGTTAGTCTTTGTTTAAAAAGCGGAAACGTATATGGATTTGTCGGAAAAAATGGATCAGGGAAAACAATGTTGTTTCGAGCATTATCGGGGCTAATGAAAATAGATTCTGGTAGCATTGTATGGGAAGAAAAAATTCTTCACAAAGATTTTTCAGTATTGCCGAGTTTGGGAATTATCATAGAAAATGCAGGTTTATATCCTAACTTTACAGGTATACAAAATCTTACATATCTTGCCAACTTGACAAAGAGAATTGGGCAGGAAGAGATAATTCAAGCTATTACCCGTGTTGGATTGAATCCATATGATAAAAGATTATATGGAAAATATTCACTTGGAATGAAACAGCGTCTTGCAATTGCTCAGGCTATTATGGAAAAACCTGATGTAATTATGTTAGATGAGCCTACAAATGCTCTTGATGAAACGGGGGTAGAGGAAATCCGAAAAATCATTTTAGAGGAAAAAGCAAGAGGGGCATTGATTTTGGTGGCAAGTCATAATAAAGAGGATATTCAGGTTTTGTCAGATGAATGGTACAGAGTAGAAAATGGTCAGGTAATAAAGCAGGAGGCGAGTTTATGAGGCAAAAGTTATTATTGTTTTTTACCGTATGTGTATTTTTAGCAGTAATGGCGTTTGGTATTGTGAAAAAACAGACATATACAGATTTGGTGAAAGAAGAAAATTATCTGGCGCAGATTCAGGTTACAGAATTAGCAGAAAGTATTGCAGAGAATGAATGTGATGTCATGTCCCAAAGCTTGCCCAATTCAGCTATTATATTAAGAGTAGAAGTGACTGGAGAAATTGAGCATTTGTTTCAGGTGGACAGGCAGAAGGTAGTAATTAGGGAAGTATATGCAGGTAATGAATTGGAAAAAGGTGAAGAAATATATATTTTTTCTAAACATTGGCAATTAGTTTTAGATGGAAATCCTGACTCGATTGAAAGAGGATTTGTGAATATCATGGAGGTTGGAAAGGAATATTTGGTATTTGGGGAGGCTGTAAGTGAAGATATAGAAACTGGAACCCTAGTAGTTAAATTGTACGACGATTTTTATATTACACCAGTTTTTTGTTATGAAGATCATCAGAATGTGATAATGTCAATATCGGGTGATACAACATATGTTACTTATAAGGATGTAATGAATAATGAGTTTTTTGTTACATCAGAAGAAACATTGCAGATTATAGAAACGCTAAAAAGTCAGATGTTATCTTTATATCCAAGAGATATAATTAATAAATGAGTATGAATAAAAAGTTTTATGTGAAACTCAAGGAGAGATTAGAAAACAGTTTAGTTTTGAAATAAAGTTTCTTATAATGTATAGATTCCAAATAGATATATTTAAGAGATTTTTGATAAAAGGAAAAATAGAAATGTTAAATATAAAGAGATCGGACAACAGATTATATCTGGAGTCCGGTCCTTTTGTTTGCGCGCCATGGGCGCGCTCTAACGGGTGAAAGTCCCGAACACGCCTAGGCAACGAGGAAGTGTATAGCCGAACAGCAAGGGTGTCCATCGTGAGGTGGAATCTGAAGGAAGCTGTCGGCAAATCTCTGGTCTGACGAACAGAAATCACATCAGGCTATAGTTAAGGATAAGGTTGCATAACAAACTAAAGTCCAATAACTACTCGGAATTAACTATGGTAAATGTGGCAGATATATGGAGAGAAAGAAACGTGTGGTACCAAGGGAGGTCTTGCCAGCAAGTGGAAACAGAGTACGAAACTTGTAGTAACAACAAATGGTAAGAAGTCAGCAGAGGTCATAGTACCATTGTGGTTGCAAACATGGTGGAAAGGACTGAACTTTAGGAGATGTGAGTAAATGAAAGTAACCAATGATGGACTTAAGGACAGACAACTTCATATGGAGGACTATCTGCAAATGGTATCTGCGGAACAGAAAGAGTATGCAGAAGTGTCCGACTACTCTAAGATTACTGAAAAGAGCGGTGTCATCACAGACTATTGGACGAACAATCTTTTGGAGCTGATTTTGCGAGAAGAAAACCTTAACAAGGCATACAAACAAGTAAAATCAAACAAGCATCTTTAGCAGCCTTAAGTTCCTGGTTGAGTTTAATAACTTCTTCTTTATAAAATGCGATAGGATCATCAATTCCTTTTGTCTGAAGTTCGTGAACATAGCCAACAGGTTTGTATGCTTTATGAGCTGTATGTCCACGCTCAGGATCATAAAAGCTTGAATGAATCTGAAGATAAGTACCTTTTTTATTATTAGTTTTTTTAAGAAAGTATGCCACAAAAATCACCCTCTTATAGTATAGTAGCATAGCACTATTTATACAACAGATAAAAAGAAATTTTGTCAATTTTTTTTGAATAACAAAAAAGCCAGCAATTATGCTGACTTACTGAAAAATGATATATAATTAACTCTCAAAGAAATATGCTGCTAAATCCTAAAGACGGGAAATAAGAGGGAATTGTCATGAAAAAAGCTTGTACTATCGCAGAATCCGGAGTATAATTAATAAATAATATTTTAATCATCGTTAATAAAAACAAAGGAGAACTGCTATGGGAATTATGTATGAAGAACTGAATGATGAAATAGCCCTCAAGGATTTGGGTAATGTCTGTCTGACAGAAGGCGTATGTGGTGGCTGCGATAAAGAGGAATGTCTGGTAGGATATGCCAAAAAATGCCTGACTAATTGCTTAAAGGATAAAGTAACCTATGTAGAAAATGGTATGGATCAGATTCCTGTCGGAGATACCAAGCTCTACTGCGAGGAGGATATGGCAACAGGGATTGCAAATATATTGAAAATATGCCGTTCCTGTGGAGAGATGCATTTTGCAAATTGTATTATTAACGTGATAAGAAGCTGTTATGAGGTAGCTTTGTTTGGCGAAGAACGGGAGTATATGGGAAGTGCTTTTGCATATCTTTCCAAGCTCCATGAAGAGGGGCAGCGACAGGCAGATTTAGTTGTGGAGGCATTTAATCAAAAGCAGGAATAATAAGAAAAGGAAGGCTTTGCTATTTGCCTTCCTTTTTTTTCACAGGAAAAACATAGATTTATCATAGTTTATTAAGAATACTTTCACAGATTGAACACAAATTATTGTTAGAATAGCACTAGAAACAAAGAAGAGAGAGCAGATGAAAGGAAGGTATCATATGAACGAGAATAATAACAATAATGAACAAAATAACTGGAATCAGGAGCAGAATTATGGAGCGGCAGATTACAGCAGCTGCTACCAGAAGCAGGGACAGACACAGCAGAGTACAGGCCAGGAAAATCAGGGCTGGCATACTGCGGGAGACTCCGACTGGTATACCGCTGGAAGTGCTGACTGGAATCAGGGGAACACCCAGGGACAGACGGGCTATAGCGGTACAGCAGGTGGGGCTGGTACTCAGAGTAAGGAGAAAAAGCAAGGCTTTGGTGTAAAGCTTGTAAAGGTGGCAGCAGTGGCAGCTGTTTTCGGACTGGTAGCTGGCGGTGTATTCCAGGGGGTAGATGTTGCAGTGGACTACTTCCGTGGCGGTGATGAAAGGGTGCAGATGCCGATAACAACAACTACGACTACGACAAGTGGTGCTACAGAGGATGAGACGGATTTAACCCAGCTGATAAAGAACAGCATGCCTTCTATGGTATCTATTACCAGTACAGTAACAGCAAACTACAGCTATTTCGGACAGAAGTTCTCTGAAGACAAGAAGGGAAGTGGATCCGGAATTATCGTTGGAATGAATAATAAGGAGCTTTTAATTGCGACCAATAATCATGTAATTTCAGATGCGAAGACTATCCAGGTAAGCTTTATAGATAACGAGGTAGTAGAAGCAGAAGTAAAGGGAACCGATTCTTCTTCAGACCTGGCAGTAGTTTCTGTACCTCTGGAAAATATGAAGCAGTCTACCCTGCAGTCCATCAAGGTAGCTACTCTGGGTGACTCCGACAGCGTACAGCTGGGAGAAAAAGTAGTAGCGATTGGTAATGCCCTAGGCTATGGCCAGTCTATTACCGTAGGCTATATCAGTGCTACCGACCGTCAGGTCAGTGTAAGCAGTGGCAAATCTTCCAACAGTATGACGCTTTTACAGACGGATGCAGCAATTAATCCTGGAAACAGTGGTGGTGCACTTCTGAATATGAGAGGCGAGGTTATCGGTATCAATTCCGTGAAATACGCAGATACCAGTGTAGAAGGCATGGGCTATGCAATTCCGATTTCCTCTGCCACACCGATTATTAATGAGCTAATGAATTATCAGAAGCTTAGCGAGGATGAAAAGGGGTATTTAGGTATTACCGGTATGGATATTACCGAAGAAAATAACCTCTACAATATGCCAACAGGCGTTTATGTATCTGAGGTAGCAAAGAGTGGAGCTGCAGATAAAGGCGGCATGCAAAAGGGCGATATTATCATTGCAATTAACGGCAATGCAGTTACCAACATGGAGGCTGTTAGGCAGAAGGTGAATAATACCAAGGTTGGCACGGAAATTACGGTTACTGTTAAGAGAAATGAAAACGGTGACTATGCAGAAAAGGAATTAAAGATTATTCTGCAGGGAAAAGATTCCCTAAATTCTCTTACTACAGGGGAGAATGCGCAGAAAAACCAGCAACAGCAGATTCCAAATCAGGAGGACTCTGAGGAAAATCAGTTTGACAATGGACTTTTAGATGATTTTCTGAAGAGATTTGGATATTAAAAAGCAGGACAAAAATAACGCTCATTTTATAGGAGGGATGAGCGTTATTTTTTGTTATAAAAAAGTAAAGAAATAATTAGAAAATTTTCCGAAAACGTCATAAATTTTTGAAAAATTATATGTTATAATGGATTTGGTGGAAGTACAAGAACATATGCTCAAAATTACCATGCAGATGATTATTTTGCAGATGAATATGTAGGGACAGTATCTGTCTATGGAATGGATGTTCTTGAGCAAAATGGATATTGGTATTATCCTACTTATACAAGATTAGTATATAATGTACAGGGAGAAAAAACAACTTTACAAATTAATTCTCAAGGTGAAACAGATAGTCAACAACGAATGGATACAGTTACAGTAAAAGATAAGTGGAATACAGGAGAAAAAACAACCTGTAGCTATTTATTTGGAAAAGCGAAACGAAGTATTCAACCTACCGCACTGTTAGCGGAAGAAAGATAAGATAAACAAGAGAATATCATGTAACATTTTTTTAAGGAGGGAAACCATGTCTTATAAGAAACAGAGTATTCTATGTGCTGTAATAAGTTGCTTTATATTAGCCGCAATGCTTTTTGCCTGCAGTTATTGTATTTTGAGGGGTGTTGCCAGACAGGATACCCCATTTGAGCTATCTCCTAATTTTGTTGTTTTGGAAGTAGCGGAAAGTGGGAGAGTAAAAACGGATCAGGTCCTTGATGCTGATAAAGATCAGGATATTATAGTGCTCTCTGAGTATACAGGACAAAATTATATGGCAATTTATGATCCGGTTTATTATTTTTATAATGAAAAAACGATAGATTTTCTGGGAACAACACGTTATTTTTCAGGAAAGGATTATAGGGAAAAAACTTCTACTGGAATCTATGTTTCCAGTGAGGAAAATCCGATAGATGCTTTTAGCGAAATGGAGAAAGAAGGCACTGAGCTCGTTCATGAGCTTTTGTTTTCAATCAATCCGATGAGTAAATTATATAAGGAAAATACGGAATGTATTGTGAATCAGATGAGCCTGGATGAGTTGGGTGACCGGGTATATATAGACAGTCGGGATACCGGGGCAAGAGACCGGATTAAGGAAGCTCTTTTAAAAGAGGGATATTCTATTACAGATAGCGGTTATACGGGAGTACGGAATGCTTTTATGGATGGTTTGAAAAAAGGAGGGCTTTATACAAAGATAGTTTTACTGCCGGCAGTTTCTCTTTATATCATCTTTTTGTTTACCTGCATTATGTATTTTTTTAATAATAAAGAGATTCTGGATCTGCATAAATTGCATGGAGGAAAAAGGAGCAAAATGTTTCTTCTTTTTTCAAAGCATTTTTTGCTGGTAAATGCAATTGGTTCTCTTTTGGTTATTTTTTTCTATGCCTTTTTGGTAAGAGGAGAAATTTCTTTACAGATTAAGCTTTGGGAATATGGTGTGATATGGCTGTTCCATGTGGGAATTACCGATCTTGGTTACTATTTGGGATTTTTTATCCATTACAGAAGGGGGAGGGAATGGAATGCTGTTAAATAATATAAAACTGACACTAAAGGATCTGTTGAAGGATGGGATCCTGGTTGTGTTTTACATTCTGTTTTTTGGTTGTGTAACCTTTGCTTTAATTTCAGTTACGCAGTCCCTGGTACATGAGATAAAAAACAGACCTTCTGCAGATATTTCCGATTATACCCGCTTTGATACTTATGTGATAGAAAAAGATTTAAAAGATACCGGGAAGCTGATGGATGATTTGTCAGAGGTTTACAGGGACGATGCATTTTCTTACTGTGCTCTTAGTTTGCGGGTAAAAAAGGGAGCGCCGGTGAGAACCTATTTAATGTTTGGAGATCCGGGGCAGGCTTATCCTTTTTTAAAATCGGAACAGGATTTTTATATTGCAGCGGGAAAAGAAGCGATAGAAGCAGAGCAAATTTTTTTAAACGATGAAAGCTATCCGATAGATAAGGAATTGGAAAAGAATTATGTCTATAAAGGAACAGAGGGGCTTGAAGAAAATACGGATGAATTGGCATTTATTATCATAAAGCAGCCGGAGCTATCTGAGTGGATTAGTGAAGAAAATACGGAAGTGATTATGGAAATAATATCCAATACCCATATTTTAAAGAAAGAGAAGGAAAAAATGCAGCAGTTCCTGGATAGCGTTGGTACGGATTTTGTTGAGATAAGAGAACAAAAGCAGGGATATTCAGGAGAAGAGTTTGGTTTTATTTTGGGGCAGATGTATCCGTTTTTGTTGATTTTATTAATTTGCTATTTTTTATGTACTTCTATTATTTTAGATGGTATGATGAAAAAGAGAGCAAAGGAATTTACATTGCACCTGCTTCAGGGAGCCAGATTGTCAGATATTGTTTTTCGACTGGGTTTGTATTATGGGATCATTTTGCTTCTGGCTGATTTCATATGCTTTTTGCTGGGAATTGCTGAAAAAGAAGAACTGTGGATGTATCTGCTCGTGAATGTGACTTTCCTTTTCCTGATTTTGGTTATGATAGTGAAAAAACTGAAAAAGAAGGATTTGAGCGAAAATCTCATAATAGGGGGGATGAAATGAGGCTGGAGCTGAGGAATGTAGGAAAAATATACCATAAGGAAGCAGTAGCCTTACAGGATATTTCTCTGACTCTTTCGCCAGGTGATCGAATGATTTTGAGAGGAGAATCGGGTGCGGGAAAATCAACCTTATTGCGTTTGCTTGGGCTGATTGATCGGGATTTTTCAGGGGAATATTATATTGATGGAAAAAACAGCAGGGATTTTCATATGAGAGAGTTAAGCAAGCTGAGGAATCAGGCCTTTGGATTTATATTTCAAGAATTTGCCCTGATTGAAGACGATACGGTATTTGAAAACGTTAAAATTCCGTTGCTTTATAGTAATAAAAGGAAATGGAGCCATAAAAAAGAGGTCGAGAAGCTTCTTGAAAAGGTTGGCCTGGAAGAATTTATGGATAAAAAGGTGCGGAACCTGTCAGGCGGCCAAAGGCAGCGAGTAGCTGTTGCAAGAGCATTGATAAATCGGCCGGATGTGATCATAGCAGATGAGCCTACGGCTTCTTTGGGAGTTCGGGATGCACAACAGGTTTTGCAGACCTTATATGATTATCTGGACGAAACAAAGATACTTGTAATGGCAACCCATGATTTAAAGGAAATAAAGATGGAAAATAAAAAGCTCCTGCTTGCAGAGGGGAAAATATGTACCTGATTTATTTGCCAGCAGTGACAGAGCAAAGGAAAAAGATAAAAACCAGTGATAGAGAAATCCTACTTTATCACTGGTTTTTTCGTAGTAATTGTGGAAAGCTTCAGAAAAAATTTAGAAAGTGGAACTTGTGCTATAGTAGGATGTAGGGTAAAATAGTAAAAGCAGAATAAATTACAATAGATATAAAAATAGAAAGAGGTACTTACATGGGTGAGGATAAAAAGGAAGAATATGAAGATATATGCTATATCTGCCGCCGGCCGGAAAGCAAGGCTGGAAAGATGACAAAAATTCCCGGAGGCATCTGCATCTGCCAGGAGTGTATGCAGAAAACCTTTGATTCTATGAATAATGGAAATATACCCTATATGGATTTCATGAGTATGAATCCGAATATGATGAGCTTTGCTAATATGAATATGAATCAGGAGATTCCGAAAAATCAGAGGCTGAAAAAGAAGAAGCCAAAGGAAGAAGACAGCGATCCCGTTTTGGATATTCGCAAGGTGCCGTCTCCACATATCATAAAGGAACGGCTGGACGAATATGTCATCGGTCAGGCCTATGCGAAAAAGGTGATTTCAGTTGCTGTATACAACCACTATAAGAGGGTTGCTACTAATACCATGGATGAAATTGAGATTGAAAAGTCTAATATGCTGATGATTGGACCAACCGGAAGTGGCAAGACCTATCTGGTAAAAACACTGGCAAGGCTTTTAGAGGTGCCGCTGGCGATAGCAGATGCGACTTCTCTTACGGAAGCAGGCTATATTGGAGATGATGTGGAAAGTGTCTTATCAAAGCTTCTGATGGCAGCAGATAATGATGTAGAAAAGGCAGAACGGGGCATTGTTTTCATTGATGAAATTGATAAGATTGCAAAGAAAAAAAGTACGACCAGCCGGGATGTCAGCGGTGAATCCGTACAGCAGGGTCTTTTAAAGCTCTTGGAGGGGGCAGATGTAGAGGTGCCTGTGGGAGCAACCAGCAAAAATGCTATGGTTCCTATGACCACGATTAATACAAGAAATATTCTCTTTATTTGCGGGGGAGCTTTCCCAGAGCTGGATAAGGTTATCAAAAAACGGCTGAATAAGACAGCAGGTATTGGTTTTAATGCAGAACTAAAGGATAAATATGATGAAGACCCGGATATTCTGAAAAAAGTAGCTGTTGAGGATTTACGGGAATTTGGTATGATACCGGAATTTTTAGGCCGTTTGCCGGTGATTTTTACCTTAAGTAGTCTTTCTAAGGAAATGCTGATGGAGATTTTAGCAGAGCCAAAGAACGCAATTTTAAAGCAGTATACAAAGCTTCTTGCTTTGGATGAGGTTGACCTTCAGTTTGACAAAGGTGCTATTGAAGCTATTGCAGAAAAGGCGTTGGAGAAAAAAACCGGTGCCAGGGCTCTGCGGGCGATTATTGAAGAATTTATGCTGGATATCATGTATGAGATTCCAAAGGATGATAATATCGGCAGAGTGACGATTACCAGAGAGTACATTGAAGGAAGTGGTGCACCGCGGATTGAGATGCGTGGCATAGCAGCACTTCCTATGAGTTAAAATAGTAAATAAACAGGAGGAAGCTATGTTTAAGATTAACGAAAATTATCTAAAATTACAGGGAAGCTATCTGTTTTCCACGATTGCAAAGAAGGTAGCAGCTTATTCTGCAGCTAATCCGGATAAGGGAATTATCCGTCTGGGGATAGGAGATGTAACTCAGCCACTGGCACCAGCAATTATTGATGCACTGCATGGTGCTGTTGATGAAATGGGAAAGGCTGAGAGCTTTCATGGTTATGCACCGGATTTGGGCTATGAATTTTTGAGAAATGCGATTGCCAAAAATGATTATCAGGATAGGGGTGCTGACATTCAGCCGGATGAGATTTTTGTTAGTGATGGAGCAAAGAGTGATTCCGGTAATATTCAGGAGATTTTCAGCTTGGATAATAAGGTAGCAGTCTGCGACCCGGTATATCCGGTTTATCTTGATGCCAATGTTATGGCAGGCCGTACCGGAGACTTTAATCAGGCCACGGAGAGCTTTGGTAACGTAATCTATATGCCTTGTAGCGAGGCTAATGGTTTTGTTCCGGAGCTTCCGAAGGAGAAGCCGGATATGATTTATCTGTGCTTCCCAAATAATCCGACCGGTTCTGCCATTACGAAGGCACAGCTTAAGGAATGGGTGGATTATGCGAACCGTATCGGGGCTGTAATTATTTACGATGCTGCTTATGAGGCATATATTTCCGAGGAAGATGTACCGCATACCATTTTTGAGTGTGAGGGAGCAAGAACCTGTGCCATTGAGCTTCGCAGCTTTTCCAAGAATGCAGGCTTTACCGGCACCCGCCTCGGTTACACAGTAATTCCAAAGGATTTAAAATGTGGTGACGTAGCCTTACATTCATTGTGGGCAAGACGCCATGGTACAAAATACAACGGAGCTCCTTATATCATTCAGAGAGCCGGTGAGGCTGTTTACTCTGAAGCTGGAAAGCAGCAGCTAAAGGATCAGGTTGGTTATTATATGAACAATGCAAGAATAATCAAGGAAGGGCTTAAGGCTGCTGGCTATACCGTTTACGGCGGTGTCAATGCACCTTATATCTGGCTAAAGACACCAGACAGGATGACCTCCTGGGAATTCTTTGATTATCTGTTAGAGAATGCAAATGTAGTAGGTACACCAGGTTCAGGCTTTGGTCCAAGTGGGGAAGGATACTTCCGCCTGACTGCTTTTGGAAGCTACGAAAATACGATAGCAGCCATTGAACGGATAAAGAAGCTTTAAAAGAAGACCTTTGGAGGGGAAGATGACCAGACAGGAATTTAGAGAACTGATAGAGAAAAAAATTGTGCTTTTAGATGGAGCAACCGGCTCAAATCTCCAGAAGTCTGGGATGCCGGTAGGAGTCTGTCCAGAAAAGTGGATTTTGGAGAATCCCCAGGCCTTAATTGAGCTTCAGAAGGCTTATATTGCTGCAGGAACTGATATTTTATATGCACCAACCTTTACCAGCAACCGGATTAAGCTTAAAGAGTATGGATTGGAGGCAGACATTGCGTCTATTAATAAGGAGCTGGTAGGACTATCAAAGGAGGCTGCATCTTGCTGTGATGGAAGGGTTTATATTGCCGGAGACCTGACAATGACAGGAGAGCAGCTGTATCCGCTTGGGAACCTTACCTTTGAAGAACTGGTAGATGTATACAAGGAGCAGATTTCCTGTTGTGTTGAAGCTGGAGTGGATTTGTTTGTTGTAGAGACAATGATGAGCTTACAGGAGTGCCGGGCAGCTGTTCTGGCAGTAAAGGAATGCTGTGATCTTCCTGTAATGGTAAGTCTTACCTTTAATGAGGATATGCGGACACTGTATGGTACGGACCCGGAGACAGCAGCCGTCGTGATGGAAGCCATGGGGGCAGATGCCGTAGGTGTTAATTGCTCCAATGGACCGGAAAAGCTTTGCGAGGTTGTAAAAAGGATGGCAGACTATGCTGGCATACCGTTACTGGGAAAGCCAAACGCTGGACTTCCAAGACTGGTAAATGGCATGACCCAGTATGACATGGAAGCCGAAGCCTTTGGTGAGGCAGCAGCAGAGCTTGTAGAAGCAGGAGCTTCTATCGTCGGCGGCTGCTGTGGAACGACACCGGAGCATATTGCGTGTCTTGCCACACAGGTTAAGACAAAGAAGCCTGTGCTTCCAAGAAAGAAAAACAAAAGAGTGCTGACAAACGAATGCAGTGTTTTGGATATTGATATTGACGGAAGCTTTTTGGTGATTGGAGAACGAATTAATCCTACCGGGAAGAAGGCCTTGCAGGAGGAGCTAAGGCAGGGGAAACTGGATATGGTGCTTTCTATGGCGGAGGAACAGATGGCGGCTGGTGCTGCGATTCTGGATGTCAATATGGGTATGAATGGAATTGATGAAAAGGAAATGATGGAAAAATGTATTTATGCGTTAACCAGTCATGGAAGTGTACCGCTTTCTATTGATTCCAGTTATCCTGAGGTAATTGAAGCTGCCCTTCGGCTTTATCCGGGACGAGCTTTGATTAATTCTATTTCCATGGAAACAGAAAAAATAAAAAAGCTTCTTCCGATGGCGAAAAAATATGGTGCTATGTTCATTCTTCTGCCTCTTTCGGAAAAAGGTCTTCCAAAATCAGTGGAAGAAAAGAAGCAGATGATTCACGCAATTATGGACAAGGCTCTGGAAATCGGCCTTACAAAAGAGGATATTGTAGTTGATGGACTGGTAAATACCGTGGGTGCCAATAAGCAGGCAAGCTTTGAAGCAATTGATACGATCCGCTATTGTAAGGAGGAGCTTTCTTTAGCTACAGTTTGCGGTTTATCCAATATTTCCTTTGGACTTCCAAAGCGACAGTTTGTAAATGCAGCCTTTTTCTCCTTTGCAAGGCTTTCCGGGCTTACGATGGCGATTGCCAACCCTTCCCAGGCACTGTTTATGAATACGGTGTTGGCGGCAGATTTGCTGTTAAATAAGCCGGGAGCTGCGGACTACTATATTGAAGGAGTAGTAGATATGGAGGCCAGCAATAAGATAGCAGAGTCTGTAGAGCAAAAGGAAGCTGCAAAGACAGAAGGGATTGCTGTTCAGGGTGTAAGCTGTGAACAGGCATACCAGGATGTACTAAAGGGACGCCGGGAGAAAATTATAGAAGATGTAAAGTTTTTGCTGGAGCAGAAGCTTACAGCTTCGGAAATCGTAGATTCGGTACTGATTCCGGCAATTAATGAGACAGGGCGGCTTTTTGACAAGCAGATATATTTTCTGCCGCAGCTGATTGGAAGTGCAGAGACTATGAAAACGGCAATTGACTATTTGGAGCCGTTTTTAGCAGCTGGGGCTTCTACAGAGAAAAAGGCTACGATTATTATGGCAACGGTTGAGGGTGATATCCATGATATAGGCAAGAATCTGGTAGTTTTGATGCTTAAAAACTATGGCTACCGGGTTATTGACCTGGGAAAGGATGTGCCGGCTGAACGGATTATAGAGGCTGCAAAAAAGGAAGATGCAGATGTCATTGGTCTGTCCGCCTTGATGACGACGACAATGATGCAGATGGAAAAGGTAGTAGAGCTGGCAAAGAAAGAGCATATACGGGCTCAGATTATTATCGGCGGAGCTGTGACGACCCAGGAATTTTCCGAGGAAATCCATGCGGATGGTTATTCCCGAGACGCCAAGGATGCAGTAGAGCTGGTAAAACGGCTCTTACACCATGAATAGAGATGTGTGTAGGATGGAGATAAGATGAAAACGCTGGATTTGATTATTCCGGTATACAAGCCGGATGAAAAGTTTCATATTTTGATGGAGCGTATGCTGAAGCAGAAAAAAATACCGGATCATATATTTTTAATGCATACGGCAGTAGAACCCTATACAGAGGAGCTTCGCCGAAGGTATGGAAGCTTTCCGAATATAGTGATAACAGAGCTTACACCGGAGGAGTTTGACCATGGTGGAACGAGAAACCAGGGGGCGTTAATGTCCTTTGCGGACTACATCATGTTTATGACCCAGGATGCAGTGCCAACCGACGCTTTTCTTATCAGGAATATGCTGAAGGCCTTTGAAAAAGAGGATGGAATTGCAGCGGTCTATGGTCGGCAGCTCTGTGGAAGGGAAACCGGAGTAATCGAGAGTTATACCAGACAGTTTAATTATCCGGATGTTTCCAGGGTAAAATCAGAAAAGGATTTAGAAAGCCTGGGGATTAAGACCTACTTCTGCTCAAATGTATGTGCAGCCTATGACCGGGCGGTTTATGAAAAGCAGGGTGGTTTTGTGACAAAGACAATTTTTAATGAAGATATGATTTTTGCTGCGGGACTGATACAGGCAGGCTATAAGATAGCCTATGCAGCAGACTGCCGGGTGAAACATTCCCATCGCTATACTGGCTGGCAGCAGCTTACGAGAAATTTTGATTTGGGTGTATCCCAGCGGCAGTATCGGGAGATTTTTGATGGTGTAAGATCGGAGTCAGAGGGCATCCGTCTGGTAAAGGATACGGCAAAATGGCTGATTTCCCAGGGAAAGGCCTACCTGATTCCAGAGCTTGTATACCAAAGTGGCTGTAAGTATATCGGCTATCGTCTGGGAAAAGCATACGAAAGGCTTCCGCTGGCACTTTGCCGGAGGCTTAGTATGAATAAAAAGTTCTGGAAAGAGAAAGTGTGAAGCAGTTGAATGAAATAACAATAATAATGGCCGCTTATAATGGCGAAGCCTATGTTGAAGAACAGATAAGGTCTATTTTGAATGGTGGATTTAAAGATTTTGTTATTCATGTGTATGATGATGGTTCTACTGACGGTACCCGGGATATTTTAAGGAGGCTGTCTTTAGAATATACGGATAAGGTGTGCTTTTTCGCTAATAAAAAAAATAAAGGCGTTATTCGTAACTTTATGGAGGGGGCTTATATTGCAGACAGTCCTTATGTCATGTTTTGTGACCAGGATGATGTCTGGCTTCCGGACAAGCTTTCCAAAACCCTGCAGAAAATGAAGGAGCTGGAAAGCAGGAAGGGAACAAAGGTGCCTTTAACAGTATTTACCGATGCTAAGGTGGTGGATAAGGAGCTTGAAGAAATTCATCCATCCTTCCACGGCAGCAGCCACCTGGATACGGCGAAAACAGATCTGCCTCATCTTTTAATGGAAAATAAGCTGATTGGTTGTACAATGATGATAAATGCGGCTATGGCAAAAAGGCTTTCTATCGTGCCAGAGGGCTTAAGGATGCATGACTGGTGGATTGGGCTGATATCCGCAGCTCTTGGAGAGATTACCTATCTTCCAGAAGCGACCCTTCTATACCGGCAGCATGAAAAAAATGTGGTAGGAATTAAAAGCTTTGCCAATTATGTAAGCAACAGGCTTTTTGCTCTTGGGAGACAGCGGCTGGCACTTAAGCAGACTGAGGAGCAGGCCGAAGCTTTTTTAGAGATATTTGCTTCTGAGCTTTCCGGAAAAAATAAAACTATCCTGGAAGCCTTTGTGGCAATGAAAACAGCCGGATTTTTAAAAAAACGGTATCTGCTTATAAAATATGGCTTCTGGAAAACAGGACTGCTTCGCAATATAGGTGTATTTCTTTTGATATAGATAGGAGACAGGATGAAACGATTTTTACTGGTACTTAGCTTTTTAATAGCAATCATAGCGGGTGTAGGGGTAGCCCGGGTTCAGTATGAGCTGGACAGTACCCTGAATAAACTGGATAGAAAGTCTGCAATTAATTTGTCGGAGGCAGTAGCAGGAGAAGAAAATCTGACCTCGGACGATAAGATTGTAAATATTTTACTGGTAGGAGCGGATAAGCGGGAAAGCTGGTCTGAGTCAGGACGCTCAGATACCGTGATGATAGCGACATTGGATATGAAGCACAAGCAGCTAAAGCTTACTTCTCTGATGCGGGATATGTGGGTTGAGATACCGGGGCATGGTACCCATAAGTTTAATGCTGCTTATTCCTATGGCGGGGTCTCTCTTTTGTATCAGACGATTGCAGCAAATTTCGGCTTAAAGCTGGATGGTTATGCCGTTGTAGATTTTAAGGCCTTTCAGGAGGTTATTGATGCTATGGATGGTGTAGAAATTGAGCTGACTCAGGCCGAATATGAGTATCTGGTAAAAGCCTATAAACGGCATCCAAAGGTAAAGAATGGACTTAAGCCAGGGAAAAATATTATGAATGGTGCCCAGGCTCTTGCTTATTCCCGGATTCGCCAGGTAGGACGCTCCGACTTTAGGAGAACAGAGAGGCAGCGGACGGTAATCCAGTCCATGTTTACCGATGTAAAGAGTATGTCTATGGGAGAAATTAAAACGTTGGCCGAAAAGATGCTGCCGAATATTGTAACAGATTTGTCGAATGAACAGATTTATTCTTATATGTTTTCGGTACTGATGATGGGGACAACAGAAATCAAGCAGTTTCGTATACCGACAGATGAGGCACATACGCCGGAAACGATAGGGAAGGAAAAGGTGCTGGTACTGAATCTGCCTGGGAATGTAGAGGCAATGAATAAGTTTATTTTTGAGGCAGCAGAATAGCTATTGACAAAACAAACTGATATTGCTACAATAACTTTTAAATTTATGGAGGAATTACGATGAGGAGAATGGTGCTATCAATTCTTGTAGATAATACGGCAGGTGTTCTGAGCCGGGTATCCGGTCTTTTCAGCCGCCGTGGATATAATATTGACAGTCTTACCGTAAGTGAGACAGAGAATCCTGCGTATTCCCGGATGACGGTAGCTGTGACTGGGGATGAGCAGATTTTAGAGCAGATTAGAAAGCAGCTGGCGAAGCTGGAGGATGTCAGGGAAATCAAGGAGCTGGCAGACGGTGAAAGCGTATGCAGAGAGCTGATTTTAGTTAAGGTGCTGGCAGGGCAGAATGAACGCCAGGCTATTATTGCTGTGGCTGATATTTTCCGGGCGAAGATTGTGGATGTAGCTATGGAGTCCATGATGATAGAGCTGACAGGAAACCAGGCAAAGCTGGATGCCTTTATTAAGCTGTTAGACGGCTTTGAAATCAAGGAGCTGGTACGGACTGGTATCACCGGACTTACCAGAGGTGCCGGAGATTTAGCTGACTACATAGATGATTAACAAACAAATTGGAGGATGATTTAAAATGGCAAAAATTTATTATCAGGAAGACTGTAATCTGTCTTTATTAGATGGAAAGACAATTGCGGTAATCGGCTATGGAAGCCAGGGACATGCACATGCACTGAATGCAAAGGAATCCGGTGCCCATGTTATTATTGGTCTTTATGAAGGAAGTAAATCCTGGGCAAAGGCAGAGGCTCAGGGCTTTGAAGTATTTACAGCTGCAGAGGCAGCAAAAAGAGCTGATATTATTATGATTCTTATTAATGATGAGAAACAGGCTAAGATGTATAACGAGTCCATTGCTCCAAATCTGGAGTCAGGCAACACTCTGATGTTTGCTCATGGCTTCGCAATTCATTTTGGACAGATTATTCCTCCGAAGGACATTAACGTTGTTATGATTGCCCCTAAGGGGCCTGGACATACGGTAAGAAGCCAGTATCAGGAGGGTAAGGGTGTTCCTTGCCTTATCGCTGTACATCAGGATGCTACTGGTAATGCCCATGATATCGGACTTGCTTATGCACTGGCCATTGGTGGCGCAAGAGCTGGAGTTCTCCAGACTACCTTCCGTGAGGAGACAGAGACAGATCTTTTTGGTGAGCAGGCAGTTTTATGCGGTGGTGTGTGTGCTCTTATGAAGGCAGGCTTTGAGACCTTAGTTGAGGCAGGCTATGAGCCGGAAAGTGCTTATTTTGAATGTATTCACGAGATGAAGCTTATCGTAGATTTAATATTCCAGAGTGGCTTCCAGGGCATGAGATATTCTATCTCCAATACAGCAGAGTATGGTGATTACATTACCGGACCAAAGATTATTACCGAGGATACCAAGAAGGCTATGAAGCAGGTATTAAAGGATATCCAGGAGGGTGTATTTGCCCGTAACTGGCTGCTAGAGAATCAGGTTGGCTGCCCGAATTTCAACGCAATGAGAAGGAAAGAGGCAGGACATCAGTTAGAAGAGGTTGGTGCAGAGCTTCGTAAGCTTTACAGCTGGAATAATGAAAATAAGCTGATTGATAACTAAGATTTGGTAAAATGAAAGAAAAATTAAAAACCATAGGATATCTTCTTTTTGCATGGAATTATTGGTTATGTACTCTTATGTGTAAACGGAAGGAAGAAAAGGTTTTTGGAATTATGACCCATGATTCCAGTAAGGAAAGTAATGTCGGAATGGTGCTGGAGGAGCTTTCCAGGGAAGAAGATTATGAGATTATACGGCTGAAACGTGGTGATGAAAAAAAATTATCCTTTTATTTTGGAAAGAGCTATCACCTGGCTACAGCTAGCTGTGTGCTGCAGGATAATGTTTTTTTGCCGATGGCCTATCTCAGATTTCCAAAGGAAGTAAAAGTAATCCAGCTGTGGCATGGAACCGGTACGATTAAGAAATTCGGTCAGGACTATAATACAGGACGCTTAAAAAAGCTGGAGGCCAGGGCGAATGAGGCAATTACCCATATGATTGTCAATGCACAAGGGATGGCATGGCTGTATCAGAGTGCCTTTGGTATTCCGGCAGAAAAGATTTATGCCTTGGGGCTTCCAAGAACAGATGCTCTTTTTGATGAAAAGCAAAGAGAGAAAAATAGAGCCGGGTTTTATGCTGCGTATCCTGCGTTAAGAGAAAAGAAGCTTCTTTTATACACCCCTACCTTTCGGGATAAGGAGGCAAAAAAGCCACAGGTTATGCTGGATTTGGAGCTATTACTTACGAGACTTCCCGATGAATATGCAGTAGGGCTTCGACTTCATCCCTTTGTAGCAGCGGCCTTCCACGAGGAGCAATATCAAAAGAATTTTGGCAGCCGTCTTGTAAATTTAAGCCGTTTTCCTGACATTAATACACTGTATGAGGTGAGTACAGCTCTGATAACAGACTATTCTTCTGTTATTTTTGATTACTGTATTCTGGATAAGCCTATTTATTTCTATGCTTATGATTTGGACGATTTTCTGCAGGATGGAAGAGGCACCTATGTAGATTATAAAAAGGATATGCCAGGTCCGATCGCTTATACGACAGGGGAGCTTTGTGAGCTTCTACTGGCAGAAATAAGAGAGCATTCCTATGATTATGAAAGGCTTTCCCGCTTTAAAAAAGAGAGCTACCAATATTTTGATGGAAGGTCGACAAAGCGGGTTGTAGAATTATTAAAAGAAAAATAGATAATTTATACTAAAAGAGGAGCTTCTGCACCGATAACTGGTGTGGAAGCTCCTTTCTAATTTATTTCTGGATTTTAGCAATTTGTTTTATAATAATCTGCTTCATCTGTTCGACCTGCTGCTTTTCCTTTAGCGTCATATCTCTGGTCAGAATATCTAAAATCAAGGCACTTTCCTCT
Source organism: Acetivibrio ethanolgignens (assembly GCF_001461035.1). GTDB lineage: Bacteria > Bacillota > Clostridia > Lachnospirales > Lachnospiraceae > Velocimicrobium > Velocimicrobium ethanolgignens. Next base: position 31,663 of record NZ_LNAM01000079.1, on the reverse strand, counting down.
TCGGTAAAGGAAAGACCTTCGGTTTGCAGGGTTTTGTTAATACTTACAAGAACAGGGATAGACTGGGAAAGTGTTTTCCCGTTAGTTTCTTCTACCAGTTTTGTTACAAGCTCCATTTTACGTGGGCTTAGGCGTTTTAGCTCTGGATTATGTATCCAGCTCATATCTGTCATAGCAATCCTCCTTAATTATTCATGGCATTGAACATCATATTAATGTTTTCAAAATTGGCTTTCTGCTCGGGAGCCATCTGTGACAGGAAAAATTCCATCAAATTATCTGCATTTTCCGGTTTGTTGTTCATAAAGCTCCGATAAGCGGTAAGGAGCTTTTGCATTTTGATGAAATGAAGCATACTGTCAATCATTTCACTTTCTCGCTTGTTGCTTAAGGAACGCATTTGGAGAAGAAAGGTTTCCATGTCAATGGAATTAGGCTTTACATCACAGGCAGAAAGCTCTTTGGAATCTAAATTTTGTATTGTATTCCTGAGTTCATCGGTTTTGACCAGAATTTCAAAGGATTTCTGGGCACGGGAATTCATATAGGGCAGAGCTGCCTTTATCATTTCGATATTATGCTGGTCCAAAATAATATCCTCCGGCTCTTTTTAATTAATATATGCAGAAGCAATGGAAAAATGAAAATACAAATGCAGGAAAACCACTGGAAATGCAATTAAGATTATGGTATTATATAGCAATATAGGGAAACTTCAAAAAAGAGGAAAAGAGGAGAGGCTATGTTAAATGATAAAAAGGTTTTATACAGCGGTATGCAGTCTACAGGGAAGCTGACCCTGGGAAATTATCTGGGAGCCTTAAAAAATTGGATAAATTTAAGCGATGAATACGAGTGCTTTTATGGAGTTATGGATTTACATTCTCTGACGGTGCGACAGAACCCGACGGAGCTTCGCCAGAGGGCGAGGGCTTTATATGCTTTGTATGTAGCAGCAGGTCTTGACCCGGAGAAGAACTGTATCTATTTTCAGTCCCATGTGTCTGGTCACGCAGAGCTTAGCTGGATATTAAGCTGCTTTACCTATATGGGTGAATTAAACCGCATGACCCAGTTTAAGGATAAGTCTGCAAAGCATGCAGACAACATAAATGCTGGCCTTTACACCTATCCGGTGCTGATGGCTGCTGATATTTTGCTGTATCAAACGGATGTAGTTCCAATTGGAGCTGACCAGAAGCAGCATTTGGAGATTACCAGGGATATCGCAGAGCGTTTCAATAATATTTATGGGGATGTATTTACGATGCCGGAGGCTTATATTGGTAAGGTGGGGGCAAGGATTATGAGCCTGCAGGAGCCAACAAAAAAGATGTCCAAGTCAGATGAAAATGAAAATGCCACTATTTATCTTTTGGATGATAAGGATACAATTATCCGTAAGTTTAAGCGTGCAGTTACAGATTCCGGTGCAGAAATCGTCTACCATGAGGATAAGCCGGGAGTCAGCAACTTAATTGATATTTATAGTGCAGTGACAGGAAAAAGCCGCAAGGAGATTGAAAAGGAATTTGATGGTAAGGGCTATGGTGAGTTTAAGCTGGCAGTAGGCTTTGCGGTAGCTGACCTTCTGGCACCGCTTCAAAGCCGCTATGATGAAATATTAAAGGACAAGGCATATCTTGACCGTGTTATTAAGGAAAATGATGAAAAAGCCCAGTATTTCAGCAATAAGACTCTTCGCAAGGTTCAGAAGAAGGTGGGCTTGACTGAGCGTATCCGTTAGGAGGAACTATGATAAATCAGAGGATTGTACCGGCAGTGACCAATATGAAGGATTTTGAAAAGTTTCTGGAAAGCAGTCTGGAATATTGTGTGCTGATGAACCTTCATATTTCCCTGATGGAGCAGATGCTGCCTATGGCAAAGAAAAAAGGAAAAAAGGTTTTAGTACATCTGGAGCTGATACACGGCTTGTCTGGTGATGAGTACGGCTGTGAATATGCCTGTCAGAGGCTTCGGGTAGATGGTGTAATCTCCACAAAGGGAAAGGTAGTAGAGACGGCAAAGAGAAACAAAAAGCTTGCAATTTTAAGACTTTTCCTGATTGATACAAAATCCTTGGAAAAGGGCTTGAACCTGTGTAGCACCGTACAGCCGGATTATATGGAGGTGCTTCCGGGGCTTGCTTCTTCTATTATACCAGGACTGAAGGAAAGGGTAAATGTGCCTATGATGAGTGGTGGATTGATACGGAGCCGGGAGCAGATAGAGGAGTGTTTAAAAAATGGTGCCTGTGCAGTGACGATATCAGATATGAAGCTGGCACTGACGGCATTTGACTTTTTAGAAGAGATTGGGTAATGGAGACGGTGTTATAAAAATTAATGAAGGAGAGAAAAAGAATATGTTATTTCAGATTTATGGTGAAAATGCTGGATGGCAGCTGTTAGGATGGCTTATGGTTTTTGCCGGGCTGGTACTTGCTAATGAAATTGCACGTCGTACGAAAAAGGGAGGTATTTTCTGCTTTCTGATACTACCGGCGGCATTGACTATCTATTTTGTCGCAATCTATGTAGGTGCTTCTAATGGTGGGGAATGGGCTCTTACAAATCCTACCTATACCCATATGAACAGCTGGTTTCATTATGCAAAGCTTTATGCAGCAACGGCAGGCTGTATTGGCTTTATGATGCTTAAATACAAGTGGAGCATTGGAAAAACTGAATGGTTCAAGGTATTCCCATTTTTAATTGTTGCAATTAATATTCTGATTGCAGTTGTAAGTGATTTTGAATCTGGCATCCGTGGTGCTATGGCAATGGCAGAGTACGGAGACCGTTGGTGGCTCTCCTCTGAGAATGTCTGGCTTTATGGCGGCTGGTGGAACTGGGTTAATGGCATTGCAGGTATCTTAAATATCCTGTGTATGACCGGCTGGTGGGGAATCTATTCTTCTAAAAAGCAGGACGATATGCTCTGGCCGGATATGACCTGGTGCTTTATCCTTGCTTACGATTTGTGGAACTTTGAATATACCTACAATAACCTTCCGACCCATGCGTGGTACTGCGGTCTCGCTCTTTTGCTGGCACCAACCTTTGCTAATGCCCTGTGGAATAAAGGAGGCTGGATTCAGAACCGGGCCAATACTCTGGCTTTATGGTGTATGTTTGCCCAGGTATTTCCACTGTTCCAGGATGCAAGCCGATTTACGACGATTACCAGTGTCTATGCAGATGGATTTATGGATGCAGCAGTCAGACCAACTACAGCTAATCCGACAATGCAGGGGGTTATTGCCATTATAGCATTGGCAGCTAACGTAATTGTATTTGCTTTCATTGTAAAGCGTTCCATAGAACAAAGGAAGAACCCGTATAAGAATGAAATCTTTACCGATCAAAGAGATTTTAAGCTTGCTATGGAAAGAGCTGAAAAGTAATAAAATAACAAATAATTTTTTGAGAAGAAAGGAATTGGAAATATGGAGCGTTTATATATCCCTGATGGATACAAAAGTCCTCAGTCAATTAAGGATACAGAGATTGCAATTAAGGAGGTAAAGGACTTTTTTGAGCGTGCCCTGGCAAAGGCGTTAAATTTAACCCGTGTATCAGCACCGCTGTTTGTACGGCCGGAGAGCGGCTTAAATGATAACCTGAATGGTGTGGAGCGGCCGGTAAGCTTTGGAATTAAGGAGCAGGGGGATGCACCAGTAGAGATTGTGCATTCTCTGGCAAAATGGAAGCGACAGGCCTTGAAGCGATATGAATTTACCTATGGAGAGGGCCTTTATACGGATATGAGTGCTATCCGGCGGGATGAGGATACGGATAATATCCATTCTCTGTATGTGGATCAGTGGGACTGGGAAAAAATTATACATAAGGAAGAGCGAAATGAGGAAACCCTCCGTATTGTGGTAGAGCGTGTGTACCTGGCTCTTCGGAAAACAGAAAAATATATGGCAGAAAAATATGATTTTATTGATGAAATTCTGCCGGAGCAGATTCATTTTATAACAACTCAGGAGCTTTTGGATGCCTATCCAGGGCTTAGCTCTAAGGAGAGAGAGCATGAGGCCGCTAAAAAGTGGGGAGCTGTTTTTCTGATGCAGATAGGAGATGTATTGAGTAATGATGAGCCCCATGATGGCAGAGCGCCAGACTACGATGATTGGCATCTAAATGGCGATATTCTGGTTTATTATCCAGTGCTGGATATTGCTCTGGAGCTTTCTTCTATGGGTATCCGTGTGGATGAAGAGACTTTGGAGCGGCAGCTTAGGCAAAGAGGCTGTGAGGAGCGTGCAAAGCTTCCATTCCAGAAAGCCTTGCTTAACGGAGAGCTTCCATATACTATCGGCGGGGGTATTGGACAGTCCCGTATTTGTATGTTTTTTATGAGAAGAGCTCACATCGGAGAGGTGCAGTCCTCTATCTGGAAGCCGGATGTGGTGGAGTACGCAAGGGAGCAGGGAGTTAATCTATTATAAGCTTTGCTATCTTTGTCAGAAGCTAAAATAACTTGTCCTGCTAAAGCATCTGTCAGGCAGTCATCCTTCAATACCAGCTGTCCATTAATAAAGATATAGTCAAAACCGGAGGAAAACTGGTTTGGATTTTCGTAGGTAGCTTTTGGACTGATATTTTCCAGGGAAAACACGTTGATATCAGCATCAAAGCCTTCTTTTAAGTAGCCTTTGCCCTTCAGATGGTAAATATCTGCCGGAAAGCCGGTCATCTTGCGGATAGCATTTTCTATAGTAAGAACCGGCTCATCGTGGACATATTCCTTTAAGACTTTTGGAAAGGCAGCAAAAAGCCGAGGATGCCATACACCTCCGGTTGGATAAACGGAATCGGAGATAATGGCACTATAAGGATATTGAAGGTTTTCTCGGATATCCTCTTCAGATACGATGAAATCTACCATGGAAATCCGGCATTCTTCGGCAATCAGCATATCGCAGGCACAGTCAAAGGGGTCCTTCCCTTGCATTTTAGCAATCTCAGTAATGGATTTTCCGCTGTAAGGTGCATGCTCCGGTAAGGTCAGCGTACTCATACGGATATTTTCCCAGCCGATGGAGGACACCAGATTTTCAAAGGTATCGGAAGGCTTGGAAAGGATTTCTCTAAGCTCTTTCCGAAGTACAGGGTTCTTAAGCCTGGAAACGATACCTGGGGCACCACCTTCGATATATTCCGGTGGTAGAATTTGAATCAGTTGGGTAGAGCCTGCTGTATAGGGATAGACATCGCAGGTGACAGGGAGTCCTTCCTTTCTTACTTTATCTAACAGAGCTCGGGCCTGCCTGGTTACATGGCCCCAGTTGCGTTTTCCGATACACTTAAAATGGCTGACATGCAGGTGAACTGAGAGTTTTTTTGCTATGTAGATAACCTCCTCAAGGGACTCTAAGAACAAATCACCTTCCCCACGGATATGGGTGACTAATGGAACGTCAAATTCGGTCATAGGCTTTAAAACCTCGACAAAGTCATCCTTATCATAGCAGTTTTCCGGTGAGTAGACGATACCAAGGGTTACAGCCAGAGCACCGGCTTTTAAGGAGCTTCGGATATAGTCCTGGGCTTCTTTTACTTCCTCCCTGGTGAGCTTTCCCGGACGGTAGCCCCGGACGGCAGCCCGGACTGTTCCGTTGCCGATATCCATACCCACATTTAGTGGAAGGGGCTGCTTTTTTACCAGCCCCATGTATTCTTCAAAGTCAGAAAATTCCTTGTCTGCAGGAACCTCACCAATGACCGGCTGCAGCATGGTATAGATATCATTTCTGTACTGTGGAGGGCAGGGTACTACACTTAGACCACAGTTGCCGTTAATAATGGTGGTAAGACCCTGATGAAGCTCTGGCTTGCCAAAATCCTTTGTAAACAGGTTGACATCTGCATGACGGTGGATATCAATGAAGCCAGGAGTAATATAGGCTCCGTGAACATCATAGACTTGGCTGGCTTTGGATAGGGCAGAATTGGCATCCAGGGAGTCGGCTGGAAAAACTGCAGCAATTTTTCCATTGGAGACGCAGATATCACCCAAATAAGGCTTTCCGCCGGTTCCATCGACAATCCTTCCATTTTCTAAAATAAAATCGTATAACATTAGTTACATCCCCTTATATAATTATTTATTATCCCAAATAGAAATCAAGTATCATCATAACGATGAAGCCCAAAAGCAGAGAATAGGTTGCCATCCGTTCATAGGAATGGCTGTGGGTTTCAGGAATCATCTCATCGCTGATGACATAAAGCATGGTGCCCCCTGCAAAGGCAAGGGCAAATGGCAGTATGGAAGTAGAAACCGCTACGGCGAAAAAGCCGATAAAGGTTCCGATAATCTCAATAACACCAGTAAAGGAGGCTATGAGAAGTGTTCTTTTCTTGCTGACACCGCTTAAAAGAAGAGGTGAGATAATGACCATACCCTCTGGAATATTCTGCAGGGCGATACCAAGGGCTACGGTAATTGCATTACCCACATCACCTCCACCAAAGCCAACTCCCGCTGCCAGGCCTTCCGGCAGATTATGAATGGCAATTGCCATAACGAAGAGAAGAACCTTATCCAGGGACTGGTTATTTTCGTGGGTTTCTCTGTCAATTCCGGCAATATTGTGCAGATGTGGAGTGAAACGGTCTGTAAAATTAAGAAACAAAGCACCGCAGAGGATGCCAAGAGCTGTAATCCATACACCGTTTTTTTCGCCAGCTTCCAAAGAAGGAAGAATCAGTCCAAGAACAGCGGCTGCCAGCATGATACCCGCGGCAAAGCTGAGAATGGCATCGTTCCATTTGTGTGGAATTCGCTTAAATAAGAATCCAAGTAAGGCTCCAAATACTGTGGCACCGCCAACGCCAAGAGCGGTAATGCCGACCAGATACATAAAATTCCTCCTTTCAACATTTAAGACTATTTTACCAGAAATGCGGAGATTTTAATATACTTATTATTTACTATTTTATCGGAATGCTTGAAGAAAGATTTATATTGCGGTAAAGCACGTAGAGAAGTTGACAAAAGCGCATCGATATGTAATACTGTGGTTAGAGGTGATTTTATGTTTAAAGTTAATCCATATAGACCTGGTGCAGGATTAATGCCAACTTATCTTGCTGGACGTGAGGAAGATATAGAAAATGTTGAGCAGATGTTTGATGCACTTACTATGAATATACCAATACAATCTATAATTTTCAGTGGATTAAGAGGTGTTGGAAAAACTGTACTTATAAATAAATTGCAGAAAATAGCAGAGGATAAGGACATATTTTGTAAACATATAGAAGTAGAAGAAAGAAATATATAAATCGACTAATTTAACTCAAAGCTTGACAGAAGTATTTACAATAAATGGAGAAACTGCATACAAGTCAGAGACTCCAATTTGCTTATTTATTGATGAAATTCAGTATATGAAGCCAAAGGAGCTTGGCTCTTTGATTGCAGCTTTGCATCGTACAAATTAATTAGGATATCCGGTAATGGTTATTGGAGCAGGATTGCCCAAAATATATAAGATGCTATCAGATGAAAAATCATATTCGGAGAGGTTGTTTTTATATAAAGAGATTAGTTCATTAACAGCGGAACAATCAAAAATTTGTATTTGCTATGGTTAAATGTCAGGAATTGCCATGCACAATCTCAAATATAGCAAAAAATCTTCATAAAAATGTAAGCTCTATATCTACTACAAGAGCACAGTTAATTAGTAAAGGTATTATATATCCTATCAGATATAAAGAACTGGATTTTACTGTACCGGAGTTTAGCGGATTTATTCAAAGACTGGAGGAGTATAAGCAGTGGTGTGAGGAAGGTTAAAAAGAAAAGGGGAACGCTTGGTATTCAGGCATTCCCTTTTTTATTCGATAGGAAGTATCTAAAGCTTTGCAGGGTCTTTTTTTCGTACCTTAAGTCTCTGATACACCGTTTCTCTGAACAGTGCATAGATAACTGAGGTCAGAGGAATAAAAATCAGCATACCAGCGACACCCATTGTATTGGCACCCAGGGTAACTGCTACCAGGACCCACATGGATGGAAGGCCGACAGAGCCGCCAACGACTTTTGGATAAATAAGATTTCCTTCAATCTGTTGAAGAACATTGAATAAAACAATGAACCATAATGCCTGCATTGGGGAAACCATCAGAATGAGGAAGGTGCCGACAATGCAGCCGATAAAGGCACCAAAAATCGGAATCAGGGCGGTAAAGGCAATCAGGACACCGATTAACAGGGCATAAGGGAAACGTAAAATGCTCATGGTAACAAAGAACATACTTCCCAGGATAACAGCCTCAATACACTGGCCTGATAAAAAGCTTGCAAAGGTAGTGTAAGTGAGAGAGGCGATTTTTAAAATCCGTTCATAATATTTATCCGGCAGAAAGGCTGCCAGAATCATTTTGGACTGTCGCCCCAGCTTTTCCTTTTGAAGAAGGATATAGAAGGAAAAAACAAGGGCAATAAAAAAGGCGGTCACGCTGCTGACGATATTCATGGCAACGTTGACGGTAGAGCCAAGAAAATTGCCGGCACCGTTTTTGAAAAAGCCAAGGAAACCGTTAAAAATGGCTTCCCAGTTAAATTCGATGGTCTGCAGCTTTTCAACAATCTGCGGATTTTCGTGGAAAAGCTGTTCAGCCTTCAGTAAAAGCCTTTCTACAAAGACAGGAACACTTTTGCTTAAGGAAAGGAAGGTAGTTCCCAGCTCAGGAATTACAAGGAACATGACAATAAATATAATGCCAATAACTAATAAAAGAGCACTGACAAGGCTAAGCCCTCGACGCAGTCCCTTTGATTTTATCTGGTGAAACAATTTATTTTCCAGGGCAGACATTGGCACATTTAAAATAAAGGCAATGCAGCCGCCCAAAAGAAAAGGAAAAATCAACTTAAACAGGGTGCGGATTCCGGTTCCGATGAAAGACAGGTTTAGCATAGCTGCCAGGAGAAAAACGGTAAAAAAAATCAGTCCCCGAAGTTTCTTTATTGTATCTTTATCTAAATTCATAAGAGCCTCCCACTATAAAGAATTTATTGCTACTATAGCATGAAAATTGCCAAAAAACAATAGTATTTAAGCACGGATATCAAAAGAGTAGCGTTTCATCCCTGCCGGAGCTCCATCCTTTTCTATGAAATCCTTAATGATATCTAGGGAACGCTCCCGGATGGAGAAGGAGGAGGTAAGCTGGTAGCCCTTTTCGCTGAGAGCCTTCGTAAGCTCCTCGATGTTTGTCTTAAGAAGCCGTTCTACCGAGCGGTCTTCGACATAAAAGGTGGAGGAGATTTCACTTCGGTTCATGGAAAGATGGATATCCAGGGGCCCCAGCTGCTCCATATCCAGGTGCAGAAGAACGCTTAGAGAATCCTTTTTCTTTGCCAGATCTTTCTTTTTCGTGAAAACATACAAATCTCCATGGGTCAGCTGCTCTTTCAATTGCAGTGGAAGCTGGACATAAGGGAAGAACTGATTTAAAACATTCATAAAATCCATGTTCTGCTGTAGGTTCTGGGCCTTTGCACTTACGGAGGCAGCAGCTTCACTGTCAGGCAGGGCACCTTTAAGCAGCCGCTCCAGGGCAGCGAAATCCTTCTGTATGGATTCGTAGAGCCGTTCTATGGATTTTTCTTTTACAAGATCCTTTGTGCTCAGCGTCCAGCCGGACAGAATATTCTGTTGTAAAAGCTCCTGAAAGGAAGGGGCCTGGAAGAGCTTAGTAACCTGCTGACCGGAAAGAGATGACAGGGCATCACGGATAGCTGCCAGGACTTCACCGGCAGAGGCTTCTCCAGAGGCAATCTGCGACTTTAGAGGAAGAGGCAGAGAGAAATCCTTTGTCAGATCTCTAAAGTCGGACAGCTGCTCCGGTGTTAGTAAGGATATCAGCTGTCCGGTTTCAGACTGATAATCTGCCAGATGCTCTGATAAAAGGGCTGCCAGAGGATGGGTCTGAGCTTCTTCGGGAAGCAGGGAAAGGACGGCCCTGGTAGAAGCAGAACCCTTTAGAAGCATTTCTCTTGCTTCCTCTGGAAGGGTCTCCTCCGGAAATAAGCTGGCAAGAGCCTCTCGTTCCTCAGGAGATAGAAAATCTATTGGAAGAGCCGGGCTATGGCCATATGCAGAGACCTTCTGTGGAAGGATAGACAAAAGCTCTTTTCCAAAAAGAGCAAGAACCTCACCAGGATTTTCCTTTGTAAGCTCCGACAAAAGGGCTGGTATTTCCTGGGCCATATCGGCAATTTTGGTAAGCATGGGATGCTCGTGATTCTGGTAAGCCTGGAACTGGGAGACATTGCCCTCCGTCACAGGAATATGATGACGGTTCATCAATACCAGTGTACCTAAGTCAGCATCCTTGAATTGATAGGACTGTCGAAGAAGAAGCTGGATAGACTGCTTGTTAATTGGCATTTGATGGTCAATCAGCTGCCGGACAATGGCAATGTTCTTTTCATTGCGGGGGAGTCCTGCTTCCTCCAGAGCCTTCATAATAGCATTGCCAGCCACCAGCCCCTTACTCATTGGAAGCAGCTTCAGAATAATGCTTGAGGAGTTCATATCCTGAACTTCAAAGGAAGCAATATCTCCGATGGAAAGCTGGGAAGCATTTTCCAGCCGGGCTGTTACCTGTGTGCCATCCTCCATGGTAATAGTGGCCTGGTGGTTTCTTAAATCTGTGACCTCGCCACGGATGGTCTGTCCGATAGACAGAGCCCTTACAGGTGTGGTTCTTCCAGGATTGCTCATGCTGCCGATGCTCCTGGAGGCTGTTTGGGAGGCTGATTTCTGGGAAGAAGAGGCACCAGAAGTCAGTGGTGTGTGATTGATAGCCATAAAAATACCTCATTTCTTTTACACTATATTATTATATCGGTAAAAAAGAGGGGAAAATTAACTATTGCTCCGTGGAGAGGAATGGGGTACAATAGGAAAAATGAGATATGGAGGTAAACGGGGTGAAAATTGCAAAAGCATTAACAGATCTGGTAGGAAATACGCCACTGCTTGAGCTTTCACGATATGGGAAAAAATATGGGGCAAAGGCAGAAATTCTGGCAAAGCTGGAATATTTTAATCCCTTGGGAAGTGCCAAGGACAGAGCTGCTCTTTTTATGGTGGAGGAAGGGATAAGGAACGGAGCTATTAATCAAGCCACAGTTCTGATTGAACCGACCAGTGGTAATACAGGAATCGGCCTTGCTTTTGTAGCTGTGCTAAAGGGGCTTAAGCTGGTGCTTACGATGCCGGAGACCATGTCGATAGAGCGGAGAAAAATCGTAGCAGCCCTGGGAGCAGAGGTAGTATTGACACCGGGGATAGAAGGGATGGCAGGAGCTATCAGGAAGGCAGAGGAATTAAAGAAGGAATACGGAAATGCTGTGATTGTACAGCAGTTTGAAAATCCGGCCAATCCCAGGGCCCATTATGAGACAACAGCGGAGGAAATCTGGAGAGATACGGATGGAAGGGTGGATATTCTGGTGGCTTCTGTGGGAACGGGAGGTACTCTTACCGGCACTGGAGCGAAGCTGAAGGAAAAGAATCCTGGGATTAAGATAGTAGCAGTAGAGCCGGCAGGTTCGCCTGTTTTGTCAGGAGGAAAACCAGGACCACATAAGCTTCAGGGAATTGGTGCGGGATTTATTCCTAAGAATTTAAATCGTAATTTAATTGATGAAGTAATTGCGGTAAAGGATGAGGAAGCCTATCAGGCAGCCAGAGAGGCTGCGAAAACCGAGGGTCTTTTACTAGGCATTTCTTCCGGGGCGGCTATCCATGCCGCAGTATGTCTGGCAGTCCGCCCGGAAAATAAAGAGAAACGGATTGTAGTTATTTGTACGGATGGAGGAGAACGCTATCTATCTGGCGATTTATTTGAAGCATAAGGAATGGCTTTTAAGAGCTCCTTATAAGGTATTTCATGGATATTTTTGATTGGAGTCGGGGACTTTGTAAAGTCTCCGATTTTTTTTACCATAAGGCGGACTCCCAGCCATTGGCCAAATTTGTAGCCAGTGTTTTGATGAAGTCCTTCTTCTGTAAAGCCGTGCTTTTTATGAAAGGCAACACTGGAAGGATTTGGGTCGGTAATCAGAGAATAGATATTGTAATAGCCCTGCTCCTTTAAAAGAAGCTCCAGTGCAGATAGAAGCTTTTCGCCGATGCCCTGCCCCTGGCAGTTCTGGCTTAAATAGATGGACAAATCGCAGTCCCAGGAGTAGGCTGCTCTTTCATGGAAGGGGGAAGCATAGGCATAGCCAAGAATCTGACCGTTTTCTTCATAGACCAGCCAGGGAAAATGCTCCAGAACAGTCTCCAACCGTTTTTGAAAGACCTCTGTGGGGAGAGGCTCATATTCAAAGGTAATTGTGGTATCTGTAATATAGGGATTATAGATGGCAAGCAGCATTTCAGTATCAGATGGTGCTGCCATGCGGATTGTGCCGGAAGGTTCTTTTGTCATTGGGATAGCTCCTTTGCAGTTATTAATAGAATTATTATAAGAAGAAAGCAGAGGAATAGCAAGAGAAAACTGGAGCTCGTGTGCTTTCAAAATGTAAGACCAAGGGATTTTTGTGCTCTAAAATACTTTGTATAAAAAGAAATAGGAATCTCCCATAGAAAAACAGATGTTGAAAAACACGGAAGCCTATAGGAGATTCCTATTTTGCAAGGAAAGGGACTAAAAATCGCTATTTACCAACAGCCCCTCATTTTTATTTCAGTAATGTATTTTCTAAATCAGAAAGCATAATATCAAGAGCCTTAATGCCGCCTTCTGCGGTATACCAGATATTAGAATGCTCAAGAACGATAACATTACCGTTTTTAGCAGCACTGGTCATGTTAATGAGTTCGTTATCTAACACCTCAGCAGCCAGCTTTGCACCCTCTGTTCCAATGGCAGCATCTCTGTCCATTGCGAAAATATAATCAGGATTTTTATCTACAACAAACTCAAAGGAAGCCTCGTTACCATGGGCAGAGGTATCAATGCTGGCATCTATCCCGATATTTTCAAATCCAATTTCATTACCGATGATGGAGCAGCGGCCATCATTACCAAGCAGCCCAAAGCCTCCGGCATTGACCATTCCAACAATAGAAGTTTTTCCTTTGGCAAAGGCTTTCAGAGCTTCTATACGGGAAGTATAGTTGCTCATAAGATTAGCCACACTATCCTGGAGGCCAAACAAAGAAGCAATGTTTTGAGCATTTCTTAAGGTGCTTTCGATAACTCCTGTTTCAATATCAGTTTTCACCATATATACAGGTGCGATTTTTGATAACTCATCATACATATGGGAAAGACGTCCGCCAATAAAAATGACATCTGGCTCGCATTCCATAAGAGCTTCCATGTTGACTTCTTTGATTGTACCCAGATTGAAAAGCTCGTCATTGGTTACATATTTTTGCAGATAATCGATGGAGGTGCTCTTGGAAACACCTATGACTTTATCGCCGCAGCCAATAGTATCAAGAATATCTAAGGCAGCCAGATCCATAACAGCCAGACGTTCTGGATGAAAAGGAAAGGTAATTGCTGCTTTTTCACCGGCACCATTATAGGTGTCAAGAGTAACTGTGTCTGGTACTTCCTGGGCTTCTGAAGTCACCTGTGTTGCTTCAGAGGAACTGGTTGGAGATACGGTAGTATCTGTGTCAGTTTTGCTGCCGCATGCACTTAAGGATAAAGCCAGAGCTCCAGTTAATAGAATTGTTAAAAATTTCTTCATGGTATTGTCTCCTTTTTAGTAATAAATAGAAAGAGGTTTTCCCTCAATTTTCATGATTTCAAATTCTACATGGTAAATTTGGGCCAGATTTTCCTTTGTCATCACCTCCTGCACTGTACCAAATTTTTTTATCTTTCCATCTACAAAGGCACAGATGTAATCAGAATAAAAGGCCGCATAATTAATTTCATGAAGCACCAAAATTACGGTCTTTCCAAGCTCGTCACAGAGCCTGCGTACGATTTTCATCATATTTGTAGAATGATAGATATCAAGGTTATTTGTTGGTTCGTCAAGAAGCACATAGTCTGTGTCCTGAGCAATAACCATAGCGATGTATGCCCTTTGCCGCTGACCTCCGGAAAGCTCATCAATAAACGTATCCTGCATACCGGTTAGCTCCATATAGGCAATAGAGCGATCAATAATTTCATTGTCTTCAGCAGTCAAACGGTTTCCAGAGTAAGGGAAACGTCCAAAATTGACAAGCTCACGGACGGTAAGCTTCATTTGTATATTGTTCGTCTGCGTCAAAATAGCAAGACGTTTGGAAAGCTCTCGGCTTTTCCACGCCTGTATGGATTTCCCATCAAAATCCACCAGACCAGCATCACTTGCAATCAGGCGGGAAATCATCCCCATAACAGTTGATTTCCCAGCTCCGTTTGGACCAATCATAGAAAGTACCTTTCCTCTGGGAATTTCAAAATTGACGCTATCAACTACAATTTTTCCGTCATAGGACTTGGATAAATCCTGAATACGCATATTATTTTGTCCTCCTTCTTTGTGCAAATAAAAGATATAAGAAATACAAGCCACCGCCGGTGCTGATAAAAACACTGATAGGAATGGCATAGGCATAAAACTGTTCTACAATCAGCTGTCCGGCAATCAGTAAAAGCATACCGATCAAGGAAGCAGCCAAAATCAGCTGGCTATGTCTGTAGGTTTTAAAAATCTGACGGGCCAGGTTGGCGATAATCAGACCCAGAAAGGAAACAGGACCTACTAAAGCAGTAGCAATGGAGATAAACAAAACAACACCTAAAAGCAGATGCCGGATGACTTTATCGTAATCAATACCGAGATTGATGGCTTGATCCTTTCCCAATGTAATGACATCTAAAACAGCCAGATCCTTTCTTAGAGCAAAGACAACGGCAGCCATCAGGAGGGCTGAAAAAAGTAGGATTTCCTCATTTATGTTGTTAAAGCTCGCCACCAAAGCAGTCAACAGGGTTTCGTATTCATTTGGATCCATGGCTCTGACCAGAGAGCTTTGGATACTAGAAAAGAAGGAAGTCAATACAGTACCAATCAGCAGGACATAAAGAACATTGTATTTCGTTTTTTTAAACATGTAGCTGTAAATAAAGGTGGCAGCACTTCCCATAATACCTAAATCCACTGCAAAGGCAAGTTTTTCATTTTGAACAAGAATACTTCCGGTACCTAGAAAAAAAGCTACGGCAGTATGTATCAGGCTGTACAGAGAATTCATACCAAGCAGGCAGGGGGTTACAATGGTGTTGTTTATTATAGACTGAAACACTAAAGAAGCAGCACCGATTGCAAAGGCTACAAGAAGCATAACAGTTATCTTTACTGAGCGAAGCTCCATAGCATAAGCAAAAAGCTTTGGCTTGTCAAAACGGACATTGACGGTCATGTAGAGAATGACAGCAAGCAAAGTCAGTACAAACAAAAGGATAAATTTTTTTGAAGTCCTGCTCACACTACCTTCCTCCCTTCTGTGCTCTGAAAAAAGAAAAGCGGTGGATTGCTTTTCGACCATGATTTAACCGGTATATCAGCAGCATAATGAAAATAAGGCTTCCGATAATCCCGATAATCAGCTCAATTGGAAGCTCATAGGGTATAATGATGATGCGGCCGGCTATATCGCAGAGCAGTACAAATAAGGCTCCAAACAGAGCGGTATCTATCAGTGCTCCACGAATTTTATCTCCCTTGAATAGGGAAATGAGGTTAGGAACAATCAGACCAATATAAGAGATGCTTCCCACAACAACGACTATGCTAGCAGTAATCATAGCAGCAATCGTCAGACCTAAAAACAGTACCAGATTGTAATTGACCCCTAGATTTTGGGAGAAGTCCCTTCCCATACCAACAATATTAAAGTGATTGGCAAAAAGGAATGCAAGAATAACCAGGGGAACTGTCAGCCATACAATTTCATATCTTCCACGCAGTATGGTGGAAAAGCTGCCTGTCAGCCAGCTGGAGAGTGCCTGTGTCATCTCGTGCTTATATGCAATATAGCTGGTAATTCCTCCTATTACGTTACCGAACATGATTCCTACCAGAGGAACCATAACGGGGTCTTTAAAATGAATCTGCTGGATAAACCATATAAAGATCCAGGTTCCAATTACAGCACAGACAGCAGAAAAAACTGCCCGGCTTACAAGCGTGGAGGATGGCATAAATACCAATGCCAAAAGGATGCCAAGCTGTGCAGATGAGATAGTTGCACCAGTGGTAGGTGATACGAATTTATTCATACACAGCTGTTGCATAATAAGACCGGCCACGCTCATTCCGATTCCCGTACAAAGAATAGCAAGAAGACGTGGCAGTCTGGAAATCAGAAGCAGCTCCAGCTGTCTGGCACTACCAGATACAAGGTCGGGAATACTGACATCTATCACACCAATAAACAAAGAAAAGACGGATGTCAGGAGTAGTGCCAGGGTTAGGAATATAGTCGATAAGTATTTTCTCATAAGAACCTCCATATAATTAAGTTAGCTATAGCTAACTTAATGAAATAAAAAAGGCATTGCTAAGTAATAATGGTCGAACTGGCCTTATATGCTATCGCAATGCACATTCGTATTTAATTGATTAGCAACAACTAACTTTTGATAGGATAACATAAATCCTTTGGGTTGTCAACAAGAAATTATTCATTTATTGACTAAGTATGCCTGCGTGACTTTTCCTGGTACATAGCCTGGTCTGCTTTATGATAGATGTCCTCGAAATTCTCAGAGCAGTGGGCAAAAACATATCCAATGCTTCCGGAAAGCGGGGGTGTTTGAGGTATATCAGGTAGTAATATTTTGAAATCCTGATATACGCTATTTTGCAGCTCATGAAGCTCTTCCTTAGAGATGACATCTTTCACAAGAATCATGAATTCGTCACCTCCGACACGTCCAATCAGGCAGTCCTTTTCGGAGAATGCAAAACGCAGGAATTCTGCTGTTTTGATAAGTGCAGTATCACCTATAGGATGTCCCAGAGTATCATTTACAGTTTTAAAATTATCAAGATCAATCATAAACAAACCTATAGTTTCATCAGGGTGAGAGGATAAATAGTCCTTTACTGCGGTACAAAAGGTTCTTTTATTTAGCAGTCCGGTAAGCCCGTCAATATCAGCCTGGTTCTTTTCCAAAGTAATATCAGTCAACACAGCAAATATATGTGTCGCTCCCAGGGAATCCTTAACAGCTTTCATGGTTTCAGATACCCATATGGAATGCCCATCCTTATGCCGTATTTTATAGACAATGGTTGTGGATGAAATATTTGCTAAAATATGGTTAATTGCAGAATTAAGTATATTTCGGTCATCAGCATCATAGCAGATTTCTATGTATTTTCCATGAAACAGGGAATTTATATCATCAATACTATAACCAGTAATATTTGTAAATCCATCGCTTACATAGGCAACGGAGAATTCCGGCTCCATTACGCAATGATGTACACCTCCAGGAATACTGTTAATGTATCCCTCCAGAGACATTGTCAGATTAGAAATCTGGTACATTTTATCATGCTCAAAGGATTGAAAAAAAGAAACAGATTGTTATTGCTTATTTTGACGAAGACAGCTCCCCAAAATAAAATCTGTGCAATAATACTTGTTTCACTTACCTGGTGGGAGTCTTTTATAGTCCATAAAACCGTTATCGCTGTATATCCTGCAAAAAAGCTTATCAAAAGAAAGACATACAAAAATCCCATTTTCCTTAGTCGTGGGTATTTTGTGCAAAGTTCCTCTAAAGCAGGCCATTTGTAAAATTTGTAAATCACATACAGCAGATTATAAAGCATTAATATGCTGGCAGATATTAAAAATAGAACGTTAATCATATCTTTACTCCATAAAACATAAAACAGTCAAATAGCTTCCATTATCTTCAGTATCATTATAGTTCACTGCTTCAGATTATTCAAGAAGAAAAGATTCTGGGAAAATTTTCTTAAATCCCTTGTTGCAGTGAGAAATATATGTTATTATTTTTAAAGAAAATATTTTTCAGGAGAAGCACAGGGAAGTATTACATTAATAAGGAGGAAATTTTATGAAAAATGCATGGAGATGGAGGCTTTTGTCGCTGCTCTTAGTTGTTGCTATGATAGCTCAAAGCGGTACGGCTTTTGCCAATAGTACGGAAAGTGGTGGGTCGAATACATATTATGTATTTAGAGATGCAACAAATAAAGGGATGCAAGCGACAGGAGAATATAATGATCCCTTTGAGGATATAGCATATGCCCTTGCGAAGGCAAAGGATGGCGATGAAATTGTTTTTAAGTATGTCCATAATAGCGCAACGGATGTAGTTATTGGAGGCTATGCCAATGATGGAAGCACCTTGCCAGAGGACGAACAGGGAGTTCCTTTGCTCATTGATAAAAAGGTTACAATACGAGGAGAAATCGGGGAAAAAGGAAAGGTTCCTTTTACTGTGCGTAGAGCCGATATTATTCTCGGCGCCGATGTAATCTTAAAGGATTTTGACTTTAACTATACAAATCCCTCTAGTCGGATTTTTGTAAATGGGCACAAGCTGGAGCTAAACAATATTGGTTATAGAAGTGGGACAAAGCTTGTAGATATTTACGGTGGTGCGAAAGGTGGAACGAGTGTACAGCAGGGTGATAAAAGTGAAATCATTGTAACGGGGGCGGATACATATATAGGAAATATTTATGCTGGCTGTGATAATTTTAACACTGAATGGAATAAATCTACTGAAATCACAATAGAGGGAAAAGTTAAAAATATTGGTGAAATATTCGCATCTGGAGTAGCAACTGATGATGGAATCTCCGATGTAACAGAAAAAGTTACCATTAATCTTGTCAATACAAACGTGAAACGGATAAATGGAAAGCAAAATTCTGATGGAGATATGGCTACAGTAGCTATCTCTTTCAACGGAAGTAATGATACCATGGAATTGGGCAATATCGGTAAGCTGATTCTGAAAGAAGGAAAACTGATTCCTAAGGCTTTATCCTCCAGAACAGCAGGCTTAGAAATAGAAATTGGATCTAACGGTGCATTGGACTTGAGTTCATTTACGAAGGAAGAGAAGGTGTTTGATGTTTCTTCCTTAAAAGGAGAAAAGGGTAGCCAATTATATGTTGATAAAACCGGTCAATTGAGTATTGGAGGGCTTTTTACAGGAGAGATTGAGCTGAGAACTCCGGATACTACAACGTTGAATCAGCAGACATCCGGTCCGGTAGAACCGGATCACACCTATGTCAATGTACTTAAGAATGTGGAGAGTACGGGACAAGTCATGTTTAAGCCTTATAGGACACAGCAAAGGATAGGAATGAGCTTTGAGAATGGCCGGTGGATTGCAAGAGAAAAACAGGAGTCCAATCCTCCCGAATCAGAGTCCGGTGGTAGCAGTCCGTCATCAAAGAACGGTCCAATGGTAAAAGCAGATACTATCTATGCCAACGGTTTCCCAATTATCATAGAGGGAAAAGAAGGAACAAAAGAGACTAAAATCAAATATTACGATGGGCAAAAGTGGAGCTATATGGATTTAGATTCAGACGCAGAGGGAGTACAAGATGCGGCTGATTTAAAGGACTACACCATTTTTGGTGGGGCTGCTATGGACGAAGTAGAGAATACAAATATTACAATGACTGGTGGTCTGGTATCCTCTGTCTATGGTGGTGGCGAGCATGGTGCTGTCAAAGGCAATGCTTCTGTGACCGTGACAGGCGGCGAAGTGGGGAATGTCTATGGCGGAGGATTTGATAAAGCTGTCAAGGGTAATGCTTATATAAATATTGGAGAATTATCAACAGTCTATACTATCTATGGTGGCGGCGAGAATAGCCCAGTTCAAGGTAAGAGATATGGATATTTAGAACAATCAAATAAATTAATAAACGAAAATGCCAAAACCTTTGACAATTTGCTTTGGAAACAAGAGGATGGAAACTGGAACGTCCAGGGAAATCCAGTGCTTCCAAAAAGGCTCACAATGGTGATTTCAGACACGAAAAGGCTTACGATTCCGGCTGGTATTACTCTAACTTGTGAAGGTACTATGGTTAATCGTGGAACTGTAGAAAATAATGGAACCATAAAGAATGATGGTAAAATCCAAAATTTTGGAAAAATCAGTGGCAATGGTGAGATAAAAGGGACACCTGTAGAGGATTCTAACCCTTCCACTTCTGATGAAGGAAACACATCCGGAGGAGACAGTGCATCTGGCGGCGGCAGCACATCCGGAGGAGGAAACCTATCCGGAGGAGGCGGCAACACATCCGGAGGCGGCAACACATCCGGAGGAGGAAACGTATCCGGAGGAGGCGGCAACACGTCAGGAGGAGGAAACGTATCCGGAGGAGGCGGCAACACGTCCGGAGGAGGTGGAAACACATCCGGCGGCAGTACCTCCAAGGATGATACTTCTGGTACGACTCCGCCTGTAGCGACAGAAAAACCAGAATCTGTGACAAAGCCTGCTGCCACCACAGTGAAGGCTACCTATCAGGGAAGCAAGGCTACTGCAACATTGAGCAAATCTACGGTAAATAAGGCTATCAAAGAGGCGAAGGCAGAAGCAGAAAAGAGTGGGAAAGAAGCAGATGAAATCGCGGTAACGATACAGGCAGATACGGATAAGGCAAAGAACTTTGCTTTCAATCTGCCAAAAGCTACAGTTTCAGAGCTAGTGGAAAACGAGGTCAAGGAAATAAGCATCCGCAATGATGTTTCCACTATTACGCTGGATAGGGATACTTTGAAGGAAATCCAAAAACAGGTAAATAAGGATGTAACTGCAACAATAAACAAGGTAGATAACAGTACATTATCTGCAAGTGCAAAGAAAAAGGTAGGCAAGAGGCCTGTTTATGATTTCAGCATTACAGCTAAAAATGGAAAAAAGGTCACCGATTTTGGAAATGGAAAAGTCAAGATTTCTATTCCTTACAAATTAGGTGTAAATGAAAAGGCAAGTAATCTGGTTGTCTACTACATCAATGACAAGGGAAAAACACAGGAGATGCCAAATTCTGTTTACAACGAAGAAGCAAAGGCCATTAGCTTTGTGACAGATCATTTCTCAAAATTTGCCGTTGGATATAAGACGGGCACAACAACCTTTAAGGATATTACGACGCATTGGGCGAAAGAAAGCATTGAGTTTGTAACGGCTCGCGGTATCCTTGAAGGCACAGGAAAGACGGAATTTTCTCCGGATAAGGCAGTGACAAAAGAGCTGATGGCGGCAACTCTTGGCCGGATAGCCAACGCAGATGTTAGCAAATATAAAAAGAGTAGCTTTAGCGATGTCAAGACGAAATCCAGTTATTTTGGGTATATTGTATGGGCAGATAAAAAGGGGATTATTAAGGGAGATACTAAAACCACCTTTGCGCCGAACAAGACTATTACCCATGAGCAAATGGCGGTAATTATGGTAAATTATGCAAAAGCCATGGGATTTGATTTGCCAAAGCTTCGCGAAGAAAAGGCCTTTGCTGACCAGGATAAAATCAGCAATTCTGCAAAATCAGCAGTAAAGAAGCTGCAGATGGCAGGTATTCTGAACGAAAGAGAAGGAAGCAGCTTCGAGCCACAAGGAATACTTACCCGTGCTGAGCTTTCAACTGTTCTGAAGCATTTTGTAGAGGCTATTTCAGGTACCGGCACTGGACAGTAAATGATAGCAGCAAATAGATGAAAAACAGTCATGATAATTTTCATGGCTGTTTTTTTGTGGATAAATTTACCCATTGACAACAAATATTTGTTAGCTTATACTAACTTATATTAATATTAACAAATTTAATTGAAGCAGGTGAGAATATGATAAATGTAATTTTTATTGGACTCGGTTTTTTGTTTGCAGGACTTGGAGTGCTGGGAGTTATGCTTCCTGTATTACCGACAACGCCTTTTTTGATTTTGGCAGCGGCCTGCTTTGCAAAGGGGTCTGAAAGGTTCCATAGGTGGTTTCTGGGAACAAAGCTGTACAGAGAATACATAGAAGATACGGTAAGGAAAAAAGAAATGACAGCGAAGAAAAAGCGAAAAGTGCTGCTCATGATTACGGTACTGCTTTCCATTAGCTTTTTTCTATGCTCAATCTGGCATGCAAAGGCTTTACTTGTGGCAGTGCTGGCTTTTCACTACTATTATTTTCTGTTCCGGCTTAAAACCGTTCCAGAGAAGTCTGTGGACAAGCAGAACGGACAGGTGCAAGAGGAGGTATAGCGTGTTTCATAAACGATTATTAAAGGAATTTAAAGAAAATCAGAAGCTGGTGGTCGGGATGGTTCTTTGCCAGTGGTTTATTCTGCTAGCGAATGTGCTGGTGGTGTACCGGCTGTCCTGCTTTGTAGGAGTGCTGTATCGGCAGGAGGGACAGACTGCTATAAAGCATTCAGGTGTGGAGCTTATCCTGGCAGTATTTGCAGCCTTTTGGATACGGGCATTAATGAATGAGATAAATGAAAGACTATCGTTTTCAGCTTCTCAAAGGATAAAGCTTACACTGCGGCAGATGATTTACGAAAAGCTTCTGCGACTGGGAGGCAGATACCGGGAGTATATTGCAACCTCTGAGGCTGTACAGATTGGTACAGAGGGTGTGGAGCAGCTGGAAATCTATTTTGGAAGGTATGTACCGCAGTTCTTTTACAGTCTCCTGGCACCTATGACTCTGTTCCTTATTACCGGAGTCATGAGTCTTAAGGTGGCAGTGGTTCTACTGCTTTGCGTGCCTCTGATTCCCGTATCAATTGTTGCAGTACAGAAATTTGCTAAAAGGATGCTTAATAAATATTGGAATACCTACACAGAACTGGGAGATTCCTTTTTAGAATGTCTTCAGGGCTTGACTACCCTGAAAATTTATCAGGCGGATGAACGATATGCTGAAAAAATGGATGAAGAGGCAGAGCGTTTCCGTAAGGTAACGATGCGGGTGCTGATTATGCAGCTAAATTCCATCAGTATCATGGATTTGGCAGCATATGGTGGTGCGGCATTGGGGATTGGTCTGGCTGTTTCTGAGCTTTTACAGGGAAGACTTATGCTGGAGCAGGCCTTTTTCATTATTATGATTTCAGCAGAATTTTTCCTCCCTCTGCGGCTGTTGGGCTCCTTTTTTCATATTGCTATGAATGGAAATGCTGCGGCAAATAAGATTTTCCAGCTATTGGATGCAGTAGAGAAGTCATTGGGAGAAAAGGAAGTCCCGGTTGGAAATAAAATAGAGCTTAAGGACGTAGTCTTTGGCTATACGGAGGAAACAAGGGTGCTGCATGGAGTAAGCCTTACTGTGGCTTCCCAGGGCATGACAGCATTAGCAGGAGTTTCCGGCTGTGGGAAAAGTACGATTTCTGCTCTTTTGATGGGAGAATTTGAGCCAGAGCAGGGAAGCGTCTGTCTGGAGGGCGTAAAGATAAGTGAAATGAGTAAAGAAGCATTGCGGCGGAAAATAACAAAGGTCTCTCATGACAGCTATCTCTTTGAGGGAACCGTAAGGGAAAATTTAAGTATGGGTAATCCCAAAGCCGGTGAAAAGGAAATGACAGAGGCTTTGGAGCGGGTAGGGCTGCTGGAGCTGCTTTCCCGGAACGGTGGCCTGGATATGGAGCTTACGGAAGCTGCGGCAAATTTGTCCGGTGGACAGAAGCAACGGCTGTGTCTTGCGAGGGCGCTGCTTCATGACAGCGATATTTATATTTTTGATGAAGCTACCTCAAATGTAGATAGTGAAAGTGAAGACCGGATTATGGAGGTCGTACGGGAGCTTGCAAAGACCAAGGCGGTAGTGGTGATTTCCCACCGGCTGGCCAATATTACCAGTGCAGAAATGATTTATGTTCTGGAGGGGGGACGGATAAAGGAGGCAGGAACACACACAGAGCTTTGTGAGAAGCAGGGGGGATATTTTAAGATGTATGCGGAGCAGAAAAAGCTGGAGGATTATGGAAGGGAGGCGATTGCATGAAAAAGGACAGTGGCTTTAAGATAATGCTGGGGCTTTTTGGTATGGTAAAGCCTCTTTTGGGAATTATGTGTCTGGCGATACTGGCAGGCTGTATTGGAAATTTAATGGCTACCTTTATTACTGTGCTTGGAGGCTATGGTGTTTTGGTGGCTTTAGGAAGACCGGTTGCTGCTTCGCTTTCTGTGGTCTTTCTGCTTCTTTTCTTGTTTGCTGTATTCCGGGGTGTACTTAGGTATGCAGAACAATCGGCCAATCACTATATTGCTTTTAAGCTTTTAGCTAACATCCGCCACCAGGTATTTGCGGCATTGCGGCAGCTGGCACCGGCGAAGCTGGAGGGCCGGGACAAGGGTAATCTGATTTCTATTATTACCAGTGATATTGAGCTTTTGGAGGTGTTTTACGCACATACGATTTCTCCGATTGCAATTGCGGTTATAACCTCCCTTTTTATGTGTATTTTTCTGGGAAGTCTGCATCCGGTTTTTGCAGGCATTGCGGCTTTCTTTTACCTGCTGGTTGGGGCGGTGATTCCGATAGCAAACAGCCGGCGTGGACAGGATATAGGACAGGAGTACCGGAAGAAGTATGGAAGACTCAATGGAGTTGTGCTTGATAATCTCTATATCCGTGTCGGGGTCGCCGCACCATGCGGCGGTAATGTATGCCAAAGGTCGTTTCAAGGTTTTGTTCCTCCGTTTCTACATATTTTTTAATGAGGCTGCGCCGGATAAGCCCAACCCCTCCGCCCCTTCCCGTGGGAAGGGGGACGGCTCAAAGGAATATATATCCCCGTCGCTTGCCGCCTGAAAGCATATCCGGGAGAAATCCGTCAAGGGTGCCTTTGGCACCGCCTGCGGCGGCTGTGGCCCTTGACTGATTTTCCCGGATATGCTACCTGAAAACCCGGCGACGGGGAATATTAAATATCCTTTGAGCTTCGGGGTGCGGGGCAGAGCCCCGCATACATCCTCGGGCCAACTTGTCCCGAAGTGGGCTTTACTTCTCCGCCTCGGGAGACTTCTTTTCCGGCTTGGCAACTTCCTTCTGCTGGCCCTTCCAGTCATCCAGAAGTTTGATGATCTGGTCTTTCATTTCCCTCGGGGTGGTTTCCTTCCCGAAGTATTTGCTCAGTTCCGCACCTGTCAAAATCACTTTGTCTACCTCCTTCTTATCCTCCATCATAATGCCGTCAATCACATCCCCGTTCAGAACGCCCTTCTGGTCAAGCTCCCTCATGCGCTGGGCCTGCGAGAGAGATGGGGCCGACTGCTGGCTTTCGATGGCAACGGCAATATACCGCTGGTTTTTGGGTTTGATGTAGGCCAGCTCCACCGCCGGGGTGAATTTGATCTGACCGGCATCCATCATTTTCTGCAAATCCGGCACAAGGTCATTGAGCTTGATATACCGCTGTACCTGCTTGACGGTCATCTTGTTTCGCTCGGCCACGATCTCATTGGAGCGCCGCCCGGCGTCCTTCGGGTCAAGTTGGCCCGAAGTGGCCTCCTTGGCTCCTTGATGCTTGATGGCCTCCAACTGCATTTTCAGAGCCTTGGCCCGCTCACTCGGCAGGATATTTTCACGCTGGTTTGTGTTGTCCTCCACCATCTGCGTGATGGCCTGCTCGTCCGTCAGGTTGCGGATGATACAGGGCATATCTGTAAAGCCCGCAAGCTCGCTGGCCTTCTGGCGGCGGTGGCCTGACACAATTTCATAGCCGCCGTCCTCACGAGGCCGGACAATAGCGGGCTGGGTCACGCCCTTGTCCCGGACGCTGGACACCATAGCCTTCATTTCCTCGTCGTTGCGGACTTGGAAAGGGTGGTTCTTGAAGGCGTGGAGCTCGGACAGCTTGATATAGACGATCTGCTCGTCCTTGGCCGGACGGGGAGCCTCGGCGGGAGCCGCAGGTGTTTCAGCCTGAACGGGAGCCTTTACCTCCGGCGCACCCTTGGCGGGCTTGGGAGCCTTGGGGGCTTTCTCGGCCTTCTTGGTGGGAGCGGGCTTCTGCGCCGCCTTATCCTTTTTACCGGGAGCCTCCTTTTGTGCGGGAGCGGCAGGCTTGGCCTTGTCCCCCTTGGGAGGGCGGCCCCGGCGCTTCGGGGGTTGTTCCTGCTCCTTGGACTGTTCCCGCTTCTGCCCGGTCTCCTTGGATGGTGAAGGGGGAGCAACCTTATCCGGGGTTTTTGCCTCCTGCTGGGCGGCGGCCTTTTCCGCCGCTTTCTTCTCGGCCATAATTTCAGAGAAGTTAAAGACGGACACGCTGGCGGCTTTCTGTTCCTTGGGAGCGTCAGCGCCTTTCTCCGTCTGGGCGGGTGCCGCCTGCTCGGGAGCCGGGGCCTTATCCGGGGAAACCGCTTCGGGGGCAGGCTGTTCCTGCTTGGGTGCCGGAGCTCCGCCGCCCGCCTCGGGCTGTACCGGGGCCGGGCCAGCGTCCGGCCCGGTTGCGTCGGTCACAACTTTTGTTTTTTCATCGGCCATTCGCATTACCTCCTTCTTATTTGATGGCATGAAAAAAGGGCCTGACCGTTTCCGGTCAAGCCCCACAGATAGGGATACCTCCTTTCCCTGCCCATGAAAAAACCGCCCTGTGTCTCGATAGGGCGGTAAATTCAGTAGGTTGGCAGTCCATTTTTAGTTATTTTTATATGTATCCCTTTGTAAACCGACGCAAAAATCAGTTGATTATAGAATGATATATGAAAGATAATGGAAAATGAAAAGCAGACATTTGCGTTCTTTAAATTAGCCTGCCCGGTTTTTTTCAAGCGATTCTTTCGCTTTGTATTGGTTACGCAGATATGTTGATGGTAAGCCATTTTTCACAAGATGCTATTGGAGCAATTGGAAATGCAAATCAGGTAATAAGCTTCTTTTTGCTCGCATTTATGATTATTTCATCAGCGACTGGAATTGTAGTTGCTCAATATGTTGGAGCAAAACAGACTGAAAGACTAAATAAAGTGTATACATTGTCTATTTGTTTGAATTTATTTTTAGGCATTATGGTAGGCTTAATTTTGTTCTTTTTTTCTAAAGATATTTTGAGAGTGCTCAATGTATCCAGTGAATTGATTGAATTGAGCAGTTCTTATTTAAGAATAGTTGGTTCTATGTTATTTACAATTGCATTGATCAATGTGTTTGACCAAATTGTACGGAGCAATGGCAAGACTTATATTGGATTGATTATTGCTTTAAGTATGAATGGATTAAATATCATTGGAAACTATCTATTCTTATATGGACCACTGAAAATAATGGGATTGGGATTTGTTGGTGTAGCGGTCTCTATAGTTATCAGTGAGGTGATCGCATTAGTCATTTATATTATATTTTTTCAAAAAAGCATAAAGGGGAAAATAAGTATAAAATATTTATTTCCACTGCCAAAAGATGAGTTGAAAAAATTAATTAAAATTGGAGTACCTGCAACAGGAGAAAATATATCTTATGATATTTCACAATTAGTGATAATAGCAATTATCAATCTGATGGGAACAATGTCTCTAAATACAAAGATTTATTGTTCAATTCTTGCCCAGTTTTCATATTCGTTTTCAATGGCAATTGCAGTTGCTATGTCGATTGTAGTCGGGCAATCGGTTGGAGCAGGAAAATTGGACTTTATATATAAACAAGTTAAGAAAGTTCTTACATATGCGATGATTCTTTCTGTATTAGTGGCAACGGTCAATTATCTCCTTTCGCCATATACCCTGTCACTATTTACTAGTGAAAGTGAAGTTTTATATTTGGGTCAAAAGGTAATGCTGGTTGCGATATTTCTGGAAATTGGAAGAACCTGTAACATTGTTATTATCTATAGCTTGAAGGCTGCGGGTGATGTTAAATTTCCTACTTTTTTAGGAATGACGACCCAGTGGTTAATCGCTGTATTATTAACTATTTTGTTTTACAAATATACGAGTTGGGATATTGTTGGGGTATGGATTGCTATGGCACTAGATGAAATAATTCGAGCAGTATTCGTGTATGTTCGATGGAATGGAAGAAAATGGGAAAAGAAAAGAATCGTTGAATAAATATAATTACTTGATTAATCGAAATGCCAGCCTTGCGTAGGCTGGCATTAAATCATTCATCTTCAACTTTAAATAGTTCTTCAACGGATATTCCAAGATAGGCAGAGAGCCTGAGAGCGAGTTCAAGGGAGGCATTTCTTTCGCCTCGTTCAATGCGTCCGATAGTGCGTCCGCAGGAACCGATAGCAACTGTTTATGCTAATCTCATATGACTAAAAATTGATTTACTTGATTGTCTCTGGATAGACCATTATACTGACATCAGTATAAAGAAAGGAATCCCAGAGCACCCTCCTTGCAAGACATGCACTCTGGGACTATGGTTTTACAACCATGATTATTGTATCAGATTACACCGTAACTTACAATGAGGAAGAAAATATTTTTTGTTGAAAGCAGTGTCATATCCTATTGCCCTATTTGTGGTGAACCATTAGCTTACCGTGATTCCTGTCAACGGATTATGCTACTGGAAGGACGGGAACGTCGTATTTATATCATACGTCGGCTCAAATGTCATCAGTGTGGAAGGCTTCATCGGGAGCTCCCGGATTGTCTGGTCCCATTTAAACACTATGCCACGGAAGTTATATCAGGAGTGCTTGATGGGATCGTTACCCCAGAGGATGACGATTCGGCAGATTATCCTTGTGAGGTTACAATGTATAGGTGGCATCACTGGCTGATGGTAAACCATCTAAGGATAGACGGTTATCTGAAATCGTTAGGATATCGTCTGTTGGGATTCGGTGAGGAACTCCTGAGTACCAGCATGTCTCTGCTTGACAAGCTACGCAGTTCCAACGAAGAATGGCTGGAGACCATTCTCCGCTTTATTTATAATTCTGGTGGCTTTCTTGTATCCCTTTAAGTCTGTTGTCCATGCACCGACTTTGTTTTGTTGTCACACATCAAGTATGGTACGCTCCTCCAAAAGGAGGATAAAGATCATGCAGACAACAGAAAACAAACAATGGCAGGATGAGCAGGCCCTTAACCGGTATCAGCTGATCGCTCCCCTGCTGGATGAAACACTGGATAATGCAAAACGCATCCAGATGAGAGAAGACATTGCCGGGAAGAACGGTATATCCCCACGCAGCCTGTACCGCTATGAAGCAGCGTACAGGAACGGCGGTTTCGCTGGATTAAAACCGATGAACCGGGAACAGCGGCGGTCTCAGAAACTGCTTGAGAACTTTGATGAGATTCTTGAGCAGGCGATCCAACTGAAAAAGGAAGTCCCAAAACGTTCCGTGAAGCAGATCATTTACATACTGGAACTGGAAGGATGGGCAGCCCCGGGGATCCTGAAGCGCTCCACCATGGAACGTTATCTTTATAAGGCAGGTTTTGGTGTCCGTCAGATGCAGATGTACAATGACGCAAGGAAGAGTTCTTCCAAACGTTTCTGTAAACCGCACCGGATGATGCTGCTTCAGGGAGATATCAAATACGGCTTAAAACTCCCGATCGGAAAGAACGGTGCAATGGTGCAGACGTACCTGTCATCGGCAATCGATGATCATTCCCGATATGTCCTGCAGTCCAGTTTTTATGATAATCAGGAAGAAGCCATTGTTGAGGATACTTTCCGGAAAGTCATCCTCAAGCACGGGAAATTCGATGCCTGTTACTTTGACCACGGTTCACAGTATGTGGCAAAACAGCTGAAGTTCTCTCTTTCCAGGCTTGGTATCACCATCCGTACAGCGCCTGTCAGGAGCGGGAAGTCTAAAGGTAAGGTGGAGAAATTCCACCAGGTCGTAGATTCGTTCCTCAGGGAAGCAAAAGTACATAAAATCAAAACCCTGGAGGAACTGAACCGTTACTGGGAGATTTACCTGGAGGAATACTATCACAAAACACCGCATGACGGGATCCGGGAGTACTACGAGAGCATGAACAGTCCCATACCGGCGGCAGGCATCACACCATTGCAGGAATGGGGAAGGGATACAAGGCACCTGACATTCCTCGACGCATCGGTTGTCGCCGAAGCATTCCTGCATCACGAGGAACGACTTGTGGACAAAGGTGCCTGCATCAGCTTCCGGGGACACAAATACGAAACAAAACCGTCACTGATCGGGTGCAGGGTGGAGATCTCTTATGATCCCATGGTACCTGAAACGATCACCGTACGGTATCCCGGAATGGAACCTTTTACAGCAGAACCGGTAAAGATCGGCCCGTTCTGCGACAAAGCACCTTCTCTCCCCGTATCTATGCAGGAACAGGAAACCGAATCTTCCAGAATGCTGGCCGCTCTGGAAAAAAAACATGTACAGACCAGACAGCAGAGGGCAGATGCCATCTCCTTTGGGAAATACAGAAAGGATGGTGGTCGCCATGTATGAAACCTTCTACCAGATGACGCATACCCCTTTCGTAAGGGATACACCTGTACAGGAACTTTATGAGTCCCCTGCCATGGCAGACGCCCTTGGCAGGCTTGCCTATGCGGCAGACCGGCAGCTGTTCGCTGTTGTCACTGCAGATGCCGGATGTGGAAAATCCACTCTGATCCGCCGGTTTGTAACAACCCTTTCCCAGGAAGAATACATTTTCCTTTACCTGTCCGATTCAAAGCTTACCCCGCGGTGGTTTTATAAAGGATTACTTGACCAGCTGGGGATCGAGTCAAAGTTCTACCGGGGTGATGCCAAGCGGCAGCTCCAGAAGGAAGTCGAGATCATCCGAGGTGTGCAGAAAAAGAAAGTCGTATGTATTCTGGATGAAGCCCACCTGCTTGAAAAGGAAACCATTGAAGAGTTCCGTTTCCTGCTGAATTATAAATTCGATTCCATGAGCCCGATGGCACTGGTTCTGGTAGGACAGACGGAATTATGGGATAAGCTACGGATGCAGCGTTATGCGGCTGTCCGGCAGCGTATTGATATCAACTGCGTCCTTCCGCACCTGGACAGAGCGGAAACGGAAAGATATATCGTTTCCCATCTGGCTTACGCCGGAGGGAAACAGGAGATATTCACCGATAAAGCCATAGATGATATTTATAAAGAATCCACAGGGATTCCGCGCAGCATCAACCGGATCTGTGAAAAAAGCCTTATGTATGCAAGCCAGCAGAATAAGCGTTTGATCGATGAGCATCTGGTGCATTATATCATCGAGCACGAACTTCTGGGAGGTGACGTACATCAATGATCACTTTTTTATGCAAAGGAAAAGGCTGCTCCCCACATCAGTGGGAAGGTACGCTTGAAATTATAAGAAACGGTAATCCCTGTGAGGCAGAACTTGACGCAAGAGGAAGCCATTTTCACCTGATTGTAGGAAAACATGCCTATGGGAATTATATCTGTATTCCCAACTGGGATATCGGTACGGAACTTGCCGCCCTGTCGGATACCTTTTGGAATGAAGAACGACTTCGAAACTACAGTAAGATGAAAAAAGTGGATGCATGTACAGTTGTAGCTGCATTGAAGATACTTGCGGATAATGGATGCATAGGATGAAATCTTAACAGATGCCAGGGGCGGGATTACCCGCTTCTGGTATCAAACATTTAGGTGACAGAAAGTTGGTCATCCTAATGACAGTGCGTAAGAGCAGTCCTGCGAC